>JAILGL010000040.1 GCA_024696825.1 Lachnospiraceae bacterium
GCATCTGTATTAAAGCCTGAAGTGACAGCATTTGACGGTGGTTGGAAAGATGAAGATCTGACTGTAACCGGAAAATGGATGAAGAGAAAATATACTGATTTTAGGTGAAAAATGCCTTGAAAAAGTGCAAGAATAGTTAGAAGAAGGGAATTTGTATGTTAAAAACGATACTTGCAGAAGTAAAGGAGTATAAGTTTGCATCCATAATGACTCCCATAGTTATGCTGGGAGAAGTTCTTATGGAGACACTTATTCCTTTAGTTATGGGAATGATTGTAAATGTGGGAATTCTAAAAAGCGACATGAACATGGTTTACAAACTGGGCGCAGTTATGGTTGTGCTTGCCGCTTTGAGCCTTACATTTGGAGCTTTGGGAGCTAAGTTTGGCGCCGAGGCATCCATGGGATTTGGTAAGAATCTGAGAAAGAAAATGTATGAAAATATACAGACATTTTCCTTTTCAAATATTGATAAATTCAGCACAGCAGGTCTTGTAACCCGTCTTACTACTGATGTTACAAATATTCAAAATGCTTACCAGATGGTGTTGAAAATGTGTATGAGAGCCCCGGCGAGTCTTATATGTGCCATGGCTCTGTCTTTTTATGTAAATAAAAAAATAGCATCTATTTATCTTGTGGCAGTAGTGCTTCTAGGTTGTGTGCTATTTTTGCTTATCAAAAAAACTATGAAATACTTCAACGAAGTATTTAGAAAATATGATGATTTAAATGCAAGCGTGCAGGAGAATATCTCCGGAATAAGAGTTGTAAAGGCCTATGTAAGAGAAGATTATGAAAATGAGAAATTTAAAAAGGCGGCCTATAACGTTTATAAATTATTCTTAAGAGCTGAGAAAATGATTGTTATCAATATGCCTCTTATGCAGCTTACAGTCTATAGTTGTATCATGCTTATAAGCTGGGTTGGAGCCAAGATGATAGTTGGAAATACTCTTCGAATCGGTGATCTTTCCACACTTCTTGCTTATTGCATGAATATTCTTATGAGTCTTATGATGCTCTCATTTATCTTTGTTATGATAACCATGAGTATTGCCAGCGGCGAAAGAGTTGCCGAGGTTATTAATGAAAAGGCTGATATCGTAAATCCTGAGAATCCTCTTTTTGAGGTAAAGGATGGTTCCATTGAATTTAAAAATGTTTCATTTAAATATAATAAAGAAGCAGAGGACTCTGTTTTAAAGGACATTAATCTTAAGATTGAAAGTGGCCAGACTATCGGTATCATCGGAGGTACAGGTAGTGCCAAAACCAGTCTTGTTAATCTTATTAGCAGACTTTATGATGCCACTGAAGGAGAGGTAATTGTAGGCGGTGAAAATGTAAAGAACTACGACCTTGAATCCCTTAGAGATGAGGTTTCACAGGTGCTTCAGAACAATGTACTTTTCTCAGGTTCCATTATAGATAACCTTCGCTGGGGTAAGGAAGATGCTACTGAAGAGGAGTGCATAAAGGCGGCTGAGCTTGCCTGTGCTTCAGAGTTTATAGAGAAAATGCCTGATAAATATGAAACTCATATAGAGCAGGGAGGAACCAATGTATCGGGCGGTCAGAAGCAGCGACTTTGTATTGCCAGAGCACTTATTAAGAATCCAAAGGTTCTCATCCTTGACGATTCTACCAGTGCCGTGGATACAGCTACTGATGCTAAGATTAGGGAAGCATTTAGAAAGCATATTCCAAGCTGCACCAAGATTATTATCGCTCAGAGAATTTCATCAGTTCAGGATGCAGATAAGATAATAGTTATGCATGAGGGCGAAATCAATGCATTTGATACCCATGAGAAGCTCTTAGAAACTAATGAAATTTACAGGGATGTATATGAATCCCAGACCTCAGGAAGCGGCGATTTTGATATTGACTAACATAAAAGAACAGCAAATTAACAGCGAATTAACAGCGAATTAATGCACAAATTAACATTAGTAAATTTTACATATATTCGAATATAAAAGGAGAGAGTTATGGCTGAAGAATCATCCAAAAGAGTACCGAAGGGTGGCGGCAAAAGAAGAATGCAGGGACCACCTCCAAAGGTTGAAAATCCTGGAAAATTATTTAAAAGAATTATGGGCTATGTGGGTAAAAAATATAAGTTCCAGTTCATAGTAGTTCTCATTTTAATAGTAATTAGTGTACTTGCAAATGTTCAGGGAACCATGTTTACAAAGACACTTATTGATGATTATATAAGACCACTTACCAAGATGGATAAACCTGATTTTCATCCACTGGCTATGGCTATAGCACGTGTTGCTGTGTTCTATGCCATAGGAATTGTTTCAACATATTTTTATAATCTTATAATGGTTTATATTAATCAGGGAACCCTTAAAGGCTTAAGAGAAGAGCTTTTCGAGCATATGGAGTCCCTTCCAATCAAATATTTTGATACTCATGCACATGGTGATATCATGTCTATCTATACTAACGATATAGATACATTGAGACAGATGATAAGTCAGAGTATTCCACAGATTTTCAACAGTATTATTACCATTGTAAGTGTATTTATTTCAATGATTATACTCAGTGTTCCACTTACTGTGGTTTCAGTGTTTATGATATTTGTAACCATGTTTGTATCTGCAAAGCTTGCAGGTAAATCAGGTAAGTACTTCACCGCTCAGCAGAGAGACTTAGGTAAGTTAAATGGTGAGATTGAAGAGATGATGACAGGTCAGAAGGTAGTAAAAATATTTAACCACGAGGAGAAAAATCTTGAGAGATTTAATGAGTTAAATGAACAGCTTTTTGACAGTGCTAATAATGCCAATAAATTTGCAAGTATTATGATGCCTGTAAATGCTCAGATTGGAAATATGAGTTATGTGTTTTGTGCCATAATCGGCGGTCTTCTTGCCATTAATGGTGCAACAGGTATGACCATAGGAAAGCTGGTAAGCTTCTTAACCTTTAATAAGAGCTTTAGTATGCCTGTTAACCAGGTGAGTCAGCAGTTTAACTCCATAATTATGGCCCTTGCAGGTGCAGAGAGAGTATTCAAGCTTATAGATGAAAAGCCTGAGGTAGACAATGGCTATGTAGAGCTTGTAAGAGCTGAATATGACGCTGATGGCAATGTTAAGGAATCCATTATGCGTACAGGTAAATGGGCCTGGAAGCATTACCACAAGGATAGTGATACTACAACCTATGTACCTTTGGAGGGTGAGGTTATCTTAGACAAGGTGGACTTCGGTTACAATGACGATAAAATGGTGCTTCATGACATAGAGGTCTATGCTAAGCCTGGTCAGAAGATAGCCTTTGTAGGTGCTACAGGCGCAGGAAAGACCACCATTACAAATCTTATTAACCGTTTCTATGATATTCAGGACGGTAAGATCAGATTCGATGGAATTAACATTAATAAGATTAAAAAGAAGGACCTTAGACATTCTCTTGGTATAGTTTTACAGGATACACATTTGTTTACAGGTACTGTTAGAGATAATATTAGATTTGGTAAGCTGGATGCCACTGATGAAGAGATTTTTAGAGCAGCAAAGCTTGCCAATGCAGATGGTTTTATAAAGCGTCTTCCAAATGGTTATGATACCGTTATAAAGGGAGATGGCGGAAACTTAAGTCAGGGACAGAGACAGCTTATTGCCATTGCTCGTGCAGCTATAGCTGATCCTCCTGCCCTTATCTTAGATGAGGCTACAAGCTCCATAGACACCCGTACAGAGAAGATTATTCAGGAGGGTATGGATAAGCTTATGAAGGGCAGAACTACCTTTGTAATCGCCCACAGGCTTTCCACCGTTAAGAATTCAGATTGTATTATGGTTATGGAAAATGGTCGAATAGTAGAGCGTGGAACTCACGATGATTTAATCGAGCAAAAAGGCTACTATTACAGATTATACACCGGTAAAGTAGCCTAGGATTTTAACTTAGTATTCTATCTACAATGCATTAATAAGCAATTGTAAAATATTGTATAAGATTTATGTATATTAAATGCTGTCACCGATTTTCAGATTGGCAGTTGCGTTTAATGATAAATCGGCAGAAAAGCCATTTATATATCGATAATAGCCCTGACATGCTATCATTACAGCATTGTCAGTACAATAAACAGGGGAAGGATAGATTATTTCTATTCCTTCCTCTTTTCCTCTTTTTAGGAAAAGTTCTCTAAGTGCAGTATTAGAAGCAACTCCGCCAGCTATGGCAACCATGTTCTCTCCAAGGTTCTTGGCACATTTTATGGTATGCTCCACCAAAACCTCGATAACTGCCTGCTGGAATGAGGCTGCCACATCAGGTACATTTATATCTTCGCCCTTCATCTTAGAAGCATTTAAGAAATTAAGGACTGCTGATTTTACTCCTGAAAAACTGAAATCATATTGGGAGCCGTCGGTCTTAGCCCTTGGAAAATCGTAGGCAAATGGATTGCCCTCTTTGGAAACCTTGTTAATCTTAGGTCCTCCTGGATAGCCAAGTCCTATGGCGCGGGCCACCTTGTCAAATGCTTCTCCAGCCGCATCATCTCTGGTAAATCCATATATTTCATAGTTGATATAGTCCTTAACCTGTATGAGATGAGTGTGTCCGCCGGATACCACAAGGCTTAAAAATGGCGGTTTTAGGTCGGGATGCTCTATATAATTAGCAGCAATATGACCTTCTATATGATTTACTCCTACAAGAGGCTTCTTAGCAGCATAGCTTAAGCCCTTTGCAGCGCTAACTCCTACAAGAAGAGGTCCTACAAGACCCGGTCCGCAGGTTACGGCGATAACATCTATATCCTCTAAAGTAAGATTACTGTCTGAAATCGCCTTTTTTATAACTGCATCCACCTTTTCAATATGCTTTCTGGATGCAATCTCAGGAACCACACCTCCGTAGAGAGTGTGAATATCTATCTGTGAATAAATAACATTTGAGAGAACCTCTCTGCCGCCCTTTACAACAGCTGCAGCAGTTTCATCGCAGGAGCTCTCTATACCTAGAATTATAAGGTCTTCCGGATTTTTAGTCATTGTTCATTCTCCAATTAATACATCTTTGCAGGTATTCTACATATGCCTTGCTCTTACACATTCCCTTACCGCTTTCATCGGCAATTTTAGCCACATCCATACCATTGCAGTAGGTGGTTTTCATAACGATATTAAGGGATGGAACGCAGGTATCATTAGTAAGATAAGCACCGATTCCAAAACCTACCTTAGATCTGTCTTTAAAATGCTTATTAAGCTCGTTAGCCTTTTCAAAATCTATCTTATCACTGAAAAGTAAGGTTTTAGTGGAAGCATCTATACCAAGCTTCTCATAATGCTTAAGCATCTTCTCGCCCCATTCTACAGGGTCACCGGAATCATTTCTGACACCGTTAAAGAGAGTTGCATAGGTAAGCTGGAAATCCTTTAAGAAGCATTCTGTAGTAATGGTATCTGTAAGAGCAGTACCATTTAATACCCCATACTCCTTTACCCAGTAATCCATGGCATACCAGTTAGAGTAAGCCGGATTATGCTTATGATTACCCTGGCCTACACACATAATCCACTCGTGAGCCATAGTACCCACAGGGGCTACGCCGTATTTCATGGCAAGGTATGCATTAGAAGTACCTATGAATTTGGAGCCTGCATAGGTGTTCTCTGAAAGACTCTTAACCAAAAGGTCCTGAGACTCTCTGGAAAGGCGTCTGCTCATGCCTGTATCAGAGAAGGTTGAGATAGAGTATTCGCCGGATTTAAGCTTTGAAATCTTATCATTCAACTTCTCCTGAAAGCTTGTATAAAGCTCATCGTAGTTATATTTCATTCTAAAATAAACTTCATTTACGATGGCAAGAGTAGGAACTTCATACATGGAAGTATTTAACCAGGTACCTCTGGTTTCTATGGAAAGGCCACATTCAGCGTCTTCAGTAATGACAAAATCATCGAAGCGTGGGCGCCAGATTCTAAGAAAATCAACGTAGGAGCCCTTGATCCATTTGATACTCTTTAAGAATTCAAGCTCGTCCTCAGTAAAACGGAGTCTGCAGTAATCAAGAATCTGCTTTCTGATTTCCTCAACCATATCCTTTGTAAATTTTACATCCTTGTCCCTGCACTCAAAGGTCCAGGTGGCCTTGTAATCGCTAAACTGGTGGTAAATAGCCTGTCCCATGCTGAATTTATCCATATCAGTTTCCAACAGACTTTTAATTATTTTATCCATGTAAATCCTTCCTTTCTATCGTGGAATTACAAAATATTGTATATTTTACTACTTTTCTTCTCTTATTTTTTTGAGTATTTCATCGTATTGGTCATACATTTTCTGAGTGGTGTTCTCCAGAAGATAGTAATGTCCAATGTATGGAATAAGCAGTACTATAAGTGGTACGAGGATTGCCGCAAACCAAAGATTGGAAGAGCAGGCAAGTCCTATAAGAGCCATAAATGTAGCTAATGCAAATAAAACCGTAACTATCAGATGGATTAATCTTTCATGCTGAAAATAAGCGATTTGAGTTTTGTGTTCTTCCAGTAAATTTTCCCAGCCATATTCATATTCGCCTGATTTTAAAATGCCATCAATGTGATTATAATAGTTTAAAATTCTTTCCTTCATAAGAGCCTCCAATATTATAAATGCTTATTATAAATGTCATATTAATATTAGTTTTCTGTAAAAAAATAATAGCTTTTTAACAGCTATTATTTTTTTCTCCTTTTCATATCATCAAAGCATTACGGTCTCATTTTAATTCTTTTAAGAATCAGTCTCTGAATTATTAATGTTAAATTTATTAAAGTAATCAGGGCACATATCAAACAGAGTATTTTTCTTATCATCCTCTCTAAAAAGGTCTAAGACAGGGCCCATAACCTTTTCGAATTTCTCAGGATCTTTAGAAAGAATAAAGATTTCTGTGGTATTAACGGCATCAGCAAGAGCTGTATGTTCGGCTCCCGTAAACTGATAATCTGCAGAGGATACTGCATCCTTAAGCTTGATAATCTTATCAATACCCAGAAGATCTGAAAACACTTTTTGGAAATCTACCCAATGAGGCTTAAGGTCTTCTACCTCATAGAGGTATGCACCCTTATATCGAGATTCGTTAATGAACTGCCTGATATCTGCCAGACTCCAGGAATAGAAGGTGGTTTCTTCGTCCCCTACCCAGTCTAAGAAGCTTCGGAGCGCTTCAGCATATTTTGGAGCACCCTCAAGAGTTTCATCTGTAATATGGGTAAGCTTTATAATTCTTGGAGTCAAAGGACCAAAGTCCGGAGATACATAGGTCTGAAATTTATCAATGATATTAAAGTTATCATCAGTTTTTACAGCGCCTATCTCAATAACCTCTGAGCTGAGTTTATGACCGTCTTCATTCACTTGCTTCTTGATGATATTCATTTCAAGGTCAATTACAACGTGAATCATATTGTCCGGTTAAGTTCCTCCTTATTTATTTGTTGCTGGATTAGTAAATTATACCATTTCTATAAGATCAGGAATCTCTACATGAATATCAATGTCTTTGTCGTAGTCTACTCCATCGATTCCAAATCCAAATATTTTGAAAAATGCATCCCAATAACCGTCGATGTCACCGAGTTCCTTAACATTTTCAGTAGTTGCCTCATCCCAGAGCTCAGAAATCTTAGCCTGAATCTCCGGCTGCATCTCGTAATCATCAACTCTGATAAATCTGTTCTCGTCAGTGATAGGACCGTCAGGTGCATAAATTCTATCATGCATCATACGATAAATCTGTTCGCAGGTATCCTCGTGGAGACCTTTTTCCTTCATTACCTTAAATACAAGAGCGATGTAAAGTGGAAGTACAGGAATAGCAGCACTTGCCTGTGTAACTACTGATTTATTAATAGATACAAGTGCGCGAAGTCCGTTAAACTTACCATTCATCTCATCAGCTGTCTTGTAAAGATGCTTTTTAGCCTGACCTATGGAGCCTTCCTTATACATAGCATGTGTAAGAGAAGGTCCGATGTATGAATAAGCTACTGTAGTAGCATTATCAGCTAAAACTCCTGCCTCGGAAAGAGCCTTAATCCAGTCTTCCCAGTCCTCGCCCCCCATAACCTTAACGGTAGCTTCGATTTCTTCATCGTTAGCAGGTTCTATGGTTACATCTGTAATAGCATTAGTTCTAAGATCGATAGTATGGTTAGTATATGGCTCACCTACAGTCTTAAGTACTGAATTATAAGTAGTTCCGTCTGCTGTAGTTCTTCTAGGAGCAGCGATACTATATACTACCAAATCAACCTGACCAAGGTCATTTTTAATGGTCTCTATAGCTTTCTTCTTAACCTCCTCTGAAAATGCATCACCATTAATGGTCTTAGCATAGAGGTTATCCGCATGAGCAAATTCCTCAAATGCAGCGGTGTTATACCAGCCTGCAGTAGCAGTTCTCTTCTCGCCCTTAGCAGGCTTATCGAAGATTACTCCAAGAGTAGCTGCATTAGCAGAGTAAGCACAAGCAATTCTTGAAGAAAGTCCATATCCCATGGAAGCACCTATAATAAGTGCATTCTTAACGCCCTCTGTCTTAGGGTGGGATTTCATATATTCAATCTGATTTTTAACATCTGCCTTACATCCTTCAGGATGAGCAGTTGCACATATAAAGCCTCTTGATTTTGGTGTTACTATCATATAAACCTCACATTCTATATAAGTATTTTTGTATCTATAAAAGCGTATCACATAATTAGCATAATGACAAGTAAGAAAACACATTGACAGCCCTTAAAATTTCGTATTACTATCATATTGATAGCATTTTATTTAAACTGAAAGTGCAAGGTTTTTGTTAGCAATTTGTTGAAAATATGTGGAGAATAAAATGGGCAATGTAGAGATTAGAAGAATAACTCTTTCAGGGGTGGAATTAACCTATGAGATTGAAAGAAAAAATGTAAAGAATACTAATTTAAGGATTAGAAATGATGGTTCTATATATGTTTCTGCCAACAGAAGAGTAAGTATAAAAGAGATTGAAAACTTTCTTTATATGGAAGAGGGCTTTATTTTAAATGCTATTAATAAGGTTAAAAAGCGCAGAAAATATGACCCTAAGACTAGAAGCTATGAGGATGGAGAAAGATTTTATTACCTTGGAGAAACCTATACCTTAAGGGTGGAAAGAAGTGATTTGGAATGTGTGGATATTGTGGATAATGAGATTATTTTAAATGTCAGATATCCCGATGACAAAGCCAGAAAAATGAGACTTTTATCCGCCTGGTTTACGAAAAAAGCCGGTGAAATTATACAAGAGGTGGTAGAAGAGGTAGATGAAATGTATGGCAACAGAATAAAAAAATCACCTGATATTACGTTAAAAAACATGAATACCAGGTGGGGTTCCTGTAATAAGGCAAAGTATAAGATAAGCCTAAGCTATAATCTTATAAAGGTTCCTTTGCGCTGCATTTATTATGTTGTAATACACGAATATGCACATCTTCTGGTGCCTAACCATTCCGCTGATTTCTGGGCGGTGGTGTCAGAATATATGCCTGACTGGAAAATTGCCAGAAAAGAAATGCGAAGCTACGAGTAGACGTTGAGTAGACGTTAGGAATTAATTACTTAGCCTTGTACCAATCCCTGTCTATAAGTCTCTTGGTATATTCTTCCTTTGGAAGAGGCTTATCATAGAGATAGCCTTGTATAACATCACAGCCGATATTTTTAAGGTAGGCTGCCTGAACATCCCTTTCCACGCCCTCTGCAAGTACCTGCTTATCTAAGTCATTTAGCATGGAAACAATGTTTTTAAGGATAATCTGATCATCCTTTTTACCAATTCCATCTATAAAGGACTTATCTATTTTTATAGTATCTGCATCAAGTCTTTTAATAGCACTAAGAGATGAGTATCCGGTTCCGAAATCGTCTATGGATACTGAGATTCCAGCTCTTCTCATAGTAGAGATAAAGCTAATCATTCTCTCGATATTTTCAAAGCTTGAAGATTCTGTAAGTTCTATTTCAATAAATCTTGGATCTATGGAATATTTGTTAATTATTTCCAAAATGGTTTTTGCAAAGATTGGTGTAACCAGATGATTCTTTGAAAAATTAACAGATACTCTGACAGGGGTTATACCCTGCTTTTTCCACTCCTTAATATCCCTGCAAACCATATCAAGTACGTAAAAATCAAGCTTACAAATGCTATCATCTCTTTCAAGAATAGGAATAAATTTGCCAGGTGGTATAATTTCATTGCCAATTCTCCATCTAACCAGGGCTTCACAACCGCAAAGCGATAGATCATCAGTAAATATTTTAGGCTGATAAAATACCACAAACTCATTATTCTTAATGGCTTTAGAAAATTTTATTATAGTCTTTTGACTTTCAATTTCATGCTCTATCATGGATTCCTTAAAGAAAACATGGTCTCCATAAATACCCATTCTGGCTACAGCGAAGGCTGCGGCGACGCAGTTCATAATATTAGGCATAGTATCATGAGGCTTAATGTTATAGATACCCATACGCACCTCTATCTTAAAGGTTTCATGCTTGTCTCCGGCATTAACCTCTATCATCATATCATCAAATAGAGAGATAAAATTATCCAGTCTCTGGGTTAAAACAAGCACCACAAAATTGTCTCCTCCAAGACGGGTTAAGGACTCGTTTTCATCAAGGAACATGAGAATTCTTTCAGCGAACTCGGCCATGAGATCATCGCCGTAATTGTTACCAACTGTTTTATTAATGAATTTAAAATTCTTAATATTCATGAAAATAGCGCTGTATTTGGATAAAGTTCCTCTTGCTACCATAATTCCTCCACGCCTAAAAAGCTCTTTATAAATAAGAGCTCCGGTAAGGGAATCATGAGTTGATGCAACACGAATAAGTCCCATCAGTCTTGCTTTTCCACAATATATAAATAGCTGTTCAGCAAAAAATTGTAATTCTTCCTTGTCATCATCACCCCAGACAGTATACATATCAGGATAAAAGATGAAGGTGGCTGTACCATTCTCACCAGTTGTAAATGTTTTTTCGAATATACCATTTTCTGAATAATTATCAGAAGTGAATATATCTAAGACTGCGTCTATACCATGCTTTGAGTACATAGATTCAGGTGCAGTAAAATGTAATACAAATTTTCCTATGCTATACTCTGGCGCAATGCTTGGAAATTCCTGCATTAAAGCATAATTAAATTCTTCAATGGATTTATAATTTTTAGCCAATTTATGCATGAATTCCTTGTATTTGGCAGTAAATGATTTTTCTTTCATGGGAGTATCTCCTCAGTTAAGATATTATTTTTAGTCTCTTTGGTAAAATTATACTATAAATTCTTGAAAATCGCAATATATTTGTGGAAATTACACAAAGATTATTAAATGGGCATTTGAGACCCAAAAATGTAAAATATAGCAAATAATCTCTAATATTTTCATTGTCATAGGCCATATTATAGATTATAATAGTAATGTTTTTTTGTATTCATGAATACTATTTAGGAGGTAATTGAAAAATGGCTATAAAAATTATAATGCTAGCTTTGTTTTTTAGCATATTTATAGTTGTCGGCATTAGTTGTCGTAAGGCAAGTACAGACGTTAACGGTTTCGTACTTGGAGGAAGAAAGGTTGGACCATGGCTCACAGCATTTGCTTATGGTACTTCATATTTCTCAGCAGTTATTTTTGTGGGGTATGCAGGTCAGTTTGGATGGACATTTGGTATATCTTCAACCTGGATTGGTTTAGGAAATGCAGCTATAGGCTCACTTCTTGCATGGGTTATCTTAGGTAGAAGAACCAGAATTATGACTCAGCATCTTGGTTCAAAAACCATGCCTGATTTCTTTGGACAGAGATATGATTGTAATAAGCTTAAGGTAGTAGCTTCAGCTATCACCTTCTTATTCCTTATTCCATATACAGCGTCACTTTTCAATGGTCTTTCAAGACTTTTCAAAATGGCGTTCAATGTAGATTACGCAGTATGCGTTATCGTTATGGCAGTTCTTACTGCTATCTATGTAATCGTCGGTGGTTACATGGCTACAGCTGTTAACGACTTTATCCAGGGCTTAATCATGCTCGTGGGTATTATTGCAGTAATTCTTGCAGTATTAAGTAAGCATGGCGGACTCATGGGCTCTATGGCTGAGCTTGCAAAGGTTGAGTCACCGGTTATGACAGGTGCTTATGCATCCTTCCTTGGACCAGAGCCATTTTACTTATTAGTTGTAGTTTTACTTACATCTCTTGGTACCTGGGGTCTTCCTCAGATGGTTGGTAAGTTCTATGCCATCAACAATGAGGAGTCAGTTAAAAAGGGAACTATCATTTCTACAATATTTGCAGTAATAGTTGCAGGTGGTTGTTATTTCCTTGGTGGATTCGGAAGAATCTTCACAGATGATAAGACAGTATTAAAAGAGGGCTTCGATAGTATCGTTCCTACTATGCTTTCAGGTCTTCCTGACATTCTTATAGCAGTAGTACTTATCTTAGTTTTATCTGCTTCAATGTCAACACTTTCATCACTTGTACTTGCTTCAAGTTCAACTCTTACCTTAGACTTCATCGGTCCTCTTACAAAGAAGGATATGGATGAAAAGAAGAAAATGCTTATTCTTCGAATATTCGTTGCTGTATTTATTATAATCTCAGCAGCTATCGCTATAGTACAGGCTAAGTCAAGAGTTACATTTATCGCACAGCTCATGGGTATTTCATGGGGTGCACTTTCAGGTGCTTTCTTAGCTCCATTTATGTATGGACTTTATTCTAAGAAGGTTACCCGCGCAAGCGTTTGGGTAAGCTTTATATTTGGTGTAAGTATCATGATAGTTCAGCTTCTTGTTTCATTAGGAGTTCTTACAGTATCAGGTCCTGTACTTACATTTATATTTAGAAACTCACTTTATTCAGGTGTATTTAGTATGTTATTCTCACTCATCCTTGTTCCAGTTGTAAGTGCTCTTACACAGGGAACTAAGCCAAAGGATGTAGATAATATGTTCACCTGCTACGACAGATTCGTAAAGGTACATGCTACAACCTCTCTTGAGGACGAGTAAATTGAATTAGTCGGCGTGTAAGCTACGACTAAAGTTAATGAAAAAATCGACTTGATAAATGAGACTGGAGAAAATGAAACGAAAAAAATAAAATGAATATGATTAAATAAAATAAACAGGGGTTACCTAAATGATATGGTACCTGTAAAAATACAGGAAATATCAAAAGGTGCCTCTGTTTTTTCTTTTTGTGCAAAAAAAAATACCACTAAGTGGTACTTTCTTTCAAAATTTTATTAGAAATAAAGTAGCGGGAGAGAGATTTGAACTCACGACACCACGGGTATGAACCGTGTGCTCTAGCCAACTGAGCTATCCCGCCATAAATGGGACCTACAGGGCTCGAACCTGTGACCCTCTGCTTGTAAGGCAGATGCTCTCCCAGCTGAGCTAAGATCCCTTAAAAGTCTTATGCCTGATACTTTAAAGCACTTTATCAGCGCCTACAGACAAGCGACTTATATAATATAGCAAACAAATGAAACCTTGTCAAGAGAAAAATGAAAATAATAAAAGTCTTGTTAATAATAGCTTAATACTTGTAAAATAAAGGAAATTATTTCCAAAAAATGTTTTTTTATATAGGTAAGTAGTGCTATAATGTGAAAGTAAAAATATCGCTAAAAGTCCATAAAAATATAATTTTTTTGACATATATGCGTTTTATCATAAATAAAGGGTTTAAGGGGATTTGGACCTTTTATGACATTTTGGAGGTTCTTATGAGAGTAGGTACAGGTTATGATGTACATAAGCTTGTTGAAGGAAGAAAGTTAATATTAGGTGGCGTTACCATAGATTTTGAAAAAGGACTTCTAGGTCATTCAGATGCAGATGTCTTATTGCATGCCATTATGGATGCCCTTCTCGGAGCAGCAGCTCTTGGAGACATAGGAAAGCATTTTCCGGATACAGATCCTAAGTATGAAGGAGCTTCCAGCATGGAGCTTATGAAGGAAGTTAAGAAAATGCTGGATGACAAGTTCTACATGATAGAAAATGTTGATGCAACCATCATAGCTCAAAGGCCGAAGTTAAGGCCATACATAGATGAGATGAGAAATAATATCGCTACGGTATTGGATATAGATTTGGACCGAGTCAATGTAAAGGCTACCACTGAGGAAAATATGGGCTTTACAGGAGAGGGAAAGGGTATAAGTGTCCAGGCTGTAAGTCTTATTACATCAATGTTTGATTATCAGGTTCAGGTTGGTAATAATCCTAATGGCTGTGCAGGCTGTCCAGGCTGTGCTGCCCTTAAAGACAAACAGGATTCCGACAAGTAGAATTAAGTATTTAAAAATTAGAGGAATAATAATTAGAGGTATATTTGTATGAATAGTGAAAAAGTATCAGTTTATAAAAAGAAAAATGCATTTGCTTCCTGCATTGCATTTTGTTTAGTACTTGTAATGGCAGTACTTTGCAGTGGCTCTTTTACAGGCGTAAAGGCCAGTGCTGCTTCCATTCCAACGAAATATGATTTAAGGAAGAAAAAGCTTACAACCTCCATTAAGGATCAGGGGGTTACAGGTAGCTGTTGGGCATTTGCGGCTCTTAAGGCATTAGAGTCCAGTGCTATTAAAAATAATGTTCTTACAAAATCAAAGGCAAATCTTTCTGAAAATCATCTGGTTTGGTTTGCTTATCATAAATCAGAGGATAAATCAGATTTAGTTTATAATGATGGAATTACAGCCACTAAGGTTGCGAGAGGCGCTGCTAATACAAGCTCTGCAGAGACTGAAGGAGTAGCGGATGAAAAGATTTCTCAGGCATCTGCCATAAATGCGAGAGCAGCAAGTGCAGAGGATCCGGAGGTTCAGACCGCTCTTATGCGTAATTCCTTAGTTTCAAGAAATGCTTCTGAGGTTTCAGCTGAAGACATTACACCATACCTTAGTGGTGGTTCAGCATCTCTTGCTGTATTTACCCTTGCAAGAGGTTCAGGCGCAGTATTTGAGAGTCTCGCTCCATTTAAGGCTACTACCTATAGCGAGCTTGTAGATACAGTTGCTTATATGGTGAAAAATGGCGAAGCTCTTCGTTACAAGCAGAGTGTAAGATTGCAGAATGCCATATGCTATACAGGCGCAGGTAATAAGGTTATTAAGAAGGCTTTGATGAAATACGGTGCATTGGATGTTTCTGTATATTACAAGTCATCCTATGTAAGATATACCAGTGACAGTGTTTATAATTATTATCAGAATGCCATCACTAAGAAATACGCAGAAACCTATGCTAATCACTGCGTTACCATAGTTGGATGGAATGATAATTATTCCAAGAATAAATTTAAGATTAAGCCTAAGAAAAATGGTGCATGGCTTGTGGCAAACAGCTATGGAACTTCAAGTGATAAGGGTTATTTCTGGTTATCTTATTATGACCAGTCCATAACTGATATTTTCTCAATGAGAGCTACAAAGGCCAATCTTTATTCCACAGTTTATCAGTATGACGGAATGGGTTATTCAGATACCTCAAAGGCATTTTCAGGAGCTGTTGAGGCAGCTAATGTCTATACTAACAATACTGATACTCCTAAGAAAATAAAGGCCGTATCCTTCTATACCATTAAGAAAAATCAGAAGTTTGCAGTTAAATGCTACAAGGATCTTACCAGCAAGAATCCTAATTCAGGAACTCTTGTGTCGGCTGCTACCAGTTCAGGAACGAAGAAGAGAACAGGCTACTATACAGTTAAGCTTAAGAAGGCTGTAACCATAGAGCCTGGTGAGAAATTTGCAGTTTCTGTAGTTTATAAAAAGGATTCTAAAACCTCTACCTTAGTACCTATAGAGGGAAGTAATTTTAGCATGTCAGGTATCAAATTTACCTATGGCGCAGCTGCGAACCAGAGCTTCTTAAAATATAAGAAATGGTATGATGCCTACGACCTTGGCTATAACAACCTTTGCGTAAAGGCTTGTGCTACGGAAGGCTGATTTATGTAGTAAATAAATTGGGATTAAATACTAGAATTAAATATTGGAGTTAAATATTAGATTTTACAAAGGGTTAATAGTTTTCTATTAGCCCTTTTAATATGCTTTGAGATAAACAGTTGTCGGAAATAAAAATATAATATAAAATATTTAAGACTTAAAAATATTAAACCTATAATATAAACCATAAGGTAATAATAACCAGAAAAAATAAAAAGAAAAGACAGATAATTATGAAAAATAATAAAGAAAAAATCGAAGAAAAAATAGAAAAAAATATTGATAAAAATTACACCTTAAAAGAGAAACAAAAGGGAATAATGTATATAATTTTCGCTGCGTTTTTCTTTGCGTTAATGAACCTGTTTATAAAGCTTTCGGGGGATTTGCCAACCATAGAAAAAGCCTTTTTTAGAAATGTAGTTGCCATTATTTTTGCAGGTGGACTTATTATAAAAAACAGGCCAAAATTTTCATCCATAAAGGGTAATTTTTTAACTCTGAACGGACGTGCCATATTTGGAACCATTGGCATATTTTGTAACTTCTATGCCATTGACAGACTTCACATAGCAGACGCATCCATGCTTAATAAACTATCACCATTTTTTGCAATTATTTTCTCTATATTTGTGCTTAAAGAGGTGGCCACCAGAACTCAGATTTTCTGCGTAATTATGGCCCTTGTAGGTGCAGGAATTATCCTTAGACCGGGGCTTCATAACATATTTAATTTCCCTGCTCTTATAGGAATAATCGGAGGCATGAGTGCAGGTCTTGCCTATACCCTTCTTCGTAAATGTAGCAAGGGCGGCGTAAGCAGCTTTATAATTGTATTTTATTTTTCAGTATTTTCATGCATTTGCTGCATTCCATATATGATAGTTAATTTTGTGGCTATGACTCCTATACAGTTTATATTTTTAATACTTACGGGACTTGCTGCTACAGGTGGTCAGTTCTCCATAACCGCCGCATATTCTCACGCAAAGGCGGGAGATATATCGGTTTATGATTACACCCAGATACTCTTTGCAGGGCTTATGGGCTTCTTCGTTTTAAACGAGATACCGGATATATTCTCCTACATAGGCTCAGTATTTATCGTGGTTGCAGGAGTTGTAAACTTCTTAAGTAATAAGAAAAAGGCATAAGAAAAGTAAGTGCCTGCTATAAAAGAAAGGAATTACAATATGATATTAAATACAGGTCAGAGAACCGATATTCCTGCTTATTATAGCGATTGGTTCTACAATAGAATTAAAGAGGGCTATGTACTTGTGCGAAATCCCTTTTATCCAACTCAGGTGACTAAGTATTTGATAAATCCTGAGGTAGTGGATATTATATGTTTTTGCTCAAAAAATCCTGAGCCAATGCTTGAAAGATTTCATGAATTAGATGCATTTAAAAAGATTTTTCATATAACTATAACGCCCTACGGAAGGGAGATAGAGCCAAATGTTCCGGAGTACCCTAAGGTCCTTGAAACCTTCAAAAGAGTATCGGAGTTTTGTGGGAAAAATGCCATGGCTCTCCGCTACGATCCTATTTTTATAAGTGAAAAATATACAGTTGATTTTCATAAAGAAGCATTTTCTAAAATGGTCACAACCCTTTCCGGCTATACGGATGAAGTGATTGTGAGCTTCATAGATATGTATGAAAAAACCATTAAAAATTTCCCTGAAGCCATGACAGTTCCCATGGATATTCAGTGGGAGCTTATAGAGTATTTTGTAAATGAAGCGAAGAAGGTGGGTATGAGAGTAAAAACCTGTCTTGAAAATCCTGAATTTGAAAGGGCAGGAGCTGTAGTTACCGGCTGCATGGCAAAGGAAGATGTGGAGAGAGTTCTTCAGGAAGAGATAGTTCTAAGAGGTAATAAATATAACGTCCGAGAGGGCTGCAACTGTCTTCTTGGAGGAGATATTGGAGCCTATAACAGCTGTGGTCACGGCTGTAAATACTGCTATGCAAATTACGACACAGAGGTTGTAAAAGCTAATATGAAGCTACATGATAAAAACTCTCCTATGCTTATTGGAAACCTTACTCCACAGGACATTGTCCACGAATCATTACAGCAAAAATTTGCCACCGGACAGAGGTTTTTTTCGCTTTAAATTTTTCTTGCCAGTTGGTATAAATTATGATATTATTTGCTTGGAAAATAGAATATATATTTTCCAAATTTTCAAGTATATTGAGCGGTATTCAAAGGATTGAAACTGCATCAGATGAAATGCCCCCTGTTACTACAGGAGGTGATGATATGAAATTAGGTTTTATAGGTGCCGGTAAGGTCGGAACTACTCTAGGCAAGGTCTTTAGTGAGGCTGGTCTTGAAGTCGTAGGATTTTATAGTCGTACTAAGGAGAGCGCAGAGGAAAGTGCTACATTTACCGGGACGAAGTTGTACGATGACGCTGAAGATTTGGTCAAAGCGAGTGATACCCTTTTTATAACAGTTAGTGATGCTGCTATAAAGGACGTATGGGATTACATTGCGAGGTTTGATATTAAGAACAAGATAATCTGCCACTGCAGCGGAGCATTGTCATCTGATATTTTCAAAGATTCTAAGAATTCCGGAGCGCATGTCTGCTCTATACATCCAATATTTGCTTTTTCGGATAAATTCTCAATATATAAACAATTTAACAATGTTAATTTCACTCTCGAAGGGGATAGTGAGGCTGTTTCTACCATTGAAGAGCTTTTAACGGGCCTTGGACATAAGGTTAGAATTATTCCTTCGGACAAAAAGGTTTTGTATCACGCGGCTATGGTATATGCCAGTAACTTAGTTGTGGGTATTATTAATGAGTCGGTGGAGCTTCTTAAAGAGTGTGATTTTAGCGAAGAAGAAGGTTATCTTGCCATAGAAAAGCTTGCAAAAACCAATCTGGACAGTGTATTTGCAAGAGGCTGTGAGGGGGCACTCACAGGACCTGTGGAAAGAGGAGATTATGAAACCGTAAACAGGCATAGAGATGCCATTAATGGTTTGATTTGTGACGAAGAGAAGAAAAACAGATACTTAGAGGTTTATGATAATTTATCACAGGAATGTGCTGTGATCGCAGAGAATAAGCGAAAGAGAGGATAGAGTTATGAAGAAAACAGTTAATACTTATAAGGAAGCAAAATTAAATGGTGAGAAGGTTACAATGCTTACAGCTTATGATTATTCAACAGCTAAGCTTATGGACGAGGCTGGCGTTGATTCAATTCTCGTAGGTGATTCTTTAGGAAATGTAATGCTTGGTTATGAAGATACTATTTCAGTAACTATGGAAGATATGATTCACCACTGCAGCGCAGTTGCAAGAGGTGCTAAAAATACACTTATTGTCTGTGACATGCCATTTATGTCTTATCAGACAGGAGAGTATGATGCTCTCGTAAATGCAGGTCGCTTAATGAAAGAGGGCCGTGCAAATGCAGTTAAACTTGAAGGGGGAGTAGAGGTTGCTCCTATTATTAAGAAGATTGTGGAAGCAGGAATTCCTGTTTGTGCTCACATCGGACTTACTCCTCAGGCTATTAATGCCATGGGCGGTTACAAGGTTCAGGGTAAATCCTCTGAAGCAGCAAAGAAGCTTGTGGAGGACGCACTTGCAGTTCAGGAAGCAGGCGCATTTGCAGTAGTACTTGAGTGTGTACCTGCAGATCTCGCTACATTTATTACTGAGAAGCTTTCCATAACAACTATCGGAATCGGTGCCGGTAACGGTTGTGACGGCCAGGTGCTTGTTTATGCCGATATGCTCAGTATGTTCTCAGATTACAGACCAAAGTTTGTAAAGCAGTTTGCAAATGTTGGTGAGGAAATGAAGAAGGGCTTTAAGGGCTATATCGATGCAGTTAAGGCAGCTGCTTATCCTGAGAAGGAGCATACCTATAAGATTGATGAAGAGGTTATGGCTGAGGTTAAGGGTAAATTTAACGGTTGATTTAACAGCTAATTTAAATGCATTAAATATATTTAATACTGATATATTTATATTAAAAATAATAAATAAAAAGAAAAAACATTAAAAATTTGGAGGTCGCTATGAAAATAGTAAAAACAATAAAAGAGGTTAGAGATCAGGTTAGAGAGTGGAGAAAAGAAGGTCTTTCAGTGGGACTTGTACCTACTATGGGTTACTTACATGAGGGCCATGAGAGCCTTATATTAAAGGCTGTTAAGGATAATGACAGAGTTGTAGTAAGTGATTTTGTAAATCCTATGCAGTTTGGTCCTACAGAGGATCTTGCAACCTATCCAAGAGATTTAGATCACGATGCCCGCCTTGTGGAAAATGCAGGTGCAGACCTTATTTTCAATCCTGAACCAGAGGAAATGTATCTGGATGATTTCTCATCATTTGTAGATATGAGTACACTTACAGGAGGCTTATGTGGTAAGACCAGACCTATTCATTTTAGAGGTGTATGTACAGTTGTTTCTAAGCTCTTTAATATAGTAACTCCTGACAGAGCTTATTTTGGAGAAAAGGATGCGCAGCAGTTAGCTGTTATTAAGCATATGGTTTCTGATTTAAGCTACGGTATAGAAATCGTTGGATGCCCTATAATTAGGGAGGCTGATGGCCTTGCAAAGAGCTCTAGAAATACCTATCTTTCAGAGGAAGAGAGAAAGGCGGCACTTGTTCTTTCTAAGTCACTTTTTGAAGAGAAAAAGAAGATTGAGGAAGGTCTTAAGGATGTTAAGACTATTGTTTCAGATATCAGAACTAACATCGAGAAGGAGCCTCTTGCAAAGATTGATTATGTAGAGGTGGTTTCATGGCCTGATCTTAAGGCTAAGGAAACTGTTGATGGACAGGTGCTTTGCGCAATCGCAGTATACATTGGAAAGACAAGACTTATAGATAATTTTATCCTTTAAAATGATTTAATACATAATAAGAGATGTATTTATAAAAAGGATTGACATAATGGCCTGAGGCTTATAAGATTAGGGAGATTGGCATTGTTTTATTTGATAAATGCTAATCATTTAGTTAGGAAAGGAAGAACAAATATGACTATTAATATGCTTAAAGGAAAGATTCACCGCGCGGTGGTAAAAGAAGCAGAATTAAATTATGTCGGAAGTATCACTGTTGACAGCGAGCTTATGGAAGCTGCCGGAATATATGAATATGAGTATGTTCAGGTGGTGGACGTGGAAAATGGTAACAGATTTGAGACCTATACCATAGCTGGTGAGCCGGGAAGTGGCATGATTTGCTTAAATGGTGCAGCAGCTAGAATGGTGCTTAAGGGTGATCATGTTATTATTATGAGTTATGCTCAGATGACAGAGGAAGAGGCGAAGACTCATAAGCCAAAGGTCGTATTTGTAGATGATGATAATAAGATTGCAAGAGTCAGCAGATACGAAAAACACGGCGAGCTTTCATAATAAAGTATTAGGTTTAACTCTTATAATTAACTGAAAGGAATAGGTTTATGCTTAAAGGAAAAACTGTACTTTTGGGGATTACAGGAAGTATAGCTGCATATAAGATTGCTTCCCTTGCAAGTGCTCTTGTAAAGGCTCATGCCGATGTGCACGTTATAATGACTGAAAATGCAACGAAGTTCATTAATCCCATAACATTTGAAACCCTTACAAAACATAAATGTATAGTAGATACATTTGACAGGGAGTTTGAATTCGAGGTTGAGCATGTGTCTCTGGCAAAGAAGGCAGATGTATTTATGATTGCCCCTGCCAGTGCCAATGTAATCGGAAAGATTGCCGGTGGCATAGCTGATGACATGCTTACCACCACAGTACTTGCCTGCAAATGTCCTATTTATATATCACCAGCCATGAATACCAATATGTTCGAGAATCCAATTGTTCAGGACAATATCAGTAAGCTTAAGAAATATGGCTATAAGATAATCGAGCCTGCATCAGGATTTTTGGCCTGCAGAGATGTGGGAAAGGGCAAGATGCCTGAGCCTGAGGTGCTTATGGAATACATAATGGCTGAGATTTCAGCAGATAAAATACTTGCAGGAAAGAACCTGTTAGTTACTGCAGGTCCTACAGTTGAGGCAATTGACCCTGTAAGATTTATCTCAAATCACAGCACAGGTAAGATGGGATATGCCATTGCAAAGGTAGCAAGAAATATGGGCGCTAATGTAACCCTTGTTACGGGTCCTGTAAATCTCACTCCTCCAATGGGCGTGAAGGTTATAAATGTAAATAGTGCCAAGGATATGTATGATGCAGTTGTGGCTGAATATGACAAGCAGGATGTGGTTGTTAAGTCGGCAGCAGTTGCAGATTATACTCCGGAATCAGTTGCCACTGAAAAGATTAAAAAGAAGGATGGCGACGAGGCTTCCATAAAGCTTAAGAGAACTAACGATATTTTAAAATATCTTGGTGAGCATAAGAAGAATCAAGTGCTTGTGGGCTTTTCCATGGAAACTGAAAATATGCTTGAGAATTCAAGGGAAAAATTGCAGAAGAAAAACCTGGACATGATTGTTGCTAACAACCTGAAGGTTAAGGGGGCAGGTTTTGGAACTGATACCAACGTGGTTACAATAGTTACAAGTGCCGAAAAAATAGAGCTTCCAATTATGTCAAAGGAAGAAGTAGCACAAAATTTACTTATAAAAATCAAAAGTATTTTATAATAGTACTTGATTTATTATAATAAAATGATTAAAATGATACTCGGAGTTTTTGGAGAATTTCCGAAAACCAGAAATTATTAGAATGGAGATAGTTATGTCAAATTATGTAAAATTCGACAGTTCACTTGTCGAGGATCTTGTTTCAAAAGAAGAGCTTAGTGCTATGGAGGACATCGTACTTGCAGGTAAGGAAGTACTTACCAAGGGTACCGGTGCAGGAAATGATTTCTTAGGTTGGATTGATCTTCCTGTTGATTATGATAAAGAGGAGTTCTCCAGAATTAAGGCTGCAGCTGAAAAGATTAAGGCTGATTCAGAGGTTCTTGTAGTTATAGGTATCGGAGGTTCTTACCTTGGTGCCAGAGCTGCCATTGAGTATTTAAGACATAGTTTTTATAATAGTGTATCAAAGGAAGTTCGTAAGACTCCTGAGATTTATTTCTGTGGTAACAACTTAAGTGGAACATATATTTCAGAGCTTTTAGATGTTATCGGAGACAGAGATTTTTCAGTAAATATTATCAGTAAGTCAGGTACTACTACTGAGCCTGCTGTAGCATTCAGAGTATTCAAGGAGAAGCTTGAAGAGAAGTATGGTAAGGAAGAAGCTGCTAAGAGAATCTATGCTACAACAGATAAGGAAAAGGGAGCTTTAAAGAGTCTTTCAACAGCAGAGGGTTATGAAACATTTGTTGTACCTGATGATGTAGGAGGTCGTTTCTCAGTTCTTACAGCAGTTGGTCTTCTTCCAATCGCAGTAAGTGGTGCTGATATAGATAAGCTTATGGAAGGCGCAGCTACAATGCGTGAGATTTGCTTAAATAGTGATTTTGAGAACAATGATGCTCTTAAGTATGTTGCTCTTAGAAACATTCTTCTTAGAAGAGGCAAGTCAGTTGAGATTCTTTGTAACTATGAGCCTTGTATGCATTTCGTAGCAGAGTGGTGGAAACAGCTCTACGGCGAGAGTGAGGGTAAGGATAACAAGGGTATCTTCCCGGCAGCTTGTGATTTTACTACTGATCTTCATTCTATGGGTCAGTTCATTCAGGATGGAACAAGACTTATGTTTGAAACAGTTCTTGAGCTTGAGACTCCAGCTAAGGATGTTACACTTAAGAAAGAGGAATCTGATCTTGATGGTCTTAACTATCTTGCAGGTAAGGAACTTGATTTCATTAACAAGAGCGCTATGAAGGGTACACAGCTTGCTCATACAGATGGTAATGTTCCAAACCTTGTAATTAAGGTTCCAGCTAAGGACGAGCTTTCACTTGGTCAGCTTTTCTATTTCTTCGAGTTTGCCTGTGGCGTAAGCGGTTATGTTCTTGGAGTTAATCCATTTAACCAGCCTGGTGTAGAAAGCTACAAGAAGAACATGTTCGCACTTCTTGGAAAGCCTGGTTATGAGACTCAGAGAGAAGAGCTCATGAAGAGACTTTAATCTTAGATTATTAGATTAAGTAAATAATTTAAGAAGCATAATAAATATTTTTAAGAACTTAATAATAGATTTAATAATAAAAGAAAGATGCCGTGAATATATTATTCACGGCATCTTTTGTATTGTATAATCTTAAAGGAATAAATATCATAATTTATTAGCAGGCTTAAATAACATAAATTATTAAAGCACTGTCTTAAGCTTATCTAAATCAAGCTCCTTTTCAGGTGCAAATTCATCACTTAAAGCATAGTCTGTGATGGATTTTACAAAGGCCTGAACCTCTACTGCATCCATAATGTCTTTAAATCTTGTGGTGCAGACAAGAAGTGAACCATTACCTACCTTACCCTCGAATAAGAGACCAAGCTTATGATTTCTGTCGAAGTTATCTATAGCCTGAACGATAGGTCTGTAATCTGCTGATGTAACCTCGTCAAGAATAGGAGTATCAGCATTACTTATAAGCTTAAACCACTGAGGTGTGGAGTACTTCTGGGAAGCAAATTCCTTAAGGGCCGGATGGGCATTATCTATAAGAAGTCCCATGGTTCCGATAGCAGTTGGTTTCTTCATCCAATCACAGATATTTCTAAACATTGGATAGCACCAGAAATCATCACAGTAGAAGCCTCTAATGGACTCGCTAACCTCATATGGAAGAAGGAGAACCTTCTCGCCCTTATCTGTAAGGGATTTGGCCTCATCTACACTGTTAGTTATATGAAGTGTACCGCTATCCTGTGTAATAGAGGTTGTATATACATCAGCCTCTGGAATAGGCTCTTTTGCAGGCTTTTCATGCTCTATTACATTGCCCTCGCTATCCTCTTCCTTAGCAAAGGTCTGAGCTCCAAACTGAAGTCCCTCTCTAGCCTTACACTCAATCTGCTTAACATCTTTAAATGCAGCTAAAGTGCTGTCAGTAAGACTATTTGTAGGATAAACCCATAAATCATAAGAATTCTCTATATCTGTATAATCAAGACTTAAGGTAAGTCTTATAGGAGTTGGCTCTGTAACAGGTGGAAGCTTAACGCTTACCATACCCAGTTCAGTGAGGTCATAGCTGTAATCCTCGATAACTATATATCCTTCGCTTATTACATTGGTTATATCCCAGTCTCTATAGGCATCAGATACATTTACAAATTCTTTGCTGTTTGGAACCTCCAGATAATTAAGCTTCCAATGAAGAGATGCTCTCTGAAGCTTTACAGGACCATTATATCTCATGCAGGCATCGAAGCTAAATCTGTCATTGCCTGTAAGCACATAAGAATCAAACTTAGCCATAAGGATTACAAATGAACAGAAGCCGCGCCATTTTTCAGGAGTAACAAGTCCCTTTGATTCCATAAGGCTATCAAGAATTCCCACAAGAGCGGTTCCCTGGCCATTAAAATCCTGGATATCAAGTATCTGATAACCTGCGATATAATTAGATCTGGCAGCAGATTCAAGTTCTTCCTTATAACAGTCTACTGAAAGCTTTCCACTTGCAAAGAAAAAGTCTTCAGAAGAATCAAGCATTCCCTTAGCTTCAAGTCTTTCTTTAAATATATCGTAATTATAAGCCTTAAGTGGACCTGTATATTTCTCGGTTTCCTTAAAATTAGGATATACCGCAAACTGTCCAACCTCGTGAGATACTACCGGAATCTCAGGAATTAAGGAAGCAGAATCTTCTTCTCCAACCTTTACCTTCTTAACGCCGGTTCCATACTGAATCTCAACCTCTTCACCTGCATTTTCCTTTTCGGTGTCAGTTTCAGTTGGATGGATTATCTCATCGTAATTATAGGTAGTAGAAGGCTCGTCAGTCTGTATATGACCAAGTGGTGTGTCGCACATACCATAGGAGCCTCTGAAATGTCTTCCAAATGGATCTAAACGAACTCCAACATAGAAGTCGTCCTCAGGTACAACTAAAGGAGCGTGCTGGAAGTTGTTAGAGCCCTGTGTATAAAGATGCCTGTTATCATAGGCACGATATTCCTTCATAACCTCATTAATGGTAAACTTATCACCCCAAAGCTCATTTCCAAGGCTCATCATGCAAAATGAAGCGTGATTACCGTAGTAATCTAACATTTTAAAGCCTTCACTTACAAGATAATTATGCTCTACCGGGTTATGCCATTCATCGCCCGGTGCAGATAAGGTGCCCCAGAATGGAAGCTGTGGTTCCATATAGATACCCACAAGGTCTGCAGCAAGAAATGCATTCTCAGGTGGGCAGCAGGTATGGTATCTGTAATGATTGATGCCATAGCTCTTTGAAATATTTAAAACATGAACCCACTCGAGAAGAGTAGTTGGAAATGCTGCTGTAAGTGGGAAAATAAGTCCATCATGTTTTCCGCGAAGGAAGGTCTTATCTCCATTAATAAGAAATCTTGTTTCATCTGTTTCAAAATCTCTAAGACCAAAATGTGTAGCCTCTTTGTCAGCCTCATAACCATCAGTCTTTGCACATACATTTAATTTATAAACCTTAGGGTTAAATTCACTCCAAAGCTCGGCGTATTTACCCATATAATAATCTGTATTTACGGTGCTTTCACCAGGACCGACCTCCACCTCTTCACATACGGTATGAAGTGGATTACCTATTAAACCGCTAACCTCCATAAGAGTTGCGTCCATGGAAAGCATAAGCTTTACAGCTTTATCGGTGGTATTATTAATCTTTGTCTTAACCTGTACAGTTCTGGACTTTGCATCAGGATAGGTTGTAACCTTACTGATGTAAACAGGCGGACATACGCTAATACTAATATCTCCGATTATTCCATTCCAGTTTGACTGGGTATCAGGAGAGGTCAGATGACCACCCTTGGTTGGATAATCTACATTAGAAATAAGCAGAGTAATCTTAAAATTCTTACTCTTAACAAAGTTGGAAATATCATATTTGTGAGGAGTGGTAAGGGAGTCATAATTTCCCACCATTTTTCCATCAATCCAAAGAGTGGAAAGTCTGGTTCTCTCTAAATTAAGTAGGATTACAGAATCCTCTGAGTATTCATCTAAGGTCACTTCCTTAGAATACCAGGCATAGCCCTCAAACAGATAATCGCAGGTTAAGCATTCAGTTTCTCTAGCTTCATTTTTCTCACCTTTATTCTGCGCTGAAGTAATACCTGGAAGCAAAATTGTATCGTCAAAATCAGAATTATAATATTCTTTTTCGATACCTTCTTTTTCTTTATCCAGACGGAATCCCCAGGTTCCTTTTAAATCATAGTTTTTCTGCATAATTTACATTTGCCTCCATTTTTTCTTTCAATCAATTTACTAAAATATAGCGATATTTTCGAAACTGTCTTATTAAACAGTATAACATTTTATGGACAAATAGACAAGGATGTAATAAAGTATAAATTAGCTATACTTTACTAGCGGAAATGGAGATTATTGATTATGAAGATTATAGTTGCAACTGGAAATGAAGGAAAAATTAAAGAAATGAGAGAAATCTTAAAGGGTGACGGCATCGAGCTTCTGTCCCTGAAAGATGCGGGTTTACTTGATGTTGAGATAATCGAGGACGGCAAGACATTTGAGGAAAACGCTATTATCAAGGCTAAGAAGATTTGTGAAGTGTCAGGAGAAATGGTCCTTGCAGACGATTCCGGTCTTGAGGTGGATGCCTTAAATGGAGCGCCAGGCATTTACTCAGCGAGATATCTTGGAAGAGACGTGCCTTACACTGAGAAGAATAATCATATAATAAAGGAGCTTGAAGGCCTTGAGGGGGAAGAGAGAAGTGCACGATTCGTATGCGTTATCGCCTGTGCATTTCCAAATGGAGAGGTTATAAGTACCAAAGGAACCATAGAAGGTCAGATTGGTTTTAGCGAGAAAGGCGAGAATGGCTTTGGTTACGACCCTATTTTCTTACTTCCTGAGAGAAATCTTACTACAGCTGAAATTACTCCTGAGGAGAAAAATAAAATCAGTCACAGAGGCAAAGCTCTCGTAAAAATGTATGAGACATTAAAGGAAAGAGGAATCCTTAAGGACTAAGTGAGGTTAATGTAAAAAGAGGTGACACATGAAAAGAACTCTTGATAACATGATATTTGATGAAGAGGTGGATTTTAGCGATAGAGATATTAAAAAAGTCCTATTTGTCAGTGATTCTCATGGTGATATATTAAACCTAAGAAAGGTATTTGCAAGGCTTAATAAGCATGTGGATTTAATCATTCACCTGGGGGATTTAGAGGTTGATCCTACTCTGATAGCAGTTGAAACCACCAAGGACATTATATTTTTAAAGGGAAATATGGACTACGATTACAGACTTCCTAAAAATGTAATTCTAAAAATAAAGGGACACAAGCTATTTTTATCCCATGGAGTAGGTTATATGGGAGAATACTCCCTTGGAGAAATGCGCCTAACTGCTGAAAATAACGGCTGTGACGTAATCGCCATGGG
>JAILGL010000059.1 GCA_024696825.1 Lachnospiraceae bacterium
AAATCGGCATGAAGCGTTTTTTCATTTGTCGTCTTGCGATTTGCAACACAGAAGCTGTCTTTGAAATGATTGATGGATTTTTCGACATTTACCCTGATTTTGTATGTGTCATCCCATTCCTTAGAATCGCGGTCTACACCGGGGTAAGCTCTAAGATTTTTTTCGGGATAAACATAAATCATTCTTCCTCAAGAAGATGTGGTACAGGGGTTGTCGCAATGGCAAACGCGACGTTTTGATTTGTCGTCACGATTGTATTCCCACTTCATCTTGGGACAAACAAATTTCATTGTAGGAAGTTTATTTCTCAAATGAGATTTGCTGCCTTCGCGCTTCATTGGAAGAGAGGGGTCATGAGGACAACAGGGAATACCATTTTCATTGAAGATGTAATCAACGTTATTCAAGGAAAGCTTTGTCTTGCCCTGTATCAGCGTAATAATGCCGAAAAAAAGAAGGTGGAATAATTGAATCAAGGTCAATGTGATTTTCGAGCAGAGTAAGAAATTGAGGTTTGTCGGATTCATAAATTTCTTTACAATTTTCAAAAATATCTGCCAAAGAGAGTTGTTTTTGTGTTATCATAGTAATGTCTCCTTTCGGGGCGTGATTTATGGTTTTTAGTCAACTCTATTATATCACAAACCGTGAGGAGATTTTTGTTTTTAGCAACAAAAAAATGCCGTATTTACACGGCTTTGGGCGTTTCGCAAACGCCTATTGAAAAAAGAAGAAAACAAGAAAAAAACAAGAAAAAAGTAAGCGAAAAAGTGCCAAACCAGCACTTTTCGCTTATATCAGGTAAAAGTACACCATTACAATATGGCAGAGGCTTCCTGCCATTACGAAGAGGTGGAAGAGTTCGTGCGCCCCAAAGCCTGGGAAGCGATTCTCAAGGGCTTTTATCTTTAAGGCATAGATGATGCCACCTACTGTGTAGATGATTCCGCCTGCAAGAAGAAGTGCAAAAGCGCCTGCTGAAAGGTAGGTGGTTACGTTCTTTATATTGAAGATTATTACCCATCCCATAGAGATGTAGATAAGGGAATTAAGCCATTTTGGGCTTTTAACCCAGAGGAGAGTAATAAATATTCCGATAAGAGCTACTATCCATACGGTTTTAAAAATAGGAACACCCTTTGATAATGGAAAACTTAGAAGCGTAATCGGGGTGTAGGAGCCTGCTATAAGAACATAAATCATCATGTGATCGAATTTCTGAGCCATGGTTTTGTATGGTGAGTCAGCGCTAATATAATGATAAAGTGCACTGGCTGAGTAGAGGAGAACCAGGCTTATTCCGAATACGAAAACTGAGAACATTTTTATGCCTGTTCCATAAAATCCCACCTTGTCCACCATCAAAATAGTGGCAAAAAATGATAAAACTGCACCTAAAAAATGAGAGTAACAGCTAAATTTATCTTCTGCAAAAACCTTATGTTTACGCGATGCTACAACTGTAGAATTGATACTTCCTGCTTTCATAATCATCTTTTCCTCCTTTTTTGATCCATATCCTTTAGAACAACTCAAGTGAAAATTGTGTTATTCTAAAATCTACTACATCCACCCAACTTAAGCTATGTATTTCTTAAAAATAAAACCTATCGAATTACATTAAATCACATCATAAAGTTTTTTGATTTATATTAAGTAGTATTAAAAACTACTTGTTAAAATAATAATACCACGTAACATGTTAAAATGCAAGTTAATTTCATACATTTTCATTTATTTCATTTATTTCATTTATTTCCTTTATTTCCTTTATTTCAGCTTTAAATCATTTCAAATCTCTTAAAATCACTTAAAATCTCTTCAAATCGATTCAACCCGCTATTCGTGTATTTAGCATATTTCTATCCCTATTACTATTTTTCCATATTCTTAACTAATCTTAACTAATCTTAACTAATCTTCATTTTTCTATCGGCCTAATTTGTTGCCCTAACTGCGTTTTTAAAGTATAATAAGGTGAATAAATAAAAAAAGCATATAATAAGGAATTTAAAATTTTTTGTTTGTATATTAGTTATACTTATAGATGCTAGTATATATGATACTTTAGGAGGTTGTAATATATGTTTAATAGCACAAGTAAAACTGTAGGAAAAAACTATCTAAGAAAAACATCAGGAAAATCAGTTTTAAGAAAAGCTTCTAAAAAGGTATTCTCGAGAAAATCCTTAGGTGGATTTTTTAGAAGAACTGCGGCCTTTACTTTGGCGGGAGTTGTGGCAGTTACCGGGATACCGGGGGCTGGATTATCAGGCTTTGAGGGGATAATTAAGGCACAGGCGGCTGATGTTGTAGGTGCACTTAATGGTAGAACCTATACAAGTTTTGAAGATTTGGTTGATGATCTGGAAGATGATTATGGAAGTAGAATTGTTACCATAGATATGTATCGTTCTTGGAATAATGAGGCGGAGAGCGGTTCATTTGATGAAATGCTTGTAATTCCAAATGGATGTAACGCTACTCTTAACATGAATGGTAATGTATTTGATAGAGGATTGGCAATTAATGGCGATTCTGAGTGGGGTGGCGGACTTATTTATGTTGAGAAGAATGCCACATTGGTAGTGAATGGTGGAGATGACAGCATTAGGCATGATGAAACTGTCTATACCTCTGCATTTGATAGTGGAGCTCGCACTGCCAAGACATTTTATGGCGGTGTTTTGACTAATGGTGGTAATACCAGGGGTAGCGGTGGAATAACCATGGAAAAGAATGCTACTGTTACACTTAATAATGTTACCATAGCAGGATGTTATTCCAGTGATTTCTGGGGTTATGGTGATGGCGGCGGAATCGATATGGAGGGTGAAGATTCTAAGCTTGTCATGAACAATTCTACCATTACAGGATGCTATGCCAAAGGCTTTGGTGGTGGATTAAATCAGGACAATGAAAACAATGTAATAATTGAGATGAATAATTCTCATATAGATTCTAACTATTCCGATGAAAACGGTGGTGGAATGTATCTGGAAGGAGAAAGCTGTATCCTTTTAGGAAAGAACTCCACTGTAAATGGAAACTATTCAGATGATAATGGTGGTGGAATCTATGTTTGGAATGATGATTACAAAATAACCGGACTTAACATAGAGGAAAATGTAGCTGATAATGGTGCAGGTATCTATACTCTTGAAGAGGGCATTGAAATGAGTAAGCTTACCCTTAAGAAGAATAAGGCTTCTGAGAAGGGTGGCGGAATATACATTTGCAACGATGGAAATAGTATTAATAATTGTACAATTACTGAAAACAGCTCAGAGAAGAGTGGTGCAGGAGTTTATGTAAATGATGATGTAGATTCAGATTTTATGATATCAGGAGCTACAAATATAAAAGAAAATTATGGACATAATCTGTATATTTCAGATAGTAATCCTGAAGATTCACGTGTTTTATTCAATCTTACCTATGGTGCTGACGTGCATATGAGTTACTATGATACTAAGGATAAAGCTCGTATATTCGTTACACCTGGTGATGGGGATGATAAGACTAAATCTCCAAATTGTATAAAATATCTTACAGCTGAGAATAATGGATATGTATTTGCATATAATCCTTTACCTAATTATAGAAAGATACTCTATGTGAAAAAGGAAGCAGTATCTGATGCTTCCAATGTATATGCTTATAGTCCAAGCGAGGTTGTAAAGGTAAAGAGTTATGATGCACATGGCGCGTCAGAGAGGGAGTCAACAGGAGATGGTGTAGCAGGTAAGGTTGGTACAGTTGCAGCAGGTGGTGCAAAGGGTACGGAATATGATCTTATTCGCGGATTTATGTATCATGAGAGATCTGTTGCAAGTGGTAAAAATGGAATTTTAGAGTTTTATTACTCTGATGGTTTGTTTGATTCTGATCCATACAAATATAATGATCATCTTGCAACTCTTTCTTGGTCATTAGCATTTGCAGGTACTTATCTTAATGGCTATAACGAGGCTGATAAAAATGGTAATATTTACTATAACAAGCATGCAGGCGGAAGACAGTTTCTTGCAGATATAGGCTGTAAGGATGAAGATATATATGTTAACAGCTATATGACTAAAAAGCCTACAATTGAGACTATCGGTGTTTCCATCGCTAGTAAGAAGCTTAAAAAAGCAGATGGTACTGAGACAGGCTACGTACTTGTTCCTGTAACTGTTCGTGGTGCCGGATATGAGGCAGAATGGGCTAACAATGCCCTTATCGGTACAGCTAATGAAACCTTGGATAGTGGATGTGAAGCAAAATGTTTTAGCGCTGCTGCAGATAGAGTTTATGGTGAGGTTATGAAGTATATCTCAGAGTATGGCCTTGAGGACGAGTATGAGGACGGAAAGATTAAGTTCTGGGTTTCAGGTCATTCACGTGCAGGAGCTACTGCAAACCTTACAAGTAAGAGACTTTTAGATAAGATTCATGAGGATAATAATGGTTCACAGGTATTTGGATATGACTGTGAAGCTCCTAAGGGTGGAACTGACAATGCTGAGGTTTCAGGTGTTGATTATACCTGTATTCACAACCTTCTTAACCCATTAGATATGGTAACCTATATACCTACTAAAGAAATGGGATTTAAGAGATATGGAGTAGATCATTATATTCCTGGAACTAGTGCAGGTGAGGTTAGAAAGACAGTTTCTCAGGTAGTAAGAGGTGGTACTAACGGAGTTACCAAGGTAACTACCTATGCAGATAACTATGCTACTGAAACTAAAACAGATGCCTATGATGCTCTATATAAAAAAATGGAAAAACAATTAAAGGGCATTGACGCTGATTTTATATATGATGATTACTTCCATCCAATGGCTATGGATTTTGTTCCTAGTCCAAATATTTATGAGGTGGGTTCATATGATAATGCAAGACTGGAGAGCTTTGTCTCTGAATTTGTAGCATTTGCACAGGAAGCTAATGATCCAACAAAGACTGATAATAAATATCAGACTATTCCAAGCAGAGATTACTATGCAGCTACAAAATTTAAATTAAATGATGAGACATATAACAGTCTTCAGGAGGCTATATCAGACTGTTTATATCTGATGTTTGGAATTCCTGGCGGAAAAAGGGAGGACGTATTTGATAAAGCCGGAGGCATTATGAATGTATTTGACTTCTGGGATTTATTTGATTTATATTTCTCTGATATTGGTGAGTGGACCGATAAAACAGATAGTGAAAAAAGTTCAACCATAAATAGGTTATGGGACAGACTTAGCAGAACAGGCGCCTTAGCTGATATGGAAGAGGAGCAATTGACGATTCTTAAAAGAAGCTGGCCTACCCTTGTAAATGCTGGTTTTACATTTTTGGATGCTGATTATAATCTGAAAATGGGTAAGGATATGTTTACCAATTCAGGATGGAATGGTGGAGCAGAGAAGTCCATGATGTTCCTCGCTACATTTTTCACATATGTCGGAACTATTTTTGATAACCATTGTCCTGAGATTAATATTGCTTGGATTAGAACCTATGATAACTGGTTTGATGAGGAAGCAAAGGATTATCAGCTGGTTCCTGATGAGGATATAGATGCTCCGGAGGGAAGCTGTGAATATACTGATAATAATGGCGAAACACAGTCTATAGAGCTTAAGGCTGATGATGAAAATGCCAATGAAATAGTTACCAATAAGGCAAAGGTTTATCTTAGAAATGATAATCTTAGGGGTGAAGCCATTTATTATGATTTATATGATATTACAAATGGCGAGGAGGCAAAAATATACAATTCTTTATACTACAAAGGAGTAGATTTAAATATTGATTCTACTGTCTCCTTAACAAAATATAAAATCGTAACCTATGATATGTCCTATGGTGTTAAGAGTGAGGAGAAAACCTATTACATAAATGTATATAGTAACAGGCATAAGCTTACTATAGCAGATGAAAATGATGAGGGCCCTAGAACCCAGAATTTCTATTATGTAGAAGGCAAGGATGCCATGGTTATGACGAAAGCTCCTGAAGGAAAGGTGTTTAAGAAATGGGAGTTTTCACTTTACGATATAAATGGTGATTTAGTAAGAGATATAACTGATGAAATATATGAAAATGCTGTTAGTACTACAAAGAATACAAGTTATTTGAAATTTGTAATGCCTGAGGTAAATGATGATTATCCTAAGGGCTATAGCATAGTGGCTACAGCGGTTTATACTACAAGTATTACAAATATTGATATAGAAATCGATGCGCCGGTGGCTGGAGAGACCTTAGATGATAAGGTTGATGCTGCATTTGATAATGGCGACAGCGGAAGCTATGATATTTCCTGGAGTTATACAGTTGATGATGTAGTTCATTCTGATTCAGGAGAAGCCTATAATGACACAGCTTACACAGCTACCATAACAATGGAAGAAAACTTAAGTAAGGCTATTCAATTTGCAAATAATGTAACAGCTACTACTAATAATGGAACAATTAAAAGTGTTGAGAAAAATAAGAGTACAGGTGCTGTTACCGTAGTAATTACATTTGATAAAACTGCAGATGTAGGTGGAGCTGACAGGCCTGACACACAGGTAAAGATAAATGTTAAGCCTATGGATATGAATCTTGAAAATGAGATTTCCCTGGATAATGACATTTCATTTACCGTTAATAAGGGTAAGGAAGCAATTATTATAGCTCCTGAGATAAGTGACAAGTCATTTGTTATGTGGGACTATAGTGAAACCGGTATTAAGCCTGCAACAGGTTATAATAGTGCTCGTAAAACCATTAAGCTTAATATTCCAACTGATATAGATAGTGAAGTGGATATTATAGCTTATTATGTACCTGTTATTAAAAATATAGAGGTGCAGATAGATAGACCTGTTGGTGGTAAAAAGGCTGCCACAGAGGCGACTATGATAATCGAAGATTCAGAAAGATATGAGGTTAATCCTGAGAATATTAAGGTGGAATGGATTCCTGATACCTTAAATGATGGAAGCTTTGACTATGGAGTAAACTATACTGCACAGGTTAGTATCGTGGTTAGTGATGATTATACAATTAAAATCAGAAAGGAAGGAACTGAGGACTGGATAGTAGCGCAAAATAGAGTTTTATATTCTAAATCAATAACTACTTCCATGAATGGTAATGAAGCGTTATTTGATGATTATTATGATACAGTTTCATATACCTTCCCGGTAACAACCTATACTCTTACAGGTATAGAAAGACCTGAAGATATTACAAATCTTCCTAATGGAACTAAGGTAGAGGATGTGCTTCCTGAAACTATTAAGATTAAGCTTAATGATGGCAGCACACAGGATATCGCTGTAAGCTGGGATTATAAGCAGGTAGAAGGTCTTAATGATGAGAGAGATGCAGCTGCCTATGTTGCAACTACAAGGATTGATCTTCCTGAAAATGTTACTAACAGAAATCAGATAGACCTTGCTGTAGCTATGAATGTATATGTAAATGCAGCTAACAAGGCTATAGCTCCGACAGCTTCTAAAGAGGCAGGAACCTATCTTGAGGACTTTAATGTAACTCTTAGTACAGAGGAAAAAGATAGCGCTATTTACTATACATTAGATGGAAGCTCACCAAAGGATGCATCTAATGAAAAGCGCATAAAATATGATTCAGAGCTTATTGATATAAGTAGGATAGACAGCAAAAATCTTCAGGATGAATTAGATTCTGACGGTAATAAGACCGGCAGAAAAATGCTTGTTTTAAAGGCTGTAACAGTTAAGGATGGTCTTTTCGACAGTGATATAGCTATTTATAACTATGTATTTGGAAATGAGATTCCACTGCCAAAGGGCGAGAAATTAACATTTAACAATGATTATCAGATCGGTATTTATAATAGTGAATTCTATACTCTTGAAGAAAAAGATGGTGTTGTAATAGATAATGAGGGTAATGCAACTGCTAAAAATGCAGGCACCTATTCTGTTACAGCGAAGCTAAAGGACGGCTACAAGTGGGAGGCGGCAGAGGAGGGCGCTGAAGGCACTGATGCAGGTACAGCTACTAATGCTGAAGATACCGAGGATAAGGTCGTTACATTTACAATAGAAAGATTAGATATTTCCGAAAATGGAAAGCTTGATTGTAAGGATAGCTATGACAGCTTAGAGGAGCTTAAAAAGGATGTTAAGGTAAGCTACGGTGATATAGAGCTTACAACTGATGATTATGAGTTAGAAGTAGGAGATGTTGAGGCAGGCGTTGCAACAGTATCTGCTATAGGTATTGGTAATTATAAGGGTAGTGTTAGTAAGGCGGTTGAATTAAATATAGTAGAACCTTCTTCTTCACCTGAGGAATCAGAGGAGCCTTCAGAATCTCCAACTGAGAGCGCTGTTACTCCATCTGAGAGTCCAAGCACGAGCCCATCAGCAAGTCCTAAAAATGCAAGTACACTTGATGATGTAGAGGATATCATTGATGATATGACTCATGATAATGATATTAAGGGTAGTGAGGCAGCACCACTTTTATTAAGATGTAAGAAGCATACCAAGAATAGCATTAAGCTTACCTGGAATAAGGCTAAGGGTGCTACAAAGTATGTTTTATATGGACATAAATGTGGTAAGACAACTCACGTTAAGAAGTTTAAGGTCTTAAAGAAAACTACTATTAATATTAAGAAGATTAAGAAAATGAAGCTTAAGAAAAATACTTATTATAAATTTATGCTTGTTGCCATTGACAATAAGGAAAATGTAATTAGTATCTCAAAGCTTACTCATGTGGCTACAGATGGCGGTAAGAAGACTAATGCCAAGAAGATTTTTGTCAAGAGTAAGATTGATAAAAATGGTAAGAAGCTTAAGAAATATAAGCTTACTAATGCCATAAAGCTTAAGGCTGGATATAACATAAATCTTAAAACTTATTATACTAAGGAAAATAAGAAGGGCATAGTTCATGAGCATGTTGGAATGCGTTATGAATCCGGCAATAAGAAAGTATTTACAGTTAATAAGCAGGGTGTTATAACGGCTAAGAAAAAGGGAACTGCCAAGGTTGTAGTATATGCTCAGAATGGTAGATTTAAGAAGGTTAAGATTACCGTTGTGGAGTAAGAAATATTAAAAAGCTAATTAAATATACAGATTAAATGGACGGAAAAAGATAATAAATATTAGATTTAAATCATGGAGGAATGAAAAATGCAGGAAATGACAAGTGTTAGAAATAAGAAACGTGCAGAGGTCGTAATAAAGGGACTTAAGTCCAGACAGATGACTGGTTATTATGCAGAGACTAAGGAGGAAGCCTTAAAGATTGCCCTTGACCTTATACCGGAGGGCTCAAGCATCGGCTGGGGCGGTTCTGTAAGTGTAGCAGACATAGGACTTAAGGATGCAGTTATAAATGGTAATTATAATGTTTTAAATCGTGATGCTGCTAAGGATAAGAAGGAAAAAAGAGAGATAGAGACTAAGATATTTGGATGTGATTATTTTCTTTCCAGTTCCAATGCTGTAACAGAGGATGGTATCCTTATTAATCTGGATGGTAACTCTAACAGAGTTGCAGCTATAGCTTATGGGCCGGAGCATGTAATTATGGTTGTTGGAATGAATAAAATCGTTGAGGATGTGGACGAGGGTATTTACAGAGTTAGAAATACAGCAGCCCCAATTAATTCACAGCGCTTTGATATTAAAACTCCATGTAAGGTGAATGGATGCTGTGCTAACTGTAAGTCTCCTGACAGCATTTGCTGCCAGTTGCTTATAACCCGTCTTGAGAGACATCCGGACCGAGTTCATGTAATACTTGTTAATGAAGATCTGGGATTCTAATAAAAAAATAAATGTCTGAAAAGTGCGTAAAATAAGAGTTTATGAAGAATTAAAAAATTTTTTAAAAAAATTTGAAAAATTATGCAACACTTTTAAATATTTATCACACTATTATTATAACAGCTGTTACAGAGGTAAGCATAATTGATATTTTTAAGGAGGTTATTATGAAGATTTGTATGAAAAATTATATTAAGAAAACAGTTGCTGTAGGGCTTTCTATGGCTATGGTATTAACATCAGGTGTGATTGCGGCACCAGGTAAGGCTGAGGCTAAGAAGAATAAAAAGAATAAAAAGGTTAAAATGACCATTTATAATAAGGGTACTAATGTTACAAAGAAAAAGATTACTATTAAAAAGGGAGCTACTATTAAGCTTAAGGTAAAGGTTACTAATGGAAAGGTTAAGAAAAAGGATCTTACCTATAAGGTTAATAATGAAAAGGTTGTAACTGTTAATAAAAAGGGTAAGGTTACCGCTAAGAAAAAGGGTAATGCAAAGATTACAGTAATTGCTAAGATTAAGGGTAAAAAGGTTAAGGCCTTTGTAAAAATAAAGGTTAAGGATGTAGAAAAAAATAGTGATAAGGAAGATACTACTCCTGCACCATGGCCAACTGCAGATGTACCATCTGGATGGTCAGTAGTATTTGCAGATGCTGACACTGAGAATTATGTTCAGGGAACCATGGACTTTAGTATTAATTTATTTAAAAATGTATTTGGTGGAGAAAAGGATGAATTAAAAAATGTAATGGTTTCTCCAATTTCAGTTTCTAATGCTATGGGAATGGTTATGAATGGTGCAGCAGGAACTACACAGGATGAGATTATCGCGTCTCTTGCTTCAGGTGTAGCAGTATCAGCTTATAATGACAGGGTTAAAGAGTTTAATGAGAGAATTACAAGCTCTAAAAATACTACTATAAATGTAGCTAATTCTGTTTGGTTAAGAAATGAGGCTGGCCTTGAGGTTAACGCTACATTTGCTGATCTTGTAAAGGAAAAATATGGCGCAGAGGTTAATAAGAGAGATTTTAATGATGAGACAGTTAAGGAAGTTAATGACTGGGTTAAGAAAAATACTAACGATATGATTGATAAGATTATCAATAAATTTGGTAAGTCTGATTATATGCATCTTATTAACGCTACCTGCTTTGAAGGTAACTGGGCAGATAAGTTTAATGTGAATAACACAAAGTCTGACTATACATTTACCAAAAAGGATGGAACTAAAGAAAATGTTTCCATGATGTTTGGTGGAGCTAATGCCTATATAGAGGGCGATGGCTTCATGGGTGTTAAGAAGTATTATGCAGGAAGCGAGTCTTCATTTGTGGCGCTTCTTCCAGATGAGTCTACAGATATCGATACATTTATAAATGGACTTACAGGTACAAAGTTTAGAAGAGCTATGAATAGCTTTAAGACAGATGCCAGTGTTAGCATAGGACTTCCAAAGTTTAAGAATGAGTATGAAATCGAGCTTAATGATGCATTAAAGGCTGATGGAATTAATACAGCATTTACAGAGGCAGCAGACTTTTCAAAGCTTGTAAATAAGCCATTTATGATTGATGGAGTAAATCATAAAACCTTTATTGAAGTGGATGAAAATGGAACAAAAGCAGCAGCTGTTACAGATGTGGTTATGAAGGCAGGAAGTCTTCTTAGAGAAAAGCATGTAAGTGTTGTTCTTGACAGACCATTTGTATATGCAATTGTTGATGAGAGCACTGGACTTCCTTTATTTATCGGTGTTATGAAACATGCATAAGGTCGAATTTACTTGAGATTTTAGTTTAAATATAAGAAGAGAATAAGAGAAATTTAAGAAGAGTTAAGAAGAATTATAAAGAGGGGAATATTTTATGGAGAGTCATGAAAAGGATATGAATGCTCTCGTGGAAAAGGCCCAGAAAAATGATCCTCATGCATTCAGTCTTTTATATGAGATGGTGTATGAGGATCTTTATAAAATGGCATATTATACTCTTATGAACAGGGATGATGCTGAGGATGCAGTAAGTGAAACTGTCTTAGATGCGTACCAGGGAATTGGAAAGCTTAGGGATAAAACTGCATTTAGAAGCTGGATCTTTCGTATATTATCTGCCAAATGTTCGAGGATAATTAAGGAGTATATTAACAAAAGACAACATGAGGTAAATGTGGATGAATCCGAAAGTACAAGTGAAAGAGTTATGGAGCTTAAGGATAATTCGGAAGATATTTCAGAAAAGGTTGTCAATCACGAGATGCTTGAAACAGGCTTTAAGAGTATAACAGAAGAGGAGAGACTTATAGTTACCATGATAGTTTATGGTGGTTATAACAGCTCCCAGGTTGAGAAAATATTGGGTATTAACAGGAGCACAGTGCGCTCAAAATACACCCGTGCCTTAAAGAAAATGCGCGAAGCTATCGAAGGGAATGGAGGTTAATTATGGATAAAGATAATAATTCTTTAGATTCATTATTCTCTGCTAAGATAGATGTTCCGGAGAGTTTATCTCCTGAAAATATAGAAAAAAAGCTTATTGAATTTGACAAAAATCCTGAGAAATTTAAGGATAAAATTATAGATGATTCTGACGTGATTACAGAGAATTTTGAAGATGAAATATATGGTGATAATATTGAAAATAACGTAAATCAGGGTGATAATAATAGTGATAATAATAGCGAAAATAATGGCGTAAACAAGGGTGAGAATAGCAGCAAGGTTATAAAATTAGATCCTAAAAAGAGGAGAAGATTTATATTCTCTTCAGTTGCAGCAGTTTTACTTGTGATGATTGTTTCAGCCGCTGCAATAGGCTATAATAAGGGCCTTTTCCAGAATACCTCTAATGGTATGCTTCCGGCTTCTCAGCAGAAGTTTGCAAGGGAAAATCTTAATAAAGCCTATGATATTGCTCTATCTAATTATAAGGATAGAAAGGGCGGTTTTGGTAAAAAATTTTTCGGGGATAAAACCAGTCGTATTGCAATTAATGATGAGAGTGCTGTAAAAGGAATTCAAGGTGGTAATACTGCGAATCAGTTTGATAATAGCGCTAGTGCCGGTAAAGCTTCCAAAAGCTCTAACGATTATTCTAAAACCAATGTTAGAACTGAAGGCGTAGATGAGGCTGAGATAGTAAAAACAGATGGTAATAATATTTACGAATATAACCGTATTAGAAACTGCATAGATATCATTAAGGTTAATGGAAAAGACACTGAGAGAGTTGCCAGAATTTCCTTAACTAAGTATCAGATAAATGTAAATCAGAATGGTTTCTATGTACAGAATAATAAGATTGTTGTTGTAGGAACCAGTTATAAAAATGGTGGTTATGATTACGATTTTTATAAAAATGATACCTATATCGAGGAGGAAACTGAGGCAGATTCTAAGGGCTCAGGTGACAGTTCTGTCGGCTCAGATGATAGCTCTAATGATGATTCTGATGATGGTTCTGAAGATGGTTCTAATAACTCAACAGGTCCTGCAGTTTCAGCTACAAATTCAGTGTCTGATTGCAATGTGAAAAGCGATGATGAGTATAATAAATACATTGATAAAAATAAAAAGGATTATACCTTAAGCAATGTAGATACATTTACCAGAGCTCTCATTTTCGATGTATCAGATACAGATAATATTAAGTTTGAAAAGGGTTATTTCTTAGAGGGTGAATATAAGGATTCAAGACTTAAGGATGGAATTCTTTATCTCTTCTCTTCAAGATATATGTATACCGGTAAGAGGCCTGTAAAGAAGAAATATGAAAGCTATATTCCAAAGATTCAGGGTAAATGTGTAGAGGGCCAGGATCTTGTAATTCAGGAGGATTATAAAACAGTTAATTATACTCTTGCAGCTTCAGTTTCTCTTGAGAAAAATACATATATTGACAAGAAGGCTATTTTAGGTGGTTATGGTAATCTGTATGTAAGCGAAGGAAACATTTATGTTATGGATCCTGCCGGTTATAGTGAAACAAATATTATTAGAATCAGCTATAAAAAAGGAAAGTTAAAGCTTGAGAAGAAGGGTAAGATAAATGGTTCTATTCTCAATGATTATTGTATAGATGAGAGTGGCAAATATCTAAGACTTGTAGCAACTCATACTACTACTAACGGAAATACTGTTAACGGTCTTTATGTGTTAAATGATAACCTTAAGGTGGTAGGAAAGCTTGACGGTCTTGCCAAGGGAGAGACAATTTATTCTGCCAGATTTATAGACGATATAGCTTATTTTGTAACCTATAGGGAGACAGATCCACTCTTTAGTGTGGATATAAGTGATCCTAAGAAACCTAAGCTTTTATCTTACTTAAAGATACCAGGTTTCTCCACATATCTGCATCCGGTTTCTGATTCTAAGCTTCTTGGAATAGGTGAAGAAGATACGGATATAGGAAGGGAATTTAAGCTGTCATTTTACGACATATCAAATCCTTCAAATGTAACAGAGTCTCAGAAAACCTTGTTAGATGGCTCTTCAGAGTCCATTAATAATCCTAATGCCATTCTCTTTGATGAGGAGAATCATTTGTTTGGATTTAGTATGATTTTGTGGAATAATACTGCAAGTGAAGGCTGGGTTTATGATGTTTCAGGTTATGACAATGTTTATCAGTTATATAGCTATGATGATAATTCTTATAAAAAGGTACTTGAGGTAGCTGGTGACAGAGCTTTGAGAATAGGAGATTATCTGTATGTTATAAGCATTGGTAAGGAAGTAAAGGCTTACAAGGTTTCGGATTTGAAGTAAATAAAACCGGTAAATTGATTTAAAGTATTATATTTAAAGGATATACTTAAGAATATAATTAAAGGAAATGTTATGACTGATAATATTGTTTTTATAGGAATGCCTACCTCCGGGAAAAGTACAGTGAAGAGGCCATAAAAGAGCTTTCAAAAAATGCTACTATCATTTATCTTAAGGTGGAAAAAGAAGAATTATACAGACGCCTTAAGGATGTTAAGGAGCGTGGAGTGGTGCTTCATGAGGGTGAAACCTTAGATGTTATCTTTAGTAGTTAATGTATAGTAAGTTAAATTATAAATATATCCTAATAGACCTAGTAACTATAAGGGTTTGTTAGGATATATCATTGTAAAGTATGTGTACCTTAAAAACTGAATACATAAAAATATTAGACAG
>JAILGL010000108.1 GCA_024696825.1 Lachnospiraceae bacterium
TCTCTTAAGACCATCCTCAGCACCGCCAATAAGCTTAGAAACTATAAACTCATTAAATCTTGATGCTACTAATGCTACACGATAACCTTCTGCTACTAATTTTCCTTCGATAACTTTCATTTTAAAATCCTCCATTTGTTAATCTTTTGTTTTATCTTTCTTTATCTTTTATTTAAGCTTTTATTTATGCTTTTATTAAATCTTTTTTTTAATTTTCTCTGCCTCTTAATCCCACTGCTTAAGGATATGTCCCATCTTATCCTTCTTGGTTTTAAGATAGAATTCATCGTATTTACCGGACTCTATCTCGATAGGAACTCTCTCTGTAATCTCAAGCTTGTAGCCCTGTAAACCATAGATTTTTGCAGGATTGTTAGTCATAAGACGTAATTTATGAATTCCAAGATCCACTAAAATCTGAGTTCCTGTAGTATAATCTCTCATATCCTCAGGGAAGCCAAGCTTAAGGTTAGCTTCAACTGTGTCATAGCCCTGTTCCTGAAGAGCATATGCCTTAATCTTATTAATAAGACCGATTCCACGGCCTTCCTGCCTCATGTAAAGCATTACGCCTCTTCCCTCTTTTGCTATCATTTTCATGGCTGCGTCAAACTGCTCTCCACAGTCACAACGAAGAGAACCAAGTACATCACCTGTAAGACACTCTGAATGAACACGTCCAAGAACCGGCTCGCCATCACTAACATCACCCATTGTAAGGGCTATATGATGCTCTCCTGTAAGCTTATTAATATAACCATGAATCATGAACTCGCCGTATTTTGTAGGGAGCTTCGCACTTGAAACGCACTCTACAAGCACCTCATGACGCTTTCTATATTCCACAAGATCCTGAATTCTACCAAGCTTAAGATTATGTTTCTTAGCAAACTCAATTAACTCAGGAAGTCTTGCCATATAGCCATCTTCCTTCATAATCTCGCAGCAAAGGCCCACGGGTTTTAGACCTGCGATATTCATAAGGTCCACAGTTGCTTCAGTATGACCTCTTCTCTCAAATACACCGGCATTCTTGGCCTGAAGTGGAAACATATGACCAGGCATTCTAAAATCTGCAGGCTTTACGCCATCCTCCACCGTCTTAAGAGCTGTATAAGAACGCTCATAGGCAGAAATACCTGTGGTAGTATCTACATGGTCTATAGAGACTGTAAATGCAGTGCTGTGATTATCGGTATTAATCTCACACATCTGTCTAAGGCCAAGCTTCTTAGTATATTCCTTAGACATTGGCATGCAGATAAGACCTTTAGCTTCACTTGCCATGAAATTTACATTTTCAGTTGTTGCAAATTCAGCGGCACAGATTACATCCCCCTCATTCTCTCTGTCCTCATCATCAATCATCATAATGATTTTGCCTGCCTTCAAGTCATTTACAATTTCTTCAATACTTGCAAACTCAAAATCCATTTTGTTTAAACCTCCTGTTTTATTGTCAGGACTCGCTTTTCGAGTCTTTAACTCTAAATTAGTTAGAATCCAAGTTCCAAAAGCTTTTCCTTTGTGAGACCTGAATTACCACTACTTGAACTATTTTTATCAGACGAAGCCTTATTAGAATCGTCCTTAGAATCAAATGTCATAAGCCTTTCAATGTATTTTGCAACAATATCATTTTCAAGATTTACAACATCATTAACCTTCTTTGAAAGTAAGGTAGTACTTACTGAGGTGTGAGGTATAAGGGATACTGAAAAGCTATCCTCCGTAACCTTAGCAACTGTAAGACTTATGCCATCGATAGTGATAGAACCCTTTAAAACAATGTATTTTAAAAGACTTTTGTCAGCACCTACCTCTACCCAGGTGGCCTCCCCCTCTTTTTTCAGGCTCTTTATAAAGCCTGTTCCATCTACATGGCCCGATACAATATGTCCTCCAAATCGGCCATCCGCAGCCATGGCGCGCTCTAAGTTAACCTTGCTTCCTGCCTTAAGAGAACTAAAGCCCGTTCTTCTCATGGTTTCTGCCATCATAAATGCAGTAAACTCACCAGAACCAAGTCTTGTAACAGTAAGACAGACGCCATTTACAGCGATGCTGTCACCAATCTTAGTCCCCTCAAGAACAACCTTCGCGCTTATGGTAATATCTGTATTATTACCTCTTGTGGTTATATTTTTAATTGTTCCTGTTTCTTCAACAATTCCTGTAAACATATTAACCTCACTATTATATCTTACAACCTCCTGCGACTCTTAGTCGCATTTCTTAATATCATAATCAATTAAAATGTCATCACCCAAAAGACTTATTTTTTTATTAGTTAAAATATAAGCTTCATCAGGTGTCTTAACACCCTCTCCCATAACAGGAGACGGTGATGTAGCACCACCAAACATCTTAGGCGCTATATAAGCTTTAACATGAGAAACTAAATTGGCTTTAAGCATTTCATAATTTAAGGTTCCACCACCCTCTAAAAGAATACTGTCAATCCCCATCTCACCAAGCTTTGACATTAGAAGCTTTAAGTCAACTCTCGAACTCTTCGGATTAAAGCAATTAATTAGAATTACATTTTTCTCCTCTAAAAGCTTAATTTTTTCTGATAATTCAGTACCGGAAATAGTATCAGACACTTTATCAGAATTCTCATTTGCCGCATAAGCCACAATAGTCTTTATGTCCTTAGCAGTATTTACAAGCTCTGAATCAAGAGGAATTCTAAGATTAGTGTCACAGACAATTCTTACAGGATCACGATGAATCACCTTTCCTTCATCCTCTTTTGCAATTCTACTGGTAAGCCTTGGATTATCCTTTAAAACTGTATTTATGCCAACCATAATGCCTGTAAGCTCACTTCTAAGAAGCTGCACATTATTTCTTGCTGTCTCAGAAGTCACCCATTTGCTTTCACCTGTATGACAGGCAATTTTTCCATCCATAGTCATGGCATATTTCATAACCACGTAAGGGGTTTTGGTAGTAATGTAATGAAAGAAAACCTTGTTAATCTCATCACATTTATCCTTTAAAATGTCCGTATAAGCATTCACTCCATGGTCTCTTAAAAACTTAAAGCCCTTACCTGAAACCAAAGGATTAGGATCAAATGAACCAACATATACATTCTTAATTCCATGACTAACTATCGCCTCTGTACAAGGGGGCTGCTTGCCATGGTGAGAACAAGGCTCGAGAGTAACATACATATCGGCGCCTTCTGCACTTTCAGTAAGATTTTTAAATGCATCTCTCTCCGCGTGAAGCTCGCCGTATTTTCTGTGATAACCCTCACCAATTATTCTATTGTCCTTTACTATAACAGCTCCAACTAATGGATTAGGGTTAACTGCACCCTTTCCCTTAAGGGCAAGCTCTATAGCTCTAAGCATATATTTCTCGTCCATTTTTGTACCTCGTAGAATAATCTAATCTTATAATAAGGCAATAAAAAAGCCCCGTACTTTTACGGGGCTATAAATTCTAATAAACATTTTTTCATTGAGTTTTGAAGCATATTAAATGTGATTAACTCTTTATCATAAACCTAATAACTCAATACATGTCTATCACAACTTCTCTCATCCAGACTTTACTGTCGGCTTTGGAATTACACCAAATCAACCATAAGGCTCGCGGGCTTTACCGCCGGTAGGGAATCTCACCCTGCCCCGAAGTATTGACAACATTTGAATTATATAACACATGGTGGGTTATGTCAATCATAATGATAGGTTTATTCTTTTACTTGGTTTTTTTATGGTTTTTAAATATATCTTTTTCATTACATCACTCTTTTGTTTTATGATTTGCCATATATTTATAAGTTCTTCTGTATTCTTTAACAGTATTTCTTAAAGCAATTAGATACTTCTTACTTAATTTTCTTTTAATCACCATTCCTTTATCATGTTTAATTCTTATAGTAACACTATTAGCTTTTATCAACTTTTCAAAATCATCAATCTGTTTTTCTGATTTGAAAGATAAATATGAATGTATATTATTTTTACCATAGTTCTTATTATACAAAGTATTATTAAGTATAACTTTTCCTTTTGGAGAAGAAAAAGAAGCACTTTTTATATACCCCCTATTTTTCTTATCAGGGAATTTAGTATTAAATATTTCATACTGATAGTAAGATAGTGCTAAATCACTTTTAACACCACTGTTTTTGTCATTCTTTGTTCCCATGTTTTTCTTATGCATAATTACTTCTAATTTATAATATATATAATAATCAATCAGATTATTCTTAAAATCCGCATCAAATAAATCGATACTACCTACATTATAAATATCTACTGTGTCATCATCAAAAAATTTATAATTATACTCGTCTAAACCTGCTTTTCGCTTATAACCTTTATATAATAAACCTAGTATATCTGGTAAGCTAAGTGCCGTTACTGTGACTTTTTGCTTTACAACGCTTTCATTATTAGAACTATCTTTTGCTGTGTATGTAATAGTATAATTACTTGGAAAAGCATTATTAAAGCCTCCGTCATCAATTGAAGTTTGAATTGTCTCACCTGAATTATCTTCAACCGATACATAATTATCAAAATTATTTTTTTTAAATTGTTTAATTGTTACATGCTTCTTCGTTAATGTTATAACAGGTTTTTCATCATCATAAACCTCAAACTCATAATCAATTATTTCTTCTTTAGGATTCTTCTCAACCTTACCAACCTTCATACTTACTGTGTACTTACCGACCTTTGATATGTCAAATTTAGAATCATCCTCTACCTTAAAGTAAATATTGTCATCTGATGACTTGAAGCATTTGGTAAAATCAACGCCTGTACTGTTTACAGCAAATCTGTCGGTTGTTTGAACTACTGATTT
>JAILGL010000120.1 GCA_024696825.1 Lachnospiraceae bacterium
GCCATCTACACCGATACCGGCAAGGTCGATAGTAGCCCAAACAGGGTCTCCTGAGAATAACTCATTATAAGACTTAATACGAGCAAACTTAACCATACGGAACTTCATGGTAAGGTGGTCGATAAGCTCCTGAGCTTCTTCCTCAGTAATGATGCCCTTCTTCAAGTCACGCTCGATGTAAATATCTAAAAATGTACATACACGACCGATACTCATAGCAGCACCATTCTGTGTCTTTATAGCAGCGAGGTAACCGAAGTATGTCCACTGAACAGCTTCCTTAGCATTTTTAGCAGGACGAGAAATGTCTATGCCATAGATAGCAGCCATTTCCTTCATTCCCTTTAATGACTTAATCTGCTCTGCAAGTTCCTCACGCTGACGGATAACTTCACCCTTCATGCTTCCGCTTCCGCATACAGATTTATCATGCTCTTTCTCTTCTATTAAATGATCAATACCATAAAGTGCAACACGACGATAATCACCAACGATACGTCCACGACCATAGGTATCAGGTAATCCTGTAAGAATCTTGTTCTTACGAACTGCTCTCATCTCTGGTGTGTAAGCATCAAATACAGCCTGGTTATGTGTTTTATGATATTTAGTAAATATTTCATGAAGCTTTGGACTTGGCTCGTAACCATACATACGACAAGCTTCTTCAGCCATTTTAATACCGCCATAAGGCATAAATGCTCGCTTAAGTGGCTTGTCTGTCTGGAGACCAACAATCTGCTCAAGGTCCTTAAGATCCTCATTAATGTATCCAGGGCCATGTGCTGTAAGACCGGAAACAATATCTGTATCCATGTCAAGGACTCCTCCCTTAGCTCTCTCTTCCTTCTGGAGCTTCTGGAGTTCTCCCCACAACTTGTTTGTTGACTCAGTTGGTCCGGCTAAGAAAGATTCATCACCCTCATAAGGAGTGTAGTTCTTCTGGATAAAGTCTCTAACATTGATTTCCTCTTTCCAGAGTCTTCCTTCAAATCCATCCCATTCATCAAAATTGATCATTACATTACCTCCATTTTTCTCTTATATATAATTATATAAAGTTGCAACTACAACGGTTCCCCGTCATAGATTACAAATTTTAACACAACAAATGTATTTTTACAAGACTAAAAAAACTATATCTTGTGTTAGCTTATGCTAACCACGATTTATTATTATATACATATATTTAATATATTTCAAGTAAAAATATTGATAATACATATATAAATTATTTATAACCATTTTAAAACCCCTAAAGAATATGCCTTTAGGGGGGTTGTAAAATACTATATGTAATTAAAAATTATTTCATACAAGCATAAAGTCTTTCAAACATATTTGTTTTCTCACATCCCTTGCCTATAAATACCACCTGGTTACACCTGTCTCCATAGGTTTCATCCCAGTCATCCTTAAGATCCGGAAAATCTTTTATTATAGGTTCAAGCTCCTTTTCAGGCCAAGCTGATACCCACTCAGAAAGCTCCGTTATGGAAGCATTTCTACCTGCCTGCTCAAATAGCTGCACATGTTTCCAATCATCATCAAACCATATATAACCCTTAGTTCGAATTAATTCCTGTGGATAGTCTTCCACCAGCTTATTAAAGGCTTCTCTGTCAAATGGACGTTTTTCTTCAAACACAAATGAAGATATTCCATATTCATCTACGCAGGCCTGTTCATCATCATGTTCGCATTTATTAAGAGCTTTTTGAACTGCACTATAGGCCTCTACTTCTTCAAAATCAAAATCAGGACGATCAAGGATAATACTTAAATCCACCTCACCATTAACACAGCTTATCATCTCAGCTTCCTGCTGTATTCCTCTAAGGCCAACCTTAACTTCCTCTAATTCCTCTTTTGTAAGTAAATCTGTTTTATTTAAAATCATGAGATTACAAAATTCAATCTGATCCATAATCAGATTAATTATATCGCCATCCTCGGTATCCTCCTCAGCACTAAGCTCATGGAGAAACTCCCTATAGATTCTATCCACATCTATAACTGAACAAACCGTTTTCAGATAAACTCTTGTATCCGGTGTCATTTCTTCATAGGTTATAAATGCACCTGCTATGGCTGATGGCTCGCTTATACCTGAAGCCTCTACAAATATAGCTTCAATGCTTTCATCCTGAGAAAGTCTCTCTATCTCAGTCATAAACTCATCTCTAAGAGTACAGCAAATACAGCCATTCTGCATCTCCACCATCTCAACTTGTAAAACCTGATTATTAGTTTTATTCAATATGGAAGCATCTATATTAATACTTCCCATATC
>JAILGL010000174.1 GCA_024696825.1 Lachnospiraceae bacterium
ACAAACCACACATTCATACACATTGGGACCTATACCTTGAATCTGAAGCATTCTGTATTCAAAGATCAGTCTTATAAGATTACTTTTTACAACACCCTTTTCCAGCTCTAAAAATGAGAAATACAAGAGATTTACCTCTGCGGAAGCCTCCACATTTTCCCTGGAAAAATATCTGGCCATCTCTGAGAAATACGATGCATAACACATAATATCAAAGTCCTTAGCTAATCCATCAAAGTATCGAATTATATTGGCCGAGTGAAATGAATAGGCATCCCTTCCCTGATATAATTCATATTCAGCAAAGGTAAAGGGCATACTTGCTGCCGCACTTTGACTCCCTTGTCTTCTGGCGCCCCTTATAAATACAGTGATTCTGCCATACTCCATGGTTAAAAGCTCTATTCGATTGTCATATTCCTTATAGGGGGTCGATACTAAAACCACCCCATGTACCTTTACATATTCTGTCATTTTAACCTCATAAAAAGCATTATCACCTGTTTTTCCTGCGATAATGCTTTCTAAAAATAATTATATAATTTTATTTTGTTGTTACAGTTGTTGTAGTTGTGGTTGTAGTCTTTTTAGAATCAGTAGTTTTAGTTTCCTCATTAGCTGTAGCCACAACCTTTTTACTTATCTTAAAGGTCTTATCCTTAAGCACATAGCCTGTATAGGTTTTCTTACCCTTAGTATAGGAAGCCCATATATACTGCTTTCCATTCTTATAGGTTTCTATTCCAAGTAAATCCACTGCTGTATTTTTCTTTATTGTAACCACCTTAGTCCCCTTTACAGGTTTAGTCATAAGTACAACCTTTTTAGTACTCTTAGCCACTCTGTCACCCTTAAGAGCAACCTTTTCAAGCTTTCTATACTTTGAATACATTTTCTTCTTACCATTCATAGCATAGGTTCTGATTCTATATCTGTAATTATTAAACTTGGTAATAGTAGTATCAGAATACTTAACTGTACTTAAATCCGTAATATCCTTAACCAATACAAATTTACCATTGTACTGGCTCTTCTTATATAATTCATAGCCAACTATTCCGGCTACCTTTTTCCATTTGACATTAATCTTTTTATTATTGGCAGTTGCCCAGAATTTACTAACCTTGGTAGGAAGGATTTTAAACTTAACCACCTTCTTACCTGTATAATCTCCCTTACCCTTTAAGGTGATTTTAGCAATTCCTGAGTTAGTATTATTAGAGTAGCTTACCTTATAATCAGTTCCCTTTTTAAGCTTTACTCCGCCCACCTTTAAGGTAACAGATGGCTTAATAGCACTTCCTGTATATGCCTTATCCTTAATGGTTGAAACAGTACCGCCTGCTATACTCTTAGCACTACCCGGCTTAACAAGAGCCTCGCTTAAATCAGTTGAAGAATAGAAGAAGTTACAATCAACACCTCCTGAAATTCCATTAACTGTTCCGGTACTTGAGTACTGCCAAAATGAATATTTATTACTATATGGCGCTGAACCTGTGGATGAGCAGGTATTATACTTTGCAAGCCATATATGATAGCTTTCTGCAAGTCCCTTACCATCTAAGTAAGTCTGTAAATCACTGGAATTAGCATAGATTGCAGGTGTATATCCATTAGCTGATATAACATCGCAAAATGCTGAAACTATAGCTGTATACTGCTTAGTTGTAAGGCCTGCCTTAATATTTCTTCCTGCATCTGAAGATGAATATCTCTCAAAATCAATAGCAACAGGCATAGTAACCTTATAACTCTTAAGCTGCTGAACACAGAAGTTTGCCTCTGCCACAGCCTCTGTTGTATTAATAGCTTCTGTATAAAAATATGCACCACAAGCAACTCCTGCTGCTATGGCATTAGTCATATTAGTATCAAAATAATTGTCCTCAACTAGGGCTGCAGAAGAAGAATTTCCTCTATAACCTAATCTTATAAATGCAAAGTCCACCCCGGCTTTTTTCGCTTTTTTCCAATCGATACTCGCTTGCCACTTAGATACATCTACACCATTATATATCTTCATGCCATCAAACATTGTCTGATGAGTATAGGTCTTACCTGTAAATATACTCTTACTTGTACTTGTAGCATCAGCCTTCTCTAGCGTTACTAAAGAGCTTACACATAGCACTCCTGCAAGTATCAAAGGCATTATCCTTTTTTTAATAATTTTTTTAAACATAAATCCCCCATTTAATGTTTTTTTAATCACCTTTTAACTACCCTTGAACTTCGTTAATTATATATTACTGACAGCCAATCTTCAACCTGTTTAAGACAAAAACATAAATACGGCCATCAAACACCCTGATTTTACAATGTTTTTATGTCACAATATTGTTAAATATACCTAAAATCTACAAAAAATTTATGATTTTAATGAAAAAACCTTCATTTTTCATACATTATAACCATATACGAAAAATGAAGGTGTTGTTTTAATAAAGTCTTATATTATCCTACCTCATCAAATTGGTGGCTTCTTCTGACTTGAAGAACTTGATGAACTAGAACTACTTGATGATTTTGAGCTACTTGATGAGCTTGAACTCTTTGAGCTGCTTGATGAACTTGAGGATTTCTTCTTAGGCTTACTACCCTTACTTAAAGTAATCTTAACTGTAGAGCCCTTCTTAACCTTTGATCCACTTGAAGGTGACTGACTTATAACAGTACCCTTCTTCTTAGAGCTATACTCAGAACCTGATACCTTAGGACTGAGACCAGCCTTCTTAATGGCACTCTTGGCACTGCTCTCACTCTTGCCCTTAACGCTAGGAACCTTCTTCTTGTCCTCTCCCTTACTTACCTTAAGAACAACTTCTTTTTCCTCGCCCTTAACATAGGCTTTTCCACCGTCGATACTCTGGCTTATTACCTTACCCTTATCAACCTTGGAACTATATTCTTCACTCTTCTTAACTTCTATGGAATCATCTACACCCTTAATAGCACTCTTAGCGTCATCATAGGATTTACCCTTAACATCAGGCATAGTAACCTCTGCAGCCTCAACTGTAGCTTCAGGTGAAGCCTCCGCTGACTCCTCAGGAGTTGTTGTAGCCTCTGTTGTAGCAGCAGGTGATGAAGACTCATAATTAACTGCAACTGTCTCCGGCTCTGACTTCTTACCACAACTCTTAGCTATTAATGCAATAATTATAATAACTACTACTATTCCACCAATAATAATAAACTTCTTATACTGATCAAAGAATGAAGCTTTACTAGCTCTTCCATAATAATCATCATTAGATGCAGAAGCAAGAGCATCCATAGGATCTTTCTCTTCCTTTGCACCAGAGCCACTTGAAATATCCTTCTTTACAGGAGGCACAGGTGCCTTGTAGGATGAAGCTCCACCGCTGGTTCCTGCACTGCTTCCACCAGAAGATGAAGAACTTCCACCAAAAGAAGAAGTGCTTGCAGCAGGTGTCTTATCTTCAGAACTACTCTTAGAAGCACTGCTCTCAGTTGTAGTATGAGGCTTACCTTCTCTTGCATCCTTATCAGCCTGTACATCATCATTCATGCCACGAAGAGCATTTAACAAATCATCTGCATCATCAGCACTCTGACTTGACTTTTTACCAAAAGGCATCTCTATAGGCTTAGAGATTCCCTCTCTAACACCTGATAATCTATCCTTAAAGCTTGTACGGCCACTGCCTTCCATCTCTTTTTCTGTTTCTTCTCTTGCTGCAATAAATGCATCCATAGCATCGTCTTTATCACTTCTTGGAAGTGGCTTTTTCTCACCTGCAGCATCCTCACCTGGCATAGGTGAAACATTAGTATAAAGAGCTTTATGAAACTCACTTATACTTTCAAATCTTCCCTCTGCATATACAGAAAGAGCCTTCATAATGGCATCATTCTGACTCTTAGGAATAGGAATCTTTAAATCTTCTATACTCTTTAAACTATCGTTATCCCCTCTTTCAACAGCCTCCTGAGGAACCTCTCCTGTTATCATAAAATACATAACAGCAGCGATAGCATATACATCAGTAAATGCTCCCTGAACGCCATCATAGAAGTACTGCTCATAAGGAGCGAAACCACTCTTTAATAGGAGTGACATACCCTCATCATCACTACCACCACGGGCAGTATCGAAGTTAATAAGTGTAGCACTACCATTCTCCCTTATGATAATATCATCCGGGTTAATATTATAATGATACATACCTATCTTATGAATCTTCTCAAGAGATTCAACTATAGGTTTCATCATACTAAATACTTTCTTAGGTTCAACACGTCTCTTAGTACGAATATAATTTCTTACAGTTTTACCTGTAACAAATTCCATGATGATATAAGCAGTTCCGTTCTCCATAAATGAATCTAAGACCTGTACAATTCCCTTAAACCCATTAAACATGGAAAGCTTTTTAGTCTCTCTTACGTAATTACTTAAGCCATCCTTATAGAGATCTTCATTGCTCTCATCAAGCATCTGTACATATTTACCAGTTGCACTGTTTGTGTCACGATTAACAAGTTCTGAAGGAAAATATTCCTTAATTGCCACTGCATTGTCCTGAAAATTATCCCAGCCTATATAGGTAAGTCCATACTGACCTTCACCAACCAGTTTGCCAACAAGATATCTGTTATGAAGTGTACTTTCCGGCTGAAGATATTTCTCATCTACAGTATACGATGCTCTGTCAAAACCACATTTCTTACATGTTCCATCTGAGCCAAGCTTATGCATACACTGTAAACATCTGTCAAATTTCTCCGGCATATCTATCTCTCCATTCATTAATTATAGTTTTTAAATTATTTGATTATATAGTCTTAGAGGTTACCCATGCACTATATACTTTTTTCTTACCAATAGTCATATAGGTTCTGATCTTAATCTTAAAGCCTGTAGCCTTAAGAGGTTTCTTAATGGTCTTTTTAACCTTACCACCAAGGGTTGGAAGTGCTGCCCACTTCTTATCAGAATTATATTTATACTGAGTCTGGAAATTAGTTCCTTGCACCTTCTTAAAGGTGAGGATAAGATTTCCACCACTCTTCTTAGTTGTATATGAAGGCTTACTTAAGCTCTTAGGAGTCTTAATGGTAACAGCCTTTTTATTACTTCCTGATGCTGTCTTAACAGCACCTGTCGCATCCTTATATCTAGGGAAAACTCTGTAGGTATATTTTTTACCATAAGCCACCTTCTTATCAACAAAGGCTTTCTTAGCACCAAGTGTCTTATACTTTTTAAGTTTACCCTTACCCTTTGCTCTATAAATAATAACACCTGTTAAACTTCCTGTATTCTTCCAGGTAAGCTTAGCTGCAGGCTTAATACTAATTCCACTCTTTACTGAAGTCTTCTTAACCTTAAGATTCTTAGACTTAGGTACTGTAACCGTATCAGCTGATGGTGATACATCTGATGATGGTGAAACTGAAGCACTTGCTGATGGTGCAGCTGAAGCACTTGAAGTAGGTGAACCTGATGGGTTTACTGTAGCACTTGCATCAGGTGACCCTGATGGACTTGCTGAAGCACTTGCATCAGGTGAGCCTGTTGGGCTTACTGATTCTGTAGCTGAAGGAGATTCACTTGCATCAGGTGAAACTGATGGCTCCTCTGAACTACCGGCTATAACAGGATTACCTACTGTTAACATACCGTCATTAACAGCCTTTGTATAATTAATTTTAATAATAGGTCTTACACCCTTTACTACTGTACTTTCAGAACTCTCAATGCTTCCGTTATCAGAAATATAATTATAATTACCATCCTCACCGTCTGAAAGCCAATATTCATTCTGTGCACTACCCATGATTTCACTTGCAAAGCTTGTCATAGAAGCTGTTCTGGCATCATCCTCACCATCACCTGAAGCAAAACCATAAGTTGTAGTAGTAGCATTATCCTTGGTAAGAAGGCTTACCTTATATCCATCAACACTATTAACCTCTGACATACAATCAGCTTCTTTTTTATTCTGTCCATTAATACTCTTATTGAAAGCCATCATATAGAAGTTCTTAAGTCCATAATAACTAGCTGTTCCACCAGTAGAAGTACGATTGTTAAGCCAATTCATAAGCTCTGTATCTGAATTAGAAATTTCAGTATCGTCACTATTAACTACCCTTGAATCAATGATAGAGTTAGACATAAGAGTTACATAATCTCCGTCTATAGCTAAAACTCTCCATCTGAGAGGTTCAAATTTATAAAATGTTTTATTACTGTCATCCTCGGCATCTGCCTGATAAGAAGCCCAAAATGAAGCTTTCCAGTCAGTGTATACGTTCACCTTAGATCCATTTGCTAAGGTCTGAGAAGAATCAGAAAATTCCCACGCCTTATCGGTTAAATCCTCTGTCTCTACAGACTGTGGATAACTACCAAAATAAACTGTAGAATACACTGTACCTTCACTGGATTTGGTAGGTACTTTAATGGAGTCATCTGCTGACGCCTTTTTTGTAACATTACCAAACATCGACATTGTCATAGCTAAAACTGCTGTAAGTCCTATTACTTTTTTTACTGCCTTTCTCATAAACAACCTCCAAACACTAATATTTTCACTTCCCTTTAACTAAACCATAAAACCACGCTCCACCAAACTAAAAACTATTATAACATTTTACGAAATCAGTTTCAACAAATTATGGAAAATTTATAAGAGTTTTTTTACAAAAATTGGGGCTGTTATCTTTTAATTAAATGATAACAGCCCCTGTAGTGAAAAGAAGTATCTTACATAGAAAATTTCTATATTATAGGCATTTCTGCCTGTATCTATTTTTTTGAATTATTTATATTGTCTTTTTCTTCTGCGCTTAACACCTATGATAGTTACTATTCCAACTGATGATGTAACTATGAGGAAAATAAGCGGAGCAAATGGTCTGTTGTCTCCTGTATCAGGAGTATCACTGTCCCCACCTGAACCTGTATTGGTATCCTCATCATCACCATCGTCACTGTCATCACTATCATCTTCATCATCCGTGTCAGTCTTCTTTGGCTTCTTACTTGCCTTAGGAGTAGAGCTGGTCTCCGGTGTCTCAGATGCAGTTGTTGTTGCTGTTGCTGTCGGCGTCTCACTTACAGCAGGTGTTTCTGTTGTTGTAGCTGTAGGTGTTTCACTAGGTGTAGCACTAGGTGTTTCACTAGGTGTAGCACTTGGTGTTTCACTAGGTGTAGCACTTGCACTTTCACTTGGCTCTGGAGATTCAGTTTCTGTTACATCCTTCTTCTTATCAGTCATGGTAACAGTAATAGTCTTATTTTCTCCAGGTCCCATAGTTGAATCAATAGTAAATGTTACAGCTTCTGCAACTTCATAACCTTCCGGAGCTTCATCTTCAACAAGCTTATAGGTTTCACCTGAATTAAATCCTGCTGTAATCTCATAAGCCTTAGACTCGCTTTCCCACTGAGCTATGGTATTACCTGAATTATCTTCAACATGAAGCTTTGCACCGGCTACAAACTTGTCATCCTCATCCACCTTATTAAAGGCTACAACAACCACAGGCTCAAGCCATGTAATGGTACCGTCATCAGAAAGAACTGCTGTATTATAACCATTGGAATCTCCACTGTCTAAAAGTGTAAGCTTAGTACTTCCATCATCCTTAACAGTAACCTTAACAGCAATAGGATTTTCTGATACGTAATATCCATCAGGAGCTACAAGCTCTTTTACAACATAACTAACGCCTGTAATCACTCCATCAAAGCTAATCTTACCATTCTCATCTGTAGTTGCTTCAGCCACTTTAACAAGATTATCCATCTTATCATCTGTTGGGTCTTCATTTCTAAATAATCCATAAGTGGAAGCAGGAAGCACCTGTCCGGTATCACTCTCATTAACCTTTAAGAGGTCAATAACTCCCTTTTTAACTTCATTTACAAGCTTATTATCTGTAACTAAGCTTCCATCCGCTTTCTTTAAGCCTTCGAAAGAATCCTTAGTAACTGTAGCATAGTACTTTGTATTATCAAGCACTAAATCTTCAGGAACTTCTGTTTCCTGAATTATGTATTCACCTGTTGGAAGACTTTCAAATACAACATTTCCATTAGCATTACTTACAGCCGTTGCAACAGCCTTTTCAGGATCACTTACCTTATAGGCAGTAAACTTAACTCCTGCTACAGGAATAAGATTTATGGCATTATTAAAGTCTTCTGTATAATCTCCAGCCTTTGTAAAGTTGATATTACCTTCATCCTTTATATAAACATCCTTAAAGTCTATATTTACAGTCTTTCCATCTATATCTGTAACTACAGCAGCACCACTCTTTCCATCCTTATCCTTCTGAGTGTTATCACCCTGAACTGAGTAGGTTACACTTTGTGAAAGATATCCCGGAACATCATAGGTAGTCTCCTGTACTGATATGGTATCTGTAGTCTTTACATTTTTAATCTCATAAGTATAGGTTCCGTCGTCATTCTTAGTAAAGTCAGTAAGAGTCTTTGTTTCAGTGGTTACATTACCTGATGCATCTGTCTTTGTTATGGTAAATACCAGTGCACCCTTTGCTTCATTCTCCGAAACAGGTCCCTCTAAGGTCTTGGTTATAACTACCTTACCAAGCTTTTCCTCATACTCATCAGTTATATCTACTGTAGCTGTGCCGCCCTTACCTGCGGTTACACTTACAGCTCCAGCCGTTACATTCTTAGTAGATGTGCTTCCGTCACCGTCAGTCACATCATACTTAGCTGTTACTACATCATAACCCTTAATTGTATAATTAGTTTCCTGAACACTGTAGGTAACGTTACCATCGATTGCCTCACCTGAAAGCTCGTCAAGAGTAAGCACATACTTATCTCCATCCTTTGTAAACTGGCTTAAGGTAAAGTCCTCGCTCTTATTATTAGATGTATTAGTTACTGTAAATACAAGGCCTCCTGCCTCTTCTTCAGGAGTTACAAGTCCGCCAATTGTCTTAGTAATAACTAACTTACCAGCCTTAGCAGTATAGGTATTAGTATAATCTATTTCTCCATTACCCTTACTGACATAAAATGTTGCTGTATTAGTTAAGGCATCCTTATCAGCCTGACTTATATCATTCTTAACACTATACTTAGATGTACATTCATATCCGTTAACTGAATTAGCTGTTTCCTGAACCTTTACAACATCTGATGAAAGCAGATTATCTATGGTATATACATACTTTCCATCAGTTAATGTAAACTCAGAAAGTTCTATAACCTTATCATCACTAGTCCCATTTACATGTTCTATAGCAACACTAAACTTTACATTTTTTAGAGCTTTTTCAACATCTGCATCATCAAGTCCAGCCAAGGTCTTAACAATCTTTACCTCTCCTCTGTTTTCTGAGTATGTATTGGTAAAGTCTACATTTACAACCTCTTCACCCTCATTAACTTTAACCGTTGCAACGTTTACAGTTGCATTTACATCAACCTGAGTATTGTCATTAGAAACACTAAATGTAGCTCCATCAAGAGTATAGTTGTCAATGTTATATCTGGTTTCACCAATTTTATAGGTATCGGTTAACTTTACATTCTCGATAGTATAAACATACTTGTTATCACTATCCTTTTTAAACTTTTCTGTGTCACTAAGCTTAACCTTTTCTACAGTACTTGTACCACTTGCATCAGTCTTTGTTATGGTAAATTCCACATTATCCTTAGCAAGCTCATAGTTAGCCTCACCGTCAATGGTTTTAGTTAATTTAATAGTTCCACTATCCTTTGAATAGGTATCATTAAAATCAATACTTCTACCTCCACCATCAGGAATAGTGAATTCTATAGCTTGATCCTTTCCATCCTTCCATGCTCCGTTATCTACGGAATACTCAACAGATGAAAGGTTATAACCAGGTATAGTATAACCAGACTCCTTTATGGTAACAGTCTCTGTAGGCTTAACATTCTCTACGGCATAGCCATAATTATTAGTGCTGGAAAAATATGTAAATTGATTAAGTCCCACTACAGTTTCTGTCTTTGTTCCATTAGTATCTTCCCTGATTATGGTAAATTTTACATTAGCTTCCCTTAAATCTTTATCCACATCACCTTCAAAGCTTTTACCTAAGGTAATATATCCCAGCTTCATCTCATACTTATTAGTAAATTCAACGGTTTCTGTAGAATTATCTCCATAAGTCACTGTAGCAGAATTTTTAGTAGCATCTTCTACAGTACTGCTTGAAACAATGTTATATTTTGCAGTACATTTATAACCTGTAACTGTATATCCTTTTTCTGTTACTGAATATTCTGCATCAGGATCTGTTGTTATCTCCTTTACATATTTACCATCCTGTAAGGTAAAGTCTGATAAGAGATAATTTTCAGTTTCATTAGTATCGAGATTAGTTACATCAAATGAAACCTTTTCCTTTACATCATCATATCCTAAATCTCCTGTTACAGTCTTAGTAAGAATAAGCTTTGCATCTGCTTTATTAAAGTTATTAGTTACATTTACAGTTTTACCTGAAGCTGATTTAGAAAGCACAACTACTGCTTCACCATTACCAGAATCAGAAGAAGCTGTGGTAGAATCACCGGTTCCCTTTGCAGTAATGCTATAATCTACATCTAAAGCTTCACTTTTATCTGTCTCAGTTACTGTATAGGTAGTAAATGGAATATTTGTAATAGTTATTTCTTCATCCTTAGTTATAGAAAGAGTAATTGTCTTACCATCCGAACTAAGGGTAGCCTTAGTTGAAGCACTTATAGCTTTTCCATCTATTAATGCTTCACTTAAATCCTTATCAGCATTAACTGTTACTGTATATACCTTACTGCTTACATCCTTTTTACTGGTTACAGTTTTCTTAATTGTAAGAGAACCTGTATCAGTAAGCTTATTGGTAACCAAATATCCTCTGTCAAGCCTCTTAAGATTAGTATCATCTACTCTTTCAATTACTGTTTCATAGGCCTGCTCTTCAGCACCAGCCTTATAATTAACTGAAAGCTCCTTAATAGTATATTCAATGAGATTACCATCTTTGTCCTTACGGGTAAGATCTGTAAATTCGCCTTCCCACTCCATATATTCATTAGGAGTAACGGTAATGGTATAGTCCTTATTATCCTTCTGTACAGCCTTTCCATTAGCATAAATACCGAAGGTTACACTTTCTACATCAGACTCAGCACCGCCTGCATCCCAAACCTTAGTTACAGGTATGTTAAGAAGGGTAGATACATTTGAAATCTTTAAAATATCATAATTATGATAAATGTAATTTTTATAATCTGCTATATCATCCTCATTAACTGTAAATTGATATTTGGTGTCGTCATAGGCATAGTTTTCGTGTATTTCAGGGTCATAAACCTCCTGGAGATAATAGGTTTTTCCTTTTTTCAGATAGAAACCATCCTCTGCATATACACCTACAATCTTTGCAGTACCTGTGGCATCAGTTTTAAATCGTTTTAAAGGAGTGCTGTCATCAGACATATCATAAAGATCAAACTGAACACCCTCAATAGGCTGTGTAAGATCTCCATCTGCATATTTCAAAACATTTACTGATACCTCTTCAAAGTCTCCACCACCTGAAGCTATATTTTCATACTGGTCTATACCATCTGTTACGGCACCAAAATGAATAAGGTTTTGTATTCTTACATTTGTACCGGTAGTACCTGCACCTCTCATGGTATAAACTATAGTAACCATCTTATTATCAGGTACTGTAAAGGTAACAGAGTCACCAGAGGCATCAAAATGCACTTCATTATTAGGACTTGCAGCATCCTCATAGGACATGCCGTCAGTACCCTCAAGAGTAGCCTTAACACTGCTATATACAAAGCTTAAATTAGAATAAGTATCCTTAAATGTAACTGTACTTCCATTAGGATTAAGATCCATCTTATCAGGGTTAAATACCACCTTAAACTGTATACTTCTATCGCCTGTAACACTTAACTTGTTACTTCCGTCAACTATGGTTTTATCAAATGGCTGATAGGTCACAGGAATATCAAATTTTGAAGATCCTGCTATATCAGTTGAGGCAGTATTAGAAAGATATGCCTTTCCATCACTTGCCTGTAAAGACTCCTGATTAATAGAGGTTAAAGCATTCTGATCCTTAACTCTCAAATAATAGCTAAGAGCGTAATATGTATAGTAATCACTACCCGATTTAACAATATCAGATTTATTAATTACCATTTTTAATTCATTGCCATCCTGAGTAAAGCTACTTACTTTAGCGTTGGCATCTCCACCCCAGCTGAGATTATACCCCTCAGCAGATCCCATACAAATAGGTTCATAGCCGTTTTCCTCATACATGGTAAGTCTTGAATCAAATGTATCTGTAATTACAAGCTGATCATTATCATCAAATGAAGAGTCATCAATTCCTTTAAGTGTAACAATATATTTATATACAGGAACGTCTGTATCATAAGCAATAAACTGCCAGTTAGAATTGTAATAACCGTTAGCTGTCTTATTGGTATAGTCACCTGTAGAGTTGTTATAAACCGCTTCCTTACTAATGCTTACCTCTCTATTAACAGGCTTAGCTGTAGCAGTACTTGAACTAAGAGACTCATTACCCTTGTAAAGATTTGCATTATTTGTATGAGATTTATAATCCTTCCAACCTGAGTAGTTCTCAGCTCTACTTAACCAGTCAGGATCATTTTTAGTTGTATATGTAATAGTAATAGTTCTGTCAGCGCCTGTTGCTGCAAAGCCCGGCACACTATTACCCTCTACTGTCTGTGTAAAATTAACCTTTATTTTCTTAGGATTAGAGGTATCTACTGTATACGCTTCACCCTCAGCCTTATCACTATAGGTAACAGTTACATCACCCTCTAAGGTATCCTGGAACTGCTCATACTCATCCACAAGATTGCCCCACTCATTTTCCACCTTATTACCTGTGGCTTCACCTGTCATATTAGGGAGAATATCCTCGAAGGTAACCGCATCATCCCCTGCACTATAACCTGTTGAAGGAACATTTATAGTTACTGTCCAGGTAGTCTTTTCATAATCAGAATCATCTGCAGTCTTACTTACTGTAGGCTTAGCGCCTTCCTTCCCCTGTACATATCCTACACCTGAACCCCCTGTAGTTCCAGGTAACTGGGCTGTATTATTAACTGTAATATTCTCAGTAACATCACTTACCTTTACACGAGTCTTATAGGTAATTACATATTCTGCACACTCACCCTGATTAATAGCCTCACTCTCAGGTACCTTTAAGGTAAATCCATCTGAATTAGCACTAAAATTCTGGCTAAATGCTGTGGTTACGTCAGAGGTTGCTGAATCATTCCAACCTGAATCAGATCCATCACTATTATAATGATGTGTATAAAGCTTTTTAGTAACGCTTAAACTATTCTCAATATAGGATATTTCCTCCAGACCTGTTTTTGAAAATGTATCTGTAAGAGTATTACCTGCTACATCCAAAGCACCATAATATGAAGGCACAGTAAGAGTCCAGGTTATATCTGCATAACCCTCATCATCTACTTCTTCAGTACTTCCAGCCTTCTGTAAGGCCTTTGGATAAATTTTACTCTCAAAGGTCTCAGTAGTAGAGAAATGATCCTTTGCATTGTCATAATCTGTATCTGTCCAGCCCTCAGGCTTAGACTCATAATTAAGAGAAAATGTATTCTTGGTTTCATCTGCTGTTCCATAGGTAGCCTGTCCCCAAAGAGAGGTCTCGCTCATATTAGAGGAATCTATATTAGCAGTATAGACGATGGTTACCTTCTCACCATCCTCCATACTTGGAATAGTTCCTGTAAAACCGGACTCGTCACCGGAAACATTTAAATTAACCGCCTCATCTCTACCTGCATCATAGGAACTATACTGACTTCCATCATACTTATATGCCTTTATGGAGGAGGTATCAATCTTGATAATATCCTTTGCAGCAGTATCAACCACATCAGAAATAGGTATGTTAGTATTCCTACCGGTAGACTCAACCTCAAGTGTATAGGTTACAGTACCATCCTGATAGTTATAATCTCCAGCCTTCTTAGTAACTTCGAGATCCTTCTTATCATCATAATTAACGTTAACAACAACCCCATTACCAAAATCTAAAGAGGTATGTTCTCCGTCAAAGGACCCCTTAAAGGTAAGACTTAACTTAACCCTACCATTCTTTCTCATATCCTCATAGGCCTCAGGATCTTCTGTCTTATTCCAATAAAAGGTAAGGATATTCGTAGCCGAATCAATAGTAAACTGGTTATTAGGAACTGTAACCACACCATGATCTGTAGTTCCTGAAATATCCGCTGTACCCGAATCCTGCATAGGAACAAAACCATCCGGAAGCTGTAACTGCATATAGTCATCCGAATAGCTACTGTCCTTAGTGGTATACTGAAGGTCATCTGTCTCTATAAATGAAATGGTAAACTCATAGGTTTTATCACTTCGGACAGTATAAACACCCTCAGCCACCTCAACATCAGGATTAATTACTACGTCAGTGGTAAAATCATTAAGAGAACCACTTTCCGTATAGGCCGCTTTTGCTTTCTTTGTCATAGATAGTCCATTCGGTGCAATGGTCGTGAGTACCATTACCATAACAAGAAAGCATGCTGTAACTCTTTTCTTCATACCTCTCATACTTCTTTCCTCCAACTTCTTTTTTCACTACTAAAAATCTCTTCATAAATTATAAAATTCACAAGATTTCCTTCTCAATGCAACTTAAAAAAGGATATAATTCTCCTATATTTATACACGCATAAAAAGACCCTTTTTATGGGCTTCAAAAAAATATATATTTATCCGATATCAATGCACTCATCATACTTGATTTTACGGGCATTGTCAATGTTTTTAGCCAATATTTAATCAAAGTTTAACATTTAAAATTATCCCTCTTAATAAATATATTTTTCTGAATATGATTTCGTTGCGTAATCCACAACATTTTAATTTTAACATTATTTAAGGTCAATTTTAAGTCAATAATTAGAACGATTTTACTATTATTTTTAGTATAACAAAATTAGTGCTATTTACCATAAATTCGAAATGAAAATTTACATTGTGATTTTTAATAGCATAATTTTATATTATTTTTTTACTCAACCACAGCTTGTACCCTGACTGAGTATGATTTGTCAACCCCCGTCTGTGGCTAAGAAAAGAGGTGGGAGATTTTTCCTACTAACTAAAAAAATCCCGACCGGATCCGGTCGGGATAATTTAAGTCTTATAAATTAAATTTAAATTTATTAATCAATAAATCAACATTAATCCAAGCCACTTGTGAATTACTCACCTGCAGCCTGTGAAAGAATCTCTTTCTTGTTATAAGAACCGCACTTCTTGCATACTCTGTGTGGCATCATAAGCTCTCCACAGTTACTGCACTTTACAAGTGTTGGAGCAGACATCTTCCAGTTAGCTCTTCTTCTGTCTCTTCTTCCCTTTGAAGATTTATTCTTAGGACAAATTGACATTACTTTGCACCTCCGTTAATTTCTAAATAAAATACTTTGATATACTAAAACAGCTTTTCCATTGTATCAAATGGAGCCGTTCTTGTCAATCAGAATCTAAAAAGAATCTGAATTATCAACACCAAGTTACATATGGCTTATCAGCCAACTCCCATCTCTCTAAGTCTTCTCTCTGCCTCTGACACTCTTTCGGAATCAGGATATTTTTCAATGATAGTATTATAATACTCCTGAGCCTTCTCAGTATCCTGCTTCTGCTGATAACATCTTCCAAGGAAGTAAATCGCATCTGCATTATCCTTATTAAACTTGAGGGCTCTGTTAAGAAGCTTTATAGCCTCATCAAAATCCTGCTTTCCTGCGTAATCGCCGTCGCCATTATAGCAGTCTCTTCCCTTGATAAAGTAATCTTCACTAGCCTTTGGATAGGAATCTTTCTTTATCTTCTTGAAGATTGTAGCTGCTGCCTTACTGTCAAGCTTCTTCTCATCGATAGCCATAACCTTTTTAGCTGCATCTACATAGTTTTTATCGTTATAACTGTTAAGGGCTGCAAGAATAGTTTCATACATCTCCTTATAGTTAGCGATATCTGTCGGATCTCCGCCCTGGAGTTCTTCTACCTTCTTAGACAGTTCCTTATTCTCTTTTTCGAGCTGTTCATTCTCATCCTGAAGAGTATTAACATTACTGTCTGAAGCCGCAAGATCCTTACTGTATTCTTTAAATTTCTGGTTTGCAGTATCATTTTTATGCCTGTTAATGGCTGGCTGAATAAGGAGCCCCATAATGAGGATACCAAGTATAACACCACCAAAAATCTGCACAAAGGTAAGTACTGCAGGCTTTTCTTCTTTATAAGGTTTTATGGTAACCTGACTGTAATCATCAGCGATAAGCTTTCTCTTTTCAGTAGCAGCCTTATCTCCTGCCTTATTAACCTTAACCTTCTTACTTTTTTCACTGACCTTTATATCATCCAAAAGGGACATATATTTTAAAGCAGTGGTATTAGCCACATCTCGTTTTAAAATGTTTCTAAGAACCTTATATGCCTTAACTCTGTTATCCTTTCTGTCTGTATGAATATAAAGAAGCGCCAGTAAAAGCCCTGCCTTTATATATTCAGGATTGTTATTAACTAACTTTTTAAGCTGTATTATAGCCAAATCCTCGTCTCCGTTTTTAGCATAGGCAAGTGAGGAATTGTACTTTTTCACCACATTAAAAATAGCATCCTGCTTGGCCGGATTATCCTGGACCATTTTAATATAATAATTGGCAAGATTATCTTCCTGCTTATAATTCTGGCTTATAACCCATTCCTTAAAAGCAAGGGTATAATCACCCATTTCATAATAGATTAAGCCCAGAAGATTTCTTGAATCTATATTATATTTATTAAATTCCAAGCTCTTTTTAAGTGATAATATAGCTCCTGAAAGATCGCGAACATTCGCCTTTTCCAGTCCTGAATTGTAATAAAGGTTAGAGTATGAGATTATCTTCTTATAAGGAACAAGGTTAGCAGCACAAATGTCACATGTCTTCTTCCTAAAAGGAGTCTCTGCTTTACAATGTGGACAAATCATAATATTCCTTTCATATCACAAAATCAAAAATCACTTACTCTTTTCTTTTCTAATAAGATATTCGGAAACGATATCAATAGCATCAACTGAATCCTCTGTTTTAACCATTTCTTCAGTTTCCTCTATCTCCGGACTAGGTTTAAACTTTTCAAGTTCTTTTAAAAAATCCATATTAATCCTTTCACTAAGCCTTATAATTCTTGAGCTCTGCCTCAACTGTTTCCATCATGGCAGCATACTTTTCAAGCTTAGCTTTTTCCTCATTAACCTTAGCTTCCGGAGCTTTATTTACAAAGTTCGGATTGCTAAGCATACCATTAACTCTCTTAAGCTCACCTTCAAGTCTTTGCTTTTCCTTCTCTAACTTCTTAATTTCCTCTTCGACATTTATAAGATCGTTTAAAGGAATATAGAAGGCTGCGTCGGAAATAACACCTGAAGCTACATTTTCAGGAACTAAAGATTTATCTGCAGTAGCTGTAATGTTATCAGCATAAATCATATGCTTATAGGCCTTAGTATTATTTAAAAATGCATTTCGAACATTTTCCTTATCTGAAACCACATAAACATCTGCATGCTTTGAATTAGGGATTTCCTTATCCTTACGGATAGTTCTTACTCCCTTTACAAGCTCCATAATATGGTTAATGTCAGCCTCTGCCTCAGGGAAATTATCCTCTTCACTATAAACAGGCCAGTCAGAAACCATAATTGATTCCTCCTCTGACTGAATGGTAGTAAAGATTTCCTCTGTAACAAATGGCATATATGGATGAAGAAGCTTTAATGCACATATAAGCACCTTCTTAAGTGTGTAGAAGGCTGCCATAGCGCTCTCCGGCTCACTCTCCTTATTAAAGAGACGTGGCTTAACTATCTCAATATACCAATCGCAGAACTCTGACCATATAAAGTCATAAATCTTAGAAACTGCAACACCAAGCTCCAGCTTCTCCATGTTATAGGTAACTTCCTTAACAACTGTATTAACTCTGGAAATAATCCATTTATCTGCTGTTTCAAATGCTGAATCATCAGGTCTTACTATGGTCTGGTCTCCAAGATGCATCATAATGAATCTGGAAGCATTCCAAACCTTATTAGCAAAGTTACGGCTTGCTACAATTCTCTTCTCTGAGTAACGCATATCGTTACCGGGAGCATTTCCTGTAACAAGTGTAAGTCTTAATGCATCAGCACCGTAGGTCTCGATAACCTCTAATGGATCGATACCATTTCCTAAGGACTTACTCATCTTACGACCCTGCTCATCTCTTACAAGACCATGAATAAGAACTGTATCAAATGGTACATCTCCTGCATGCTTAATACCTGAGAACATCATTCTGATTACCCAGAAAAGAATAATGTCATATCCTGTAACAAGTACATTGGTTGGATAGAAATATTCCATCTCCTCGGTCTTCTCAGGCCAACCCATAGTTGAGAAAGGCCATAAGGCTGATGAGAACCAGGTATCAAGTGTATCAGGATCTTGGCGCATAGGCTTACCACACTTAGGGCAAACACAACTGTCCTCCTCAGAAACAACCATCTCACTGCAGGAATCGCAGTAAAATGCAGGGATTCTATGACCCCACCAAAGCTGTCTGGAGATACACCAGTCCTTAATATTCTCAAGCCAGTGATAATATGTCTTATCAAAATGCTCAGGTACAAATTTGGTATCACCCTTCTTAACCGCATCAATAGCCGGTCCTGCAAGCTCCTGCATAGATACAAACCACTGCATGGATACTCTAGGCTCAACTGTTGTATGACAACGATAGCATGTACCTACATTATGTGCATGAGGCTCTGTCTTAATAAGTGCACCCTCTTCTTCAAGATCTTTAATAATAAGCTTTCTAGCCTCATATCTGTCCATACCTGCATACTTAGGATAATCCTCAGTAATACGTGCATCATCGGTAAGAACATTTATAATTGGAAGATCATGTCTTCTTCCAACCTCGAAATCGTTAGGATCGTGAGCAGGTGTAATCTTAACAACACCTGTACCGAATTCCATATCTACATATGAATCTTCAACTATCGGAAGTACTCTCTCCATAAACGGTAAGAATACTTTACGTCCCTTAAGATGAGTATATCTCTTATCCTCCGGATTAATTGCAACAGCTGAATCTCCGAGCATTGTCTCAGGACGTGTTGTCGCAAATTCAAGGAATTCAGTAGCTGACGGCTTGCCGTTCTCATCAATCAACGGATACTTGATATGCCAAAAATGTCCTGCCTGCTCCTCGTGCTCAACTTCCGCATCTGAAATTGATGTCTTACATACCGGACACCAGTTGATAATTCTATTACCCTTATAGATAAGTCCCTTCTTATGAAGGTTAATGAATACCTCATTAACTGCCTTAGAGCAGCCCTC
>JAILGL010000008.1 GCA_024696825.1 Lachnospiraceae bacterium
GGCTTAAGAAACAGTAGTTAGGCGTATCAAAAGAAGGATAACAGGTGGGACGATGGTATCCTGGAAAGAAGGAGGGATTCATTATGAATATTAGTAAATTTACACAAAAGTCACAGGAAGTTATGACTTCACTTGAAAAGACAGCTCTTGACCATGGTCAGAAAACCATTACAGAGGCGCATCTTTTATATGCCATGCTTACAATTGATGACAGCCTATTAAAGACTCTTATCGATAAAATGGATATAGACTCTAGCGTATTTACAAAGCAGGTTGAGGGAATACTTGAGGGACTTCCAAAGGTTTCAGGTGGCGAAGCGAGAATAGATCAGTACTTAAATGAAACTCTTATTTATGCTGAGGATGAAGCTAAGAGAATGGGAGATGAATATGTTTCCATTGAGCATTTATTCTTAAGCATGTTAAATCATCCTGACAGAGATATTAAGAAGCTTCTTGATACCTGTCAGATTACTAAGGACAGGTTTTTAAAGGCTTTATCAGAGGTTAGGGGAAATCAGAGAGTAACCAGTGATAATCCTGAGGAGCTCTATGACAGCCTTTCAAAGTTTGGTTATGATTTGGTTGAAAGAGCCAGAAGCGGTAAGCTTGATCCTGTTATAGGTAGAGATGCAGAAATAAGAAATATAATTAGAATTCTTAGTAGAAAAACCAAGAATAATCCGGTGCTTATAGGTGAACCTGGTGTAGGTAAAACTGCAGCTGTTGAAGGCCTTGCACAGAGAATTGTAAAAAATGATGTGCCGGATTCCTTAAAGGATAAATCCATATTTGCCTTAGATATGGGTGCCATGGTAGCAGGTGCCAAGTACAGAGGTGAGTTTGAGGAGCGTTTAAAGGCTGTACTTAAGGAGGTTAAGGAGTCTGATGGAAAGATAATTTTATTTATCGACGAGCTCCATACCATAGTTGGTGCAGGAAAAACCGAAGGCTCCATGGATGCAGGAAATCTTTTAAAACCAATGCTTGCAAGAGGAGAGCTTCATTGTATAGGTGCTACAACCCTTGATGAATATAGAAAATATATTGAGAAGGATGCAGCTCTTGAAAGAAGATTTCAGCCTGTTATGCTTGGTGAGCCAACAGTGGAGGATTCCATATCCATTTTACGTGGTATAAAGGATAGATATGAGGTTTTCCATGGCGTTAAGATTACTGATTCTGCCCTGGTGGCAGCAGCAACACTTTCAGACAGATATATAACTGACAGGTTCTTACCTGATAAGGCTATTGACTTAGTGGACGAGGCCTGCGCCATGATTAAGACTGAGCTAGATACCATGCCTGCTGAGTTAGATGAATTATCAAGAGACATTTTACAGCTTGAAATCGAGGAGGCAGCTCTAAAGAAGGAGTCTGATGAATTATCCAAGGAAAGACTAGAGGACTTACAGAAGGAGCTTGCTGACAAGAGAGAATCATTTAATACTAAGAAATCCAAATGGGACCTTGAGAAAAATGAGGTTAATAAGACAAACAAAATAAAAGAAGAAATCGATGAGGTTAAGAAAAAAATAGATAAGGCTCAGAGTGAATATAATCTTGAAGAGCTTGCAAAGCTTCAGTATGGTGAGCTTCCAAAGCTTGAAAAACAGCTTAAGGAAAGCGAAGAAAATGTTAAGGAAAAGAGTCTTATTTCTGAAAAGGTTACTGAAGAAGAGATTGCAAAAATAGTTTCAAGATGGACCCAGATTCCTGTTACAAAGCTTACTGAGGGTGAGAAGGAAAAGACTTTAAACCTAAGCCGTGAGCTTCATAAGAGAGTTATAGGTCAGGATGAGGGAGTAAATTTGGTTGCCGATGCAATCCTTCGCTCTAAGGCAGGGATAGTAGATCCTAAAAAGCCTATAGGTTCATTTTTATTCATGGGTCCAACCGGTGTAGGTAAAACAGAGCTTGCTAAAACCCTTGCTGCATCCATGTTTGACGATGAGAAAAATATGGTTCGAATCGATATGAGTGAGTACATGGAGAAGTTTTCAGTGGCAAGACTTATCGGAGCGCCTCCAGGATATGTGGGCTACGATGAGGGTGGCCAGCTTACTGAGGCTGTTAGAAGAAGGCCTTACAGCGTAATACTTTTTGATGAAATCGAAAAGGCTCATCCGGATGTATTTAACGTACTTTTACAGGTTTTAGATGATGGTAGAATTACTGATTCACAGGGTAGAACCGTGGACTTTAAAAATACCATTATTATCCTTACCTCTAACATTGGTTCTTCCTATCTTTTAGAAGGAATTAACGATAAGGGTGAGATTAGTGAGGATGCAAGAAAGGCCTGCATGGACGAGCTTAAGAGAAGCTTTAGACCTGAGTTTTTAAACAGACTTGATGAAATTATATTATTTAAACCACTTACCAAGGATAATATAAATAGTATTATTGACCTTGAAATTAACGATTTAAATAACAGATTAAAGGATAAGAGAATAAGTGTAGAGCTTACAGATGCGGCAAGAGGATACATTGTGGATACAGCCTATGAGCCACAGTTTGGTGCAAGACCACTTAAGAGATTTATCCAGAAAAATGTTCAGACCCTTGTGGCAAGAGGTATAGTATCGGGCGAATACTCCATGGATACTGTTCTTACCATAGACAGCACAGGCGATGGACTTATTATCAAATGATTTAATGCTTGCATATAAGTTTTAAAAATGTTATTTTGAATGCAGGGATGCTTTAGGTGTCTCTGCATTTTTTTACCAGATAAAATTCAGTTAGATATAATTATGTTAGATAAAATGCAGTTGGAATACCTGATTTTACGTGATTATTATGTGAATTAAGTATATAATAATAAATATATTTATTATTTTTAATCATTAAATATATTTATTATTATATACTTAATTCACATAATAATCACGTAAAATCAGG
>JAILGL010000029.1 GCA_024696825.1 Lachnospiraceae bacterium
ATATCATAATCAAATTCCAAATTTATATAATATATTCCATCTGCAGTCTCTACAGCTGAAGAATTATAGGTCATATTGGCAATATAACTATTTATTGTATAGTTTAAAGAATCATAACTCATATTCTCAGGATTAGCTATAAATGTATTTCCCGCTCCATCCACAGGACAGTTAATTCCAACAATTCCATTTTTTACCGCTACAAAATTACCTGTTGCAGTGAAATTATTTCTAGATGCGTTTCTACCGATGTATGACAATCCGGATGCTGATTTCCATGTAGATCCATCAAAACTATATATTCTACTTAATGTATACTGATATTCACCAAATTTATCTTCTCCAACTTCATTTCCAAGCATAAGATATATTTTACTATTATAAACTAAAGTATGAGCATTCATTATTCCTGCACCTGTATAACTTTTTAATTTAGCCCATTCCTTACTACTAACATCATAGGTAAATACATCCGTCTTAATACTATTATCATTAGTATCATTTCTGAGGAAATAATAAATTTTTCCATCCATTATAGCAACAGACATTCCAAATTTTCTTTCATCCTCTTCTGAAGCTTCAGATAAACCTCCCATAAATGTAGTCTTTTCAATGTTCCACTGAGGATTATCAGCTGTATAATCAATTGAAGCCATAAGATATTCTGTTTCATATTTTTCAGAATTATCTGTCTCATCAAAACTTATTTCAAAAAATTGGTAAAGTTTGTTGTCAGCATATATAGGCGAATTAGTATGCATTATTCCATAACTAAGTGCATTATATATTTCATATTTATTATAGCCTTTATTTAAGTAATACTCTATCAACACATCAGAAAATCCTGTTCCATCAATTAGCTTAAATTTACCATTATCATACTTTTGTATATATCCATCATCAGCTGCAAACATATACAAATCAGCCCCTGTTTTATCAGTAATAAGCTGAATGTCAGTAGAATTAATATTCATTTCCTGAGTTGATATTTTTTCTAATTGATTTTCTCCCTTTACAAGGAAAAATGAATTTTCAGCCAGAATTTCTTCATCTCTAAATATAGTAAATTCAGTGTACGCATTGAATAAAGCAGATGCATTATTTATAACCGCTGATTTCCCATCAGAAGCATATGTTACTGATATGCCATTAGATGATTCATTAGTTGAAGTAAGTTCAGGAATGCTTGTTATTCTACTGCTTTTATAGCATTTTCTATATCCAAGTTTATAATTACTACTTAAATTTTTTCCATATATAGTGATAAGATTATTATTTAAATCAACAACTGCATCCCTAATCACAGGATTACTTTCATCTAAATTACTTAAATCAAGATATCCACCTGTTTTACACATATCTTCTAATTGGTCAGTACGTGTAACACATTCATACATTCTATTTTTAAGAGCTATAACACGTTCAGCCGAAGTTTCACCATCTTCCTTAGGTGTTAACGCATTAAGCACTGCATATGCTCCTGCAACAGCCGGACAAGACATAGAAGTTCCACTCATAATATCATAAGAATCATCTGCTGATAATTTAACATTAGGCTTAGACACTGCAAGAGAATCTATGTAAAGAACAAACTCTCCATCACTTCTATCCTCATTTTCAACTTCTATCTCAAATCCTATTCCATTTTTTGTAACTCTAGCCTCAGCTTCTTGAGATTCTGATTCTACGGTTTCTTCACTATCTTCAACCTCTAAACTTTCATCTGTTGAAGCCTCGCTATAATCATAATTATAAATAGTTCCTGACAGGTGGTGTGATATCAATGTTCCATAACTGCATAAACCAGTATAATCAGCTTTATCCTGCATATTACAGCTACCATCATCTTTTATATTCATTTGTCCTGCAGTTACATAAGTATCAAATTCACAATATTTTTCACCCTCTGAGAATGTAACAGAATATCTGCTATTATCACCCTTAACCGATTCATTATCACTATAAGGGAAAAAAACATAATATTTCTCATCCTCACAAAGATTCTTAAAGCTAAGCTTAAGAGCTGCTGATTCTCCGGATTTAGTTGGATTTCTATTATCATCTATAGAAACCTCACAGGTAGGAGCTTCACCCTCTGAAATCTCATCATAATTCACATCATCAGATTCTTCATCTTCCTCATTATCTTCATTTTCGATTACATGAAATTCAAGATTGGAAAATCCCTTTACACTCTCGCCACAGTCGCCGGTAGAAGGTGCTACAGAGTTACCTGTAACAGTCATATCTGCATCAAACTGACCATAGTAGTTTGTTGTACTATTTCTCTTATCTATGTCATATATACTTGGAAAATAATTTTCATATGAAACTGAAGATAAAACACTAACTCCTGGAGCAAATAAATCTACACTTGCCTTTCCGTAATTTGAAAACTCAGCTGCATTTCCACTTTCATCAGTAGCTCCAACATTTATAATATAATCACTGTCTGTAAGCGCAGGAAATTCTGAATATGACTCTAAATCCGCATATTCGTTTCCTGCAGCTGTTATGGTCATTATTCCTTCTTCTCCAAGCTTATCAATTATTTCTTTATAAGGACTAACAGTTGGGAAAAAAGCACCCCACGAATTGCTTGTAGCTATAATATTAACACCTCTTTGTTTTGCCTTTAAAACATAGTTAAATGAGGCGAAGTCAGCAAAAACTGTATCATCAGAACTATTACTATCGAGCATTTTAATAGGCATTATCTTGACATTTGTTTTGGCAGCAACTCCTGCTATACCCTTACCATTATTCAGTTCAGCTGCAATTATTCCTGCACAATGCGTTCCATGTCCTACATCATCACTTATATCAGTCGAATTGTCAGCAAAATTATATCCATATTCCCCTTCAAGATTTATATTACCCGGATTCTTCCAAATAACATTTTTTAATTCCTCATGATTAACATTAACACCTGTATCAATAAGGGCTATTACAGCTTCCTCTGAATTAACTGAACCATTTTCCTGTTTATTCCATGCATAACCTGCGTTAACAGATGAACTATCCGTACTATCTAAAACAAGTCTTCCTACATTATCTCCATTTGTATTAGTTGCATCAGGAGAATTTATATTATATAAGTATTTATTTAATGGGTCATTAGAAGAATATTCATAACTTGATTTTTTCACATATGAATTGGCATCTACCGACTTAATTTTGCTATTTTTATTTAATTTTTTCATCATACTCTTAGTACTGTATTTATCAGATGAAACCAAGGCAACAGTTAAATCATCATCGAATGTAATAGTATCTTCAATAACAAAATTATCACCAAGACTATTTTTAATAATATTTACCTCTGACTTAGCATCACGCGCTGCAACTTTTTTCTCACCTGTTGCTATATGAGTTCTACCAAAATTCTTACTTATTCTTTCCATTTTACGTGCTTTTTTTAAGGATATATCAGTATCTTTAATTGTATTTGTGTTAAAGCTTACAATAACCTGATTAGGCAAATAAGTTCCTTTTTTTAATGAATTAGGATCAGCCTTAACTTTATCCTGAGTTTTATTTACAGCTATAGCATTTTTATTAATAACATTATTAGTGCCAGTTTCAATTTTATTAATTACATTTTTATCTCCACTAGCTTTTGCAATACTTTTAAGATTAAAAGTATTATATGGTACTTGCCAAACTAATGTAAAAGCTATAACTATAGCTATTTTACTAAGAACAGTTTTTTTCATGATATTTTCCTCCATTGTACTATTTTGAATAATAAAACTATTAAACCATATTAATACACATATTTTTTTTATTTTATTTCTACTTAGCAATTAGCACAGCTGAACTTCTCTCGCGAAGTAAAAGCCTGCCGTCTTTTATAAGCTCTGAATTCTCGAAAGGCTTTTCTCTTCCGGGACTGTAGGACTTTCCATTAAAGGAATCAAAGGCCACGTGCCAGTGCTTATCCGCCGGAACTATAGGAAGCTCCATCTCTCTGTCTCCCCAAAATGAATTAAGTCCAATGTATATAAATGCATCGCCCTTGGTTTTATATTTATTATGCTCTTCCACATACATATATCCAATGCTGTGATATGGCGTATTAGTATCAAATTGCCATGCATTTTCTGAATGGAAGGATAGCTCCGGATAATCCGTTTGATTTCTATCCATGTCAAAGCTTGTATTTTTAAGGACCGGATGTGCTTTTCTAAAATCTATAAGATTAGAAACATATTTAAATATATCTTTATGTTTATCCATATTATTCCAGTCAAGCCAGGAAATCTCGTTATCCTGACAATAGGCATTATTATTGCCAAACTGAGTATTTGCAAATTCATCGCCGGATAAAAGCATAGGGACTCCACGACTTGTAAATAGTATGGTTAGAGCATTTTTAACCTGACGGTTTCTAAGAGCATTAATTTCCTTATCTTCAGTTTCACCCTCAACGCCACAGTTCCAGCTGTGATTGTCATTAGTTCCGTCCCTGTTGTCTTCACCATTGGATTCATTATGCTTTTCATTATAGGAAACTAAATCCCAAAGGGTGAAGCCGTCGTGACAGGTAATAAAGTTAACTGAACTCTGAGCCCCTCTTTCTCCATATAAATCAGGAGAACCACAAATCCTGTAAAATAGTTCAGATGCAGCATTACAGTCACCTTTGAGAAAGTCCCTCACGCAGTCTCTATATCTTCCATTCCACTCAGCCCACCTGTTCCAGGCAGGAAAGCTACCTACCTGATATAAGCCACCTGCATCCCAGGCCTCCGCTATTAGCTTAGTCTTTCCAAGCACCGGATCATGGGCGATTGACTGAAGAAGAGGCGGCGAAAGCATTGGCTCACCACTCTCATCCCTTGTCATAATGGAGGCAAGATCGAATCTGAATCCATCTATATGATAGGATGAAACCCAGTATCTAAGGCAATCCTTAATCATATTTCTAACCACCGCATCATTACAGTTTAATGTATTGCCACAACCGCTGAAATTATAATACTTACCAGCTTCATCCAAAAGATAATAGGTCCTGTTATCTATTCCGCGATAGGAAATACAAGGGCCCATCTCATTTCCCTCTGCAGTATGATTAAATACTACATCAAGTATCACTTCAATCCCATTTTTATGAAGCTTTTTAACCAGATTTTTAAGCTCATCCGCCTCCATTCCATTTGGGGCCGTAACTGCATATCCAGCCTTAGGCGCAAAAAAGCAAAGGGTAGAGTATCCCCAATAATTAAAGAGTTCCTGTCCCTTATATTCTCTGGCATTTTCAAATTCATCAAATTCAAATATAGGCATCAGCTCCACGCAGTTAACTCCAAGCTTTTTAAGATATGGAATCTGCTCTACTATGCCTGAAAATGTACCTTTATGCTTAACATTACAGCTTTCATCCCTGGTAAAGGACCTTACATGCATTTCATAAATGCAAAGATCCTTCTGAGCATACTGCGGGAATGAATCTCCCTCCCAGTCGTAATCCTCGCGAATTATCTGCCCACGATGGATGAATTCCTGAATGTTATTTTTACTATTTGTTTTTTTACTTTTACTGTTTGCCGATTTATCCTTCTCTCCCCACACACTTCTTCCTGTAACAGACTTTGCGTAAGGATCTAAAAGAATCTTTGTCTTATCAAAGCACAAGCCCTTTTCAGGATTATACTCGCCATCAAATCTATAGCCATATTCTATATTTTCAATATTTAATCCAAAAACCAGCATTGTATAAACATTGCCTATTTTAAAGGAATCTGGAAATGGAATCTCCACATAAGGCTTTTTCTGACCATGCTTAAAAAGCACCAATGTACATGAAGTAGCCTCATTTGAGTAAACACTGAAGTTCACCCCTCCATCTGTAACAGTGGCACCAAAGGGAAATACCCTTCCGACTCTATATTCCAAATCCTTTATTTTATTAGTTGGAAATGAATCTATTAGCTCCATATACTAATTCCTTTCATCTATCGCAGACAACTAGTCATTATAACGGGCCAAAAATCTGCCAAAACCTAATACTTACTAACTACTTACTCACGAAAAATGTTATTTATATTATAGTATATGGAGGGGTATAATTCAATTTTTTAATATCATCTGTATCATCCCTGCATTTAAACCTCTTCTTCCATTCGTAAATCTATGAGAAAAGAAAATGTCATGATGCTCCATAGTGCAGAGATTTGTCTGATAAATGTGATCTTTACTTAAACCTTCATTTATTAGGATTAGTTCATTTGTAAGCTGCAGGTTAAACATATATTTTCCAGGCTTTTCAGCATTAATATATAATTCATAGGATGAATCAAATTCCCTACTCATATCTATATATTTACATTCCTTCAATCCATTTATAACCGTATCATCTACCTCATAGCTATTAAGGCCGATGGATGGGCCGATTGCAGCATGTATATCCTTAGGGTTACATCCATAGGTTTCCTGCATTTTTTCAACTGTCCTGGCTGCGATTCCTGCCACCGTTCCACGCCAGCCGGCATGAGCTGTTCCTATTATCTTTTTTACAGGGTCTGCAAACATAATAGGCACGCAGTCTGCAGAATATACAATCAATGGAATTCCAGGTATATTAGTTATCTGAGCATCTATATCTGAATGTGTAAGGGCTCTTGTTATGCCATCTCCCGCATCCTCCTTGGTAACCACAAGTACATTGGTGTGATGCTGCTGGTTAGGACAGGAAATTTGTTTATAATCAATTCCGATGGCTGAAGTAAGCCTTCTATAATTCTCCATTACTTTATCCCTGTTGTCACCCAAATAGAAGCCCAAATTGAGACTTTTATAAATATCTTCACTTACTCCACCTAATCTTGTACTAAATCCATGTATGAAGCCCTCAAGCTTTTTAAATGCATTCACCTCTATAAATGGAGTTTCATGCTCTATATTAAATGTTATTTCATTTTTC
>JAILGL010000047.1 GCA_024696825.1 Lachnospiraceae bacterium
TATTAATCTAAATCAACTCTTTCTTTTAGTCTTAGATTAGTCTCTGAAAGTTCAAAATTTAAAGTTAATCTAAGATTTCATTTTGACCCACCCTTAGATTAGTTTCTTCATGGCTAAAATTTTCGATGTTAATCTAAATCAGCTCTTTCTTTTAGTTTTAGATTAATGTCTCAAAATCTAAGCCAAAAAAAGCTAATCTAAAATTCCATTTTCTTACACCTTTAGATTAATGTCTCAAAATCCAAAATAAAAACCTAATCTAAGATTCCATTTTCTTCCACTCTTAGATTAATGCCTCAAAATTCAACCCCAAAAAACCTAATCTAATATTCCATTTTCTTCCACCCTTAGATTAATTTCTCATGACTGCGATTTACAGTATTAGCCCCATCCCACACCACCCAAAAACGGGGATGCCAAATTGGCATCCCCGCGATTAAACACACTCATATCACACAACCTCACAAGCCCTACTTATACTTTGCCTGCTTGCTAACTCCGCTCTTTTTTATCTTAGTCTTATAAACGGCCTTCTTTTTCTTAGGGAGCTTAAAGGTTATCTTCTTGGCACTATTCTTAAATGCACCCTTGCCAAATGTCTTAATAGCTGTAGACTTAATAATTACATTTTTAAGCTTCTTACAACCAAAGAACGCATTCTTATTAATCTTAGTTATATTAGCTCCAATAGTAACCTTCTTAAGCTTGGCAAACTTCTTAAATGCATTAGCCTTAATAGAAGTAACCTTAAATGTTACACCATTATATTTAACAGTCTTAGCAACTTTAACTGTCTTAAGAGTTTTCTTAGTTGCACCTACAAGCTGAACCTCACCTGTGCTTGAAGTACTGCCGGCCTTTGTAACCTTATATTTATAATTTCCAACTTTAAATGAAGTACCCTTCTTTACTGTTGTTTCAGCACTTTCACTTGGGCTGGCTGAAGGATCTGCACTGGCAGAAGGTGAAGCACTTGAACCTGGAACTGCACTGCCTGAAGGCACTTCACTACCTGAAGGTGAAGCACTTGCGTCCGGATTCTCACTTCCACTTGGATCTGCACTACCTGAAGGTACTTCACTTGCACCTGGATCTGTACTGGCATCCGGAGACTCAGAAGACTCTGCATCCTTTTTAATTACACCATCCCACTCATTTATTATCGTTGTATTTTCACCAATTGTAACTGTATCTCCACTCTCTGAGCCAAAGAGATTAACAGAAACATTGTAACCGGTTTTGTCAAGATAAACCGTTACTTCATCAGTTGTTATGGTATTTTTTGCTAAAATTAAAGCCTGACAATTTTGAATTGCACTAACACTAACATCTTCATCATAGGTTGGAGCCTTAATATATATATTACCACCTGCTAGCTCCAAATAATTAGTATACATAACAGATGTAACATATCTGTTTAATCCTTTTGAACTATTATAATCAAGAACAATAGGATAAAATGCAATATTTCCAGATATTAGTTTTAATAATCCACCAGTTTCTACCTTAGAAACAACTCCATCTTCATCTGCCTCATATATATTGTCAGCATCTACTATTAATGAAATATTAGAGTTATTTACAATGATAGTCGGTCCATCAATGTTTAAATTTCCAAAAACACTTAAACTATATACTCCTCCAATTGCATTGGATTTCTCGCACTCAAAATTCAATGTTCCGTCACCAGACATTGTATAGTTACCCTGTAAATCCATTAAGGTTGGATATTCATATAAAGATGGTGATTTTTTAATAACGTCTCCATCACCAGAATCAGAATCAGAACCAGGAATATAATCAATAGTATTGTTTCCCTTTACTACTATGTTAAAATCAACTGTTTCTCCCATTATTCCATTATCAATTCTATTAATGAAAATAGGACCACCATTATAATCAGATAATGTTAATGTATGTGAATCCTTATCCCAGGTAAGACCTTCAACTGTATCTCCTTCAGATAAAATATAAGTACTGCTAAGATCCGCTGAAGCACATCCAACTGTATAATTATCTATGGTATCTTTTACTTCATCAATAATAGAAAATGTCCTGGTGGTTGTAAAAGCATAGTCACCTAATCCGGTAAATGTAATTTCACCTGTACCTACTTCTTTATTATTAGCATAACTAACTTCATAATCCTTACCTTCTACTAACTCAGTTCCATCATAAGTTAGTGTTGTCTCAGGTTTTATTTCTTCCCCGTCATTATATAAATAACCATATGTACTAATACCCTGAATATCCAATTTATTTACATTGTCATAAAAAACGTTATATTCAAATGTAGCACTAAAACTATAATTTCCTATACCTATAATGGTGGCTGTTTTACTACCTACACTGGCATCAGAATCAGCTTCTAAGGTATAGTCATATGATGCTTTTAACTTTGTATCACCATATGCAACTGATACATCCGGAATAACCTTACTCCCTGTGTAACTATAAGTTGTATTACCGGTAATGGTTAAATCTTCCTCCTTAAGAGCCTTAGCTACTATTTCATATTCAAAATAAAGGGGTCCGCTATAATTTCCTATACCCGTAATAGTAGCTGTTCTAGTACCTGAATACGCAACAGAACTGTAAGTGATAGTATAATCCTGATCTTCTACCAGTTCCACATCACCATATTTTACAGTTATATCAGGCTTTATCTCCTCACCTGTGTATTCATACTCATCTTCACCTGAAACTGTAGTATTAGTTGTATTTATTTGTATAGGATTTATTTCAAAATCATACTTATATATTGCTTCTTCAGTCTCGCTATCCCAATCAATATAATTCAACATATTGATATATACTGATGCCTCTCCCGCATCAATGTTATTTTCATAAGTAACAGTATACTCATCGTCTCTTAACTCTCTACCTTCAAAATATACTGTAATATCAGGTTTTATCTCACTACCTGTATATGTATGTCCTGCATCTCCTATACTATCCACAACTTCAACTTCAGCAGCGTCATATAATGCTTTCTCAATTTCAAAAGTATCCTGTATGGTTCCATAATAATTACCAATACCCGTAATTATTACTGTAGCTGTACCTGCATCAATATTATTCTTAAATTCCAGCTTATAATCTGTACCTTCTACAAGCTCGGTCATATCAGAATAAATCTCAATCTCAGGAGTAACCTCATAACCTGTATACTCAAAATAAGAAGTCTCAATTCCCTCATCATTTAAAATATTTACATCTATATTTTCATTAATACTCTCAGAAGGACAGGTAAATGTATATCCCCCCTGAACTCTTTGATGGGAGCTGTCAGGAGTAAAAAGTCCTATTTGTTCATATGCAACATTACTATCTATATTCATAGCATATTTAGCATCATCATCGCTTTCCAGGAAGCCATCAAAATCACCATTAACAGTAATAAAGGTTTTATAACTTACACCTGCTTCAAACTCATTTACACTATATGCGGTTCCTTCATTATCGACATATGTAATTTCAATTGTATAGTCACACTCTTCACCATCTATTGCAGTGATATTATAAGTTTTATCACCAGTCTCACCCGGCTGAATATATATACCCGAAAACTTAAAAACAAATCTCGCATAAGCCGCAGTGAGTTCCTCATCAATAATAAGAGTAGGTACATCCGTAGTAGTTCCATCCTCATTCTCTATCACTGTGGTATGCACTTCTGTTCTAATAATTTCATATTCAGCAGAAGCCTTAATAGCACCAAAACCTCCGTTAAAACCTCCACTAAAGCCGTTAACAGTTAACACCATAGCTAAGCTTAAAATAAATGCCAAAGCCTTTCTAACTCTTGCCTTTAGTTTCATTCTAGTATTTCCTTTCGTTAGTAACTTTTACGATGCCCGGCACTTTTCTGTGGGCATCGATTTTTACAAAAAGTAGCTTTTCCGATGCCCGGCACTTTTTCGTAGGCATCGATTTCACCAAAAACTTATCTTTCCGATGCCCTGTACTTTTCTGTGAGCATCGATTTCACCAAAAACTTATCTTTTCGATGCCCTCCACTTTTTCGTAGGCATCGATTTCACCAAAAACTTATCTTTCCGATGCCCGGCACTTTTTCGTGGGCATCGATTTCACCAAAAACTTATCTTTCCGATGCCCGGCACTTTTCCGTAGGCATCGATTTTCACAAAAAGTAACTTTTCCGATGCCCTCCACTTTCCAGCAGGCATCGATTTCACCAAAAACTTATTTTTCCGATGCCCGGCACTTTTTCGTAGGCATCGATTTTTACAAAAAGAAGCTTTTCCGATGCCCTCATCTTTTCCGATGCCTGGTAGTTTCCGTAGGCATGATGCCCTACAGTAAATCGAGGATTTCCTTGGCGGTTTCGCGGCTGACAGGAGTCGCAAATACATTTTCATCGAATTCAACAACTGCGCCGATTCCATGCTGTAAAACAAATCTTAAGTTGCCATTACGCACCTTTTTGTCTGTGTACAATCTGTCTAAAAGCTTCTCTTTATTGATGTAA
>JAILGL010000077.1 GCA_024696825.1 Lachnospiraceae bacterium
GTCAAAGTATTTTCTTCCTGATATGAAAGTAAAAAATCTGTCTCAGAATGAGTTAGATTAAAGATTTCAAAAACAGCACTACCATCAGTCTCGTTGCCATTTCTAATAAGTGCTGTATTTCCGTTTTTTAGATTTAAGATCTCTTCATATTTCATATTTTTATACCATATAAGCCCTCGTTATTCTTATGGTTCTATTATGTCCATCCTCTTCAAATCTCATCATCATATCTTCAATTACATTATTGCAAGTTATTACATTTAAGAAAATGGTGTCCTTACTTCTATAAGATTTCCATCCATGTCATAGAAACGCAACATCTTTTGCCCCAACTTGTCCTCATTTAGAGGCGTCACATACTTGATTTTTGGATATAGTTTTTCAAGTTTTTCTATAAATCCTTCAATATCTGCTTCTTCAAAATATAATTCACTAGAATTGTTTTCTGAGATAATTTCCTTCCCTAGAGACTCAGTCCAATATTTTTCCTCTTGCAGTACAAGCCCCTCTGTAAGAATCATATTTCCTTCACTATCAAGGAGCGACTCAAGTCCAAATAAATCATGATAGAAACGTCTAGAGTTTTCAATATTCTTTACAACTATCAGCACATTCTTTAATTTCACAGCAGCACCTCCTTAGAAAGAAAATTTATTTGAAAGTATAAAATCCTCTATTAGATGATTAACAATATCTGGCTCATCCGTATTAGAATTATGCCCTGCTCCTTTGATCCACTCAATAGGTATTTTAGTTTTCTTATGCCATGCTTTGTTGTATCTAATGCAAGAACCGGCATGATCTTTTTCTCCACATATTAGTAGCGCAGGACATGTAATTTTATAAGGTAGGTTTGCCTCCATTGCCTCAGCTAATATTTTAAATCCATGTCCAGCTATCTTTGCATATCTTTCCTGGGCTCCATCGTAGGTCATCATAATATTATACATTAATGTTCTTCCATAGTCTGACATAGCAACACCCTTTGTCCCTGCTTTTAACAATGATTTCCATGGATAATAACGATAAACCGGCTCCATCCTTTTTAGTAACCATATTTCTGCTGCTGTAACGTACTCTCGTTGCAATGGAGCAGAGTCAATTGAAATAAACCCCTTTAGCTTTTCAGGGAACTGTTGAGAATATGCCTGACCTACATATCCTCCCATGGATTGACCGACAATCAGTGGGTTATCAAAACCTTCTTTTATAAGTATTTCATTTAACAACTTTGCTTTATCCATGAGACTAAATTCAAAGGAAAAAGGCCAGGATGCTGCGTGTCCTGGTGCATCCCACACAAAAATAGAATATTTCCCTTCGAAGTATTCTATTTGCTTTTCAAATAGCCTGTGATCAGCTGTAAGTCCAGGTAAAAAAACTATTTGTATTTTGTTTTTGTCGGTTACCTTACTTATCCAATAATGAATATTGCCAAAGGAAGTTATATAAATTGATTCCTTCATAGTCTACTCCCTAATTTTAAGTCAGACAAATTTGAATTTGTAAAGCTACTATAAATCCTCCACGTCAATAACCTTTATGCCATTCTTCTTCAATAATTCCGAAAACACTCCTTGCCCGGGAATAAGCTTTCCAGAAAATGAACCATCATATATTTTATTGACACCACATGATGGACTTCTAGACTGTAATATAACTAGATCTGCATGGTTCTCTTTTACAATGCGTATTGCCTTTTCTGCTCCATCTCGAAACATCTTATCAACCGATGAACCATCCTTGAGAGATACCACTCCATTCACAATTTCCGCCGATTCTCTTGGTATTGGTAATCCACCTAAAACTTCTGGACATACAGAAATCACCCCATGTCCTTCTACAAACTTAATTACCTTTTCGCTGTAATTATTCCCACCGTTATATTTACAATCATCTCCTAATAAACATGAACTAACCGCTATCTTCATTTACAAAAACTCTCCTATAAATCCAGATTGGGAATGAACCATTCCCAAGGACTTTATAACACCGTATGGGCAATCGGACTGTTGAAATGCTTTTTACCCAATTTTGCCGTCATACGACAGGCAATAAATAATTATTCCTTGCTGTACTTTTAACAAATTCTTTTTGAATTCATACCCTACAAAGTAATCTGAATCAATAACTCCTTGTGAAACCTCTTCACCTCGGCAGAAAGGCGGGCAAGGATTTAAAACGGCATTTCTATTAGCGTGATTCATCAAAATTTCAGTAATCTGATAATCCTTAAAATCCTCTAAACTCTCTGAAGGAATAGAATCTGTACATATTATATCTTT
>JAILGL010000143.1 GCA_024696825.1 Lachnospiraceae bacterium
TCAGGTCCACACATCCAACGCCATAAGGTACACATAGTACCTGTGTCATTACTTGGATATAAAGCACTCATGGTATCTGAATCAAATACAACCTCTGTGGCACTATCTATTTCATCGGCTGAAAAGCTTCTGGCACCACCAATCCAGGCACCTCCCCACTTCTCAACAAGGCCATCAACCTCTACTTCTTTTCTAGGTACACCGAGCTTTTTATAAATATATTTCTGCTCACTGACACTGGTTATGGTCGCAAGATAACCCTTAAGACCATTCATAGTCTCTTTCTTTGCAAGTTCATATGCCTTAAACCAGCTAAACTGTGTTGAATCCTCACTAACTGAAGAAGCCGGAATAGTCGCTACTGTTCCATCCTTATATGAGATAGAGGTTTCAAACTGCCAGTCAATATACTTGTAAAAATGGAGCTTACCATCGATTACCATGGCTGTAGCACCCTCTTTTTCAGCATCAAATTCACTGGATATAATGGATATAGACTGCTTAGTACTTGTATCTATATAACCTCTGTAAAATGTTATTTTCTTAATATAGGCTTCTATCTGCTCTTCGCTCATGTCACCGAGAACTGTCATAGATATAAGCTTTCTGTTATTACTAAGAGGATATTGTGTATCTCCATCCACATTAGCATTATATCTACCATCATTTTCAACTACGGTGATATCGAGATTATCTGCATCCATATCATCTATAGGCGCTGTAAAATAACCACCATTTTCTACAGATATACAGAAAACCTTCTGCTTACCCTCTGTAAATGTAGCCTGTACATTTGGGAAGGTATATGCAGTTCTTCCTGAATTCCATGATGGAATACCAAGAATTATACCCACATTAGAAGCATTTTCCCTTTTCAGACTCTTGGCACTTACAGCTTTAGCTTTAGCTGAAGCATTAGCTAGAACTGTAGTAAAAACTAAGCATAAAACTAATACAAGTGACAAGGACTTTTCCATCTTACTCTTCATATAAGCACTTCCTTTCTTATAATATCAAGTTGTATAAACAATCAAAACTTAAGCTGAGGGTAAACTTCAACTTAAGTTTTGAAATTAAGATACATAATATGTATATTATAAACTATAAATATGAAAATATCACGTCAATTTTATAATTATTTGTCATTTTGTATTATTTTTATGCTTTTTATATTTTTAATTACTTTATATTCCTTTTAACTGCTTCACAAACAATTCCACATACTCTTGGATCAAAAGCTTCAGGAATAATATAATCTTCATTAAGCTCATCATCCTTAATAAGCTCTGCTATAGCAATAGCTGCAGCAAGCTTCATATCCTCTGTGATACTCTTTGCTCTTCCCTCTAAAGCACCTCTAAAGATACCAGGGAAAGCGATAACATTGTTAATCTGGTTAGGAAAATCTGAACGACCTGTACCGATTACTCTTGCACCAGCCTTCTTAGCAAGGTCTGGCATAATCTCAGGTGTAGGATTAGCCATGGCAAATATAATGCTGTCTTTCTTCATGGACTTAACCATATCCTCATCTACAACACCAGGAGCAGAAACACCGATAAATATATCTGCATTTACCATAGCCTCTCTTAAGCCACCACTCTGATTCTCAGGGTTTGTAATCTTAAGCATTTCCTGCTTCATATAATTTAAATTATCTCTATCCTTTGAAATAATACCACTTCTGTCACAAAGTAATATATTCTTAAAACCATAATTAAGTAAAAGCTTAGCAATAGCCACACCTGCGCTACCAGCACCATTTATAACTACCTTACACTCAGCCTTATCCTTACCTGTTATTCTTAAAGCATTAATACATCCTGATAAAACAACGATGGCAGTACCATGCTGATCATCATGAAATACAGGAATATCTAATTCCTTTTTAAGTCTCTCTTCTATCTCAAAACATCTTGGAGCACTAATATCCTCAAGATTAATACCACCAAAGGAAGGAGCAAGTCTCTTAACAGTCTCAACTATCTCATCTGTATCCTGAGTATCGAGACAGATAGGAAATGCATTAACACCTCCAAACTCTTTAAAAAGAACAGCCTTACCCTCCATAACAGGCATAGCAGCGTGTGGTCCGATATTACCAAGACCTAAAACTGCACTTCCATCAGAAACAACGGCGATTGTATTAGCCTTGATAGTATACTTATAAGCAAGTTCCTTATCATCAGCTATTTTTCTACAAGGCTCAGCAACTCCCGGAGTATATGCAAGAGAAAGTGCCTCTCTTGAATCAACCTTATACTTTGTTGTAGTTTCAAGTTTTCCAACAAGCTCCTCATGAAGCTTTAACGCCTTTTCATATGTATCCATAGTGACCTCCAATTAATTATAAACTATGTAATTTATTAAATAATATAATATATGGCAGATACATTTTTTTAACCAATGCATCAAAACCATTCCTTATAATAGCACAATGAATATTCATAAACAAGTTAAAACTACATTAAAGTATATATGGCAAAAATCTCATCAACTCCACTAAGATATTCCTCATAAGTCTTTGACTTAAGTATCCTTGCAGCCACCTTCTTAGGCTCATTAAAGTCATCCTTTATATAGGACCAGACTTCCTTCATCTTAAGCATGGCAAGACGCTTATCACCCTTATAAACCTCTGTATAGCTAATAAACAACTTATCTAAAAAGCTTCTAAGTAAGGATTTCTTATCAGTATTACTTTCCTCGCATCTATTAATCTCTTTATCCTCTGCTCTTATTTCATTAAAAATATTAGGATTTCTTATGGCACCTCTTCCAATCATCAAAGAGCTTACCTCTCCCTTATAGCTTTTTAGGCTTTCAGTAAAATCCTTAAAGCTCTCTAAGGTATTAATATCGCCATTATAACAAAGAGAAAATTCAGATTTCTCCATATATTTATAAAATATATCTCTGTCAGCAACCCCCTTATAAAACTCCTTCTGAAGTCTTGGATGTATAATAAGCTCGCTAATTGGATAATCTCTGTAAACCTTTAAAATATTCTCCCACTCTGACTTATCCCTATATCCGATTCTGGTTTTTACAGATATTTTTAACTCTTTACTTACCACATCTTCTCTTGAAAACACAGAATCCATAAGGGTTTTAAGGATATCTAGCTTAGGATCATTAAATATTCCTGAGCCCTTTTTCTTTCCTACAACTGTTTTAGAAGGACATCCAAAATTAAGATTTATCTCATCATAGCCAACACTCTTTATATAATCAATGATTGCATTAACCTCATCAGGCTTATTTCCAAGTATCTGAGGGATAGAAGTAATATTTTTATTATTATCCTTCTTTAAGTCCTCCTCCTCTTTTCGCATTAATTTTTTAGTATGATTGGCACTTACAAATGGCATAAAATACTTGTCCACGCCACCGTAGATTTCATTATGCACATTTCTATACACATAGCCTGTAATCCCCTCCATAGGGGCAAAATAGTATTTCATAGTTTTTCCTCTTATGTACTTATTAAACTTAAAGATTAAGCAATTTGCAATGATTCCCCCTACTTAAAGGCTCATTTGCAAAGCTGCTTTTACTTTACGCAAGCTATATGATACCAATTATTCTAATGTAAATCAATTTTTCACGAGAATTTTAATCTTTTTCTTTTTACCATTAAAGGTTTTTACTGTAAGAACGGACTCACCCTTTCTAATCGCCTTAATCCAGCATACTCTGGATTTCTTAAGCTTTAATCTTGCTGACTTTCCTTTAATCTTATAGGTCAGCTTATTAGAATAAGCTCCCTTATTAAAACCAATCTTCACCTTTTTCCAGGTATGATTAATGACCTTAACCTTCTTTTTAGCCTTAATCTTCTTAGGTGCTTTTTTAATAGTTATATTAAAAATCCTTCTACTTCCATCAGGATAATTAACATAAACCTTACTTTTACCCTTTTTCTTAGCCTTAATCAGATAACCCTTGGATTTTTTCTTAACAGTAACTTTTTTATTATTTACCGATATACTTTTAAATACCACCTTGTCCTTTATATAGCTTTTTTCACCCTTACCAAGCTTCAAGCTTTCCTTTTTGGTAGTATTATTAGTATAGTTAGTGGTCTCATTAAGATCTAATCTGTTTTCACCAATGATAATATAGGACTTACCATCCTCCTCAGTTATCTTTAAGCCTATTAAATCCGACAATGGAATCATACTTCCATCAGTAAGAATATAGTAACCTATACCATTTACCCACTTAACATGCTCCGTTATGTCATATACCTTACCATCATCAGTGGTTATATAGGTTCCATCTTCTCCTGTAGTTGAGCCATTTACAGTAGAGGTAGAAGTATCATCACTAGTTGAACTGTCACTACTACTTGAGGTGGAATCTGAAGTATTATCTGA
>JAILGL010000150.1 GCA_024696825.1 Lachnospiraceae bacterium
CATTTGAAAGAGGTGGTCACGTTTCAGAAAAAAGTTTCTCGGAACATAGAGAATTCTTTTTAGGAAAGTCTGTGGCCAGAATTGAAAATGAACTTAAAAAACATGGTTATGAGGTTAAGAGAGAAAGATCAACTCATCCCACATCCAAGGCACAGAGACTTATAGTAACTAATCAGTCTAAGGACAGGAATATTGCGGTTATTCAAATATCACCTGGCTCGAAGAGACATGGTAATGTGTCATATGTAAAAATAAGCACTAGTGATGCCGGTATTCTAAAAGTTGTATCTGATAAAAGTAAATATAAGTCAGATGGTAAAGAAAAAGCTAAAATATATTTTGCAAGGAGGAATAAAAAATGAGTAAGTATATAAAACAAACTCTTAGCCCTTATATAGGATTAGGAGACATAAAACTTGGAATGAAGCTTTCAGATGCTAGGGAGATTCTTAAGACTGAAAAAATCCCATTTAATCAATGGGATAATCCTAACAAAGGATGTGTACCTGAAGTTCCTTGGACTTTCATCAAATTTGATTCATGCATAACCTTATGCTTTGCTAAAGATATTCTTTGGTCAATAAGCTGCGAGGAGGGATTTGAAGGTATACTCTCTAACAATATACGGATAGGAATGTGTATGGAAGATGCCTTAAAAATTGACGATACTTTGAGTTACAATGATGATGATGAGGATTTTATCTCTGACCAAGGCTATTGGCTCGAAGATGAAATCGAGTCTGGCAACGTGGTTACATTTACAGTGTTTATTAAAGAAGCTGAAGACTCAGATTTCTTTGATTACACATGGTGTAATCGTTATTGATAATAATTGCGTAAATTGAAAAAGGCTCGTCGCTGTCGCATTAAGAAATTAGTGAACTGCTTCCCTTCAGACGGTGTGAAATTCTTTCTGTAAATTCAGATCTTCTATGATAATTGATACGGCTTAACAGCAGGTTTCTGTGGTTAAGCCGTTGTATATTTTATAACAAAAATACGCTGGTATGTCAAGAGCACCCAGAAAATCTGGGTGTATATTTACTCTTGACGATTCGGCTCTTTGTAATGCTACTACATTATTTATACTGTTCTAATTGTTTTGTATATGATTCGTATAAATCTTTTGTCCACTCCAATTGATCATACTCAATTTCACCTTTATTTTCCGACAGTTCTGCGCCCTCTGCCAGTTTAAGCAATTCTTCTTCAGAGCATCGATTATTATAATCGCGAATTTCAACCATATATGGATGATCTACAAATTTAATCCACATTCTTTTCTGCCATTTGCTCTTAGCAATATAAACTGTTGCATTTTTAGTATCATTTTGTTTGATTTCCTTTGAATTTGGCAAAATGTTAATAAACTCTGCCTGCAAATGGAAGAATGCAACACCAATATAATCAAGTTTCTTATCTTTCCCATAAAATGTACTGCTATCATCTTTATCACATTTATACCCTTCTGGCATATAGGTTAAGTTTAGATAGTAATCTATTTCATTCGCTGGTTTGGGTGTTTTTGCCTCATTTGTTCCATCACTTTCTTTCGATATTTTCACGCCTTTATTGCCAATCTCTTCCGTTTCTTCCATCATGAAACCATCCAAACCGATTTGTTCTGACACACGTTTTAAGCCATTTTTGAATTCTGGATTTTTTGCTGCCAAAACAGAAACACATATTCCTGATAGTAGTAAACACATACAAGCTGCCACAGCACCCAACTTAAAATAGTTTCTCTTATGCACACCTTTTTTTCGATACATCAACGCTTCCTCTATAAATTCATCCTCTATTCCATCAATCATCGCTTGCAACATTTTTTTATTTCGAGTTGTTTTATTCATTCAATCAATCCCTCTCTTTTCAAATATTTCTTTAATCGTGCTTTCATTCGATTCAAATGAACGGAAATATAATTTACACTTTCTTGGCATACATTCGCTATTTCTGGAATATCTTCCATCAACCAATAGCGCCTAACAAATATAACTCTGTCCACTTCTTTTTGTGTACGAATAAAAGAATTAATTGCCGTTTTTAGTTCTCTAACAAAAATATCATCTTCCACACTTTGGTTACATGTAATTACAGAATCCAATTCATCTAATGACGTTACCTTCTTCACGTTTCTTTTTTCAGCAAAATTGTATGCCGCTTTTTTCAGAGATTGATTACGCATAATTTTACTGATATAAGCTACCATTGAATTAGGAGAATCTGGCGGAATCTGATTCCATAATGCCAAAAGAGTATCATTGAAACATTCCAAAACATCCTCTTCGCTATTAAGCACCTTATACCCAACTGTTTTACATAAATTTGTATATTTAGTTTCGACGACTTTAAGAACTGTTTCATCTCGATTATTAAATAATTCTATAATTTCTTCTTCCCGCATTTTCTCACCTCCACTTATAAAGTACTTATATCAAGAAAAATATTACAGGGGGTATTAAAAAAAATAGAATAAAAGATCTCATCAGAAGAGTGCTCGACAACATAAAATCCAGTTTCTGGTACACTTATCTGATATCGTCAGCGGACTGAATATCATACTCCTGAAGCAATCCTTGAATCAGATTTCTTTTCCCCTCAGTCATTGGTTTTGGTTTGTAAACTTGTTTTTTCTGTTTGCCATAATAAAAGGCCTCCTATGATATAATATTTTATCATAGAAGACCAGTGTATTGTCTAATAATTTACAGAAATTTTTTCACAGGCTCTCCCGGACATCTGATTTCCAGATTTCCGGAAGTGCGATTTCATCGCACAAGAA
>JAILGL010000155.1 GCA_024696825.1 Lachnospiraceae bacterium
TCCTATAATTACATTCTGGACATGGGTATAAGCCCTGAAAATATAATTATTGCCGGAGATTCAGCAGGTGGCGGTCTTTCCCTTGCTCTTACTCTTTACTTAAAAGACCATGATATGCCTCTACCTGCAGCAGTTATCACCATGTCTGCCTGGACTGACCTAACTAAAAGCGGAAGCTCCTACGATGACAACTACGAAACTGATCCCCTCTTTGGTAACACCAGGGAATCCTTGGTTTACTCTGAGGACTATTATAAAAATACCACTCCCGATAACCCTTATGTTTCCCCAAAATTCGGAGACTTTACAGGCTTCCCTCCTGTTCTTATGCAGGTTGGCGAGATGGAAATGCTTCTTAGTGACACCACCGATGTAGCTAAGAAAATGGAAGACACAGGTGTGAAGGTTAAAAGCCACATTTATCCCGGTATGTTCCATGTTTTCCAGCTGGGATTAAATCTATTCCCAGAGGAAAAAGAGGCGTGGAATGAGATTGAGGAATATATAAATGAGATTTGGGACATTTAATTTTTTAAGTAATATTATAGAATTTAAGTTAATAAAAACAGCACCAACAGATGAATATCCATTGGTGCTGTTATTTTATTTTGGTTAATTTATTTTGTTTTATTTATTTATTATAGTCACATTATTTTACAGTACATACCACGTGATCTACGCCATAAATATCAGTAACACAGATTCTCTGCTCTAATGACTTAACCTGCTTATCTGTAACATTATCCATATCCTTGATTTTTGCATCCTTCTGAATGGTTATTCCAAAGTTTTCCTTGTCTGTATCAAATGAAACAGGGAAATCTTTATTAAGTCTAACAAGCTCAAGATAGAAGTTCTTTCCATAACCTGTGAAATATCCCTTGGAATACTTATTTTTCTTAGGCTTTTTAAATGGCTTAGGCCCCCAAAGATCAAGCTGGTTAATTTCAGTTATTTCTAAGTTTTTATCATCTGTTATCTTAGCTGTAAACTGCATGCTTTCTTCTTCTTTACACTCGTTCTTCTTACCCTCATTATGAACCTCATATTCTACAAGTGGAATATTAACTGAGGTTTTATCTTCATCAGCATACTGTATACATGCAAGGTGAGTCGTTCCCTTGGCATCTGTAAGCTGATACCAGGTTCCATCATATTTTTTACTGATAAATGAAACTCCATTTTTCTCATAAAGAGCTGCTCTTTCAGCAATTACATTATCCTGATCCTTATCGAGTGACTCCGGATTCAACTCACAATCATCTTCACCAAGAACGGATATAAGCTTTTCTTCCACTGTTTCTTCAAAGAGATCATCTTCATATATTTTTTCATTAGCTTTTATAATATACTGCTGGAAAAATGGTCTTGCCATATCTAAGGTTCTAAGGGATGCTGTATCACTGCTAATAAGCATATTTCCATCCTCTAAGTCCTCTTTAACTGCAAAGGTCTCACCATCGCCCTTTACCACCTCTTCATTCTGCTGAGCTACTATTTCCTTAAGCCAGTCAGCATCATAATTTTCATCTAACATAAGCTCTTTTACAACATCTTCAAAGGAAGTATCATACTTACCATCACAAGCTAATTCAGATATTTTCTTACCACATAAATAGATTGAATTATAGAGGCTTGCTTCCTCTTTAAGATCCTTGTAAAGCTTGCAAATCTTATCATTATCCTTAAACACCTCAATAAGTTCATCCATGGCAGTCATATACTCACTAAAATACATATCATCGTCAAATGGTAAATATATACTAAGTCCATAAGGCTCAAGTTTTTCGTCAGAAACTACCTTTCCATTCTCATCACGATAAAAATGATTTTTAACTGTATGAGTAAAGGTCTCATTATTCTTACAATATCTAACCTCCGGATCATTAAGTACTTCTAATACTTCTTTTGCAGCCTCAGTATAATTGTTTGTAAGATTTTTCTTATCATCATCAGATATATTGTCTCTTTCAGTAAGACAGATACTTAGTGCTTCTGCATAATTACCTAAGTCAACAGCACCTATAGCATCTTTATATTTGGTGGAAATATTGGCACATACAATCTCATCATAGAAATTATATCTGTCATTTTCTCCCTTCTCTTTAGCTTCCTTAATCATGGTTTCTATAAACTTTGTAAGCGCAGGAGTCATTTTCTCAACAAACTTCTCAGTATCCACAACATTTAAAGTTGCATCATAAGCACTGTATTCATTATCTTTGTCATCATAGCTTTTCTTATATATATCTACTATGGTTTTACCGAGTTCGTAACCCTGTAAGGTTGGATCCTCGCCGGTAGCCTCAATCCAGTCCTTATATCCCTGACCTGGTGCTGGAATTGTTTCTGCAGAACCAATAAAATAATCTGCATAATCTGAAAGTGCATATGCAACTTCAGTACTTCCCATAAGGCAACAGTCGAAATTAATTATTTCAAACTTATCTTTAAGCTTACTGTCCTTAAAGGCTTTAATCATCTCCGCCATAGTGTATTTCTTATCCATATATTTTTCATCCTGCTCGAAGTAATCTTCGCAACAACCGAAAACTCCAAAGCCATGACCCCAAAATGTTAAATCATACTTATCAGCAGGATAGTTCTCTACACTGTAATCAATAAGATTCTGTAATGGCACGGAACTGATATAAGAATTCTTTTCCAAATCCTTACGTGTCTCTAATAAAATCATCTTTCCAGGCTTACCATCAGTAGAACCTGTAAGCTTCCAAATCTGCTTCTGTTCAGGTATAATCTCTACATTTTTACCATTCTCATCTACAGTATATTTCTTCTCCATATGATACAATCTTGTACCACCTGTCATTACGATAACATTCAGATTTTCAGGCATTTTTGAAGACATAATTTCCTTAAGATTTTTTGTTAAAAATCCATCGTTAAGCTCAAGGTCTGAACCGCAGGTATATAATAACAATGTCCTGCTAACAGGCTTTTTAGGCTCTTCCTTCTTAGTGCTTGTAACCTTAGTTGGATTATTCTTCTTGTTACTAGAATAAATAACCACTCCAGCTATAACCGGTATACAAATGCAAGCAATAATTATAAGCGCAATAACTGCTTTTGATAATCTCTTCATAATATCCTCCTAAAATTTATGTAGTTTTTAGATGCATAAACATTGGTATTATATCACAATTTTCATATTATGCCATATCCTTATCAGTTTTATCGTATATGGAGGGGAATGTCAACTGGTTATTGCTATATAATATCGTCATTTCCCTTATCTGTTTACAAAAAAACCGGGAGCCTTTATGACTCCCGGAAGAATGATTCTACTTTATTATTTCTACCTTTTTATTTATTACAGTGCTAAAGCACTGGTATATATTTTTTCAGTTTTCTCTATATTTTTCAAAAAAATCAAGAAAAAAGCTGACATTTTACTGACGAGACTAAAATACCTAACTATGTTGTTCTCCAATTTGGAAAAACATTACATTTCATAATCTCAGGAAAGTCATTTAATATATCTGGGTCCACTCTATACTCGATTCCATTTTCTACCAATAACATGTTCTGCTTACACTCTGAACATTCTTCAACTGTTTGTTTTGGTTTCTTAGTGATACATTCTTTACAATAATTCATCTATTTTACCACCTTAAAACTAAATATTTACAAATCTTTCCACTGTGTCTCTTCAACAATTTGCGCAACTGTTTTACCATTATA
>JAILGL010000169.1 GCA_024696825.1 Lachnospiraceae bacterium
ATTAACTCTACTCATAGAAAATCCTCCTAAATTCCTTTTCATTTGTCATTTTCATTTGTCGTTTTAATTTGTCATTTTCTGACAAAAATTTTATAAATCGCTATTTTTTTCAAGTAATTTCTTAAGTTCTTTAACTTCTGCAGCTGTAAGAGTAACGCCCTTACCCATCTTCTCATGATCTGGCGCCCAGTCGCGAAGATCATACTTTGGTGCTGCATCATTCCAGCTGATGAGATTGAGTTCCTTTCTCCATCCCTTCGCATTTTCGGAAAGAACACCGATTTCTTCTTTGATTTCGTACTTGATATCTGCCATTATTAACTCCTTTAAAATTTACTAGTATCGATTTTAATTTAGTTTTTTATAATTTCTTAGTAAATTTGAATTTTTGATAATTCAAACGTCCATAGAATTCCCAGTACATAATCATAACTACGCTGTCAATAAAAAAGTTTTTCTACTTCATTACTATATTTATAAGTGTTTCATAACTATCAATAATGTCATAAATAACATTTTCTTTTGAAATAGCCTTAAAATGTTCACGTGCACAATCAATCTTTGACTTCTCTATATCTCTTAACTGCATAGATTTCATAGAACCTTTTGTTTCTGCTACAAAATAAATATGTTTCACTTTTCCCTCATAAAAAGCAATAGCCCAATCAGGATTATATTTGCCAACAGGCGTAGATATATAAAAACCACTTGGAAGCTTTACATAAACAGCAACATTTTTGTCTGTATCAAGATTTTCTACAAACTTCTTTTCATTACTTGAATCATAAATAATATGATTATATAGGTGTTTATTTACCTTTATAGCATTAACATTCAATTTTCCTTTTATTGTAGGTTCTGTAAAAATATTTGTATCATATTTTTCATCTAAAGCATTATATGTAATATGCTGAATTATTGCAGTTGCCTTTTGTTCATTTATGAGTCGTGAAGCTTTAGCAATAAATTCTTCCGGATTATCTTTAAACTGATTAAATACACCAGGTCTAATTCCTTGCAAAATAGCTATTATATCCTTACGAGTTAACCCGGTTTCATCGACCATTTTACCAATTAAATCATATTTTATATTCGAATTAGCTGATGCTTTTACAGAATGATAATCTGTCTCATTTTTTACAAATGATGTTCCTGCTAACAGTTCGTCTTTACTTTTAATTGTAGACATTGAACCTGTTTCTACTTTAAAAAGCACTTTAGAAACATGTAATTTATCATCAAGAGTCTTTATGGAATTATTTATCAGTTCATTATCATCAAAATCAACAATATACATCGATTTTGAATTAATTTTTGACCACAAAGCTTTAAATTCTTTACTATTCAATTTTTCATTATCAACTTGTAATTCAACATTATTACTACGTGCGTTTTCAGGCAGCAATGAATTTCCATCATAAATCGAATCCAATATTTCTATAACACTATCAGAAATAATCTCTGCTATTTCAGCAACTTTAACGCAACCATTCTTCTTATCATCATAATATTTATCTGTTAATTCACCCTTATTATTAATATAACCATTAATTGCCAAATCTAGGTATATAGCAGTAGCTTCATCACTTGAAATAACGGCCTCATTTCCTTCATTATCTTTTACTATTTTTTCTACGAACAATTCTCTTTCTACCTTAAGTGGTCGTTCTGCAACAGCCTCCGCTATTTCAGATTGAAGTCCTTTTGCAAAAGAATCATAACTCTCACTTGCTATAACAGTTAAAACATTCACATCATGGACATCACTTCCAAGTGCATTAACATCCATTCTTTCGCCTTCACTATTAACGCAAAGACGGAGTCCTCTGCCTACCTCTTGTCTTTTACGTACTTCGCTACTACTTTGCTTTAATGTGCAAATTTGAAAAACGTTTGGATTATCCCAACCTTCACGTAAAGCAGAATGGGAAAAAATAAATCTTACCGGAGACTTCTTAGGATCTCTATCCAACAAAAGTTCCTTGTTCTTCATGATCAGTTCATATGCACTAACATCATCAGAAGTAGTTTCTTTTCTTCCTACTTTAGAGTTAATCATCTTCCCTTTGCCATCCACTGAGAAATATCCCGCATGTGTTTTTGATACTGGAATTGCTTTCAAATATTGTAAATAATCCTCTTCTCCCATAGTCAACTGCCAGTTACTTAAGATATCCTCATATTCTTCCTCAAACATGGTCGCATATTTGCCATTCATAGGCTTGTTATCAGAATCGTACTCACGATAATTTGCAACCTCATCGATAAAGAACAATGACAATACTTTTATTCCCTTATAAAATAACTGACGTTCTCTCTGCAGATGAGAAAGAATTGTCTCTCTGATCTGAATCCTGCGAAGCTGATCTTCGTCCACATCACCTACCACATCACCAGCATATATCTTTATGCCATTGATGAATTCAACAGAATCATCACGACCATCTATATGACTGACAACAAATCCATTCTTATATTCTTCAAGGCCATTGGAATAATCATAAAGATTATCGCCTACTCTAACAATCTTGCTCTTTTTCTTTGACTGACCACTGGCCATCTTCATCTCAAAATGAAGTGTTGCCGTTGGATCTCCTTTTGAAAGATTGATGCTTTCAAGATAAAGATAACTGTCAGTAGCAGTGCTACCTGTTTCAGTAATACCTTTAACCGCAATCTTTTTAACTAGACGCTTATTGTAAGCCTCAAGGGCATCCAGGCGGTAAACCATGTTATAAATGCTATCGCTCTTATGCGTAGCCGAATAACGCAGCGTAATCATCGGATTAAACTGCTTCAGGTTTTCTTTTGTCTGCTTTCCTTCCACCGACTGCGGCTCATCTATGATCATTATCGGGTTTGTCTTAGCAATAATATCAATCGGTCTACGCGAGCGGAATTCATCCAACTTCATGTATATTCTTCTGGCGTCCTTGCCTTTGGCATTGAATGCCTGTGAATTGATGATCATTACATTGATGGAACTGTCCGATGC
>JAILGL010000180.1 GCA_024696825.1 Lachnospiraceae bacterium
AATTTATTATCCTTTTTATCGATTGATTTTTTCATTTCTAAAAGGGTACTTTCCAAACTTTTTTTATCTTCTGACAAAAGTCCTGCAACCTGTTTTCCTGTTTTCCAATCAAAGATATCACCTAGAGCATTTGCTACCACAACGGCACCTATTTTTAACTCTCCAAGCTCTATTGCATAACTTCCAATACCGGATTTCATACAGTAATCCATACCTTTAATTTTTCCGACTGTTGCACCACAACCCGCCCCATAATTTCCATCTTTATAATTAGGGGATTCCATAGCAAGTTTTGCCGCCTCATAGCCCATATCTCTATCCGGACGTATTTTGGAATCAGCAACCGTTAAATCAAATATATCTGACTGAACCACAAGGGGAACCTTGGTTATTCCAACATCAAATCCATATCCTTTTTCTTCCAGGTATTCCATGACTCCATTAGAAGCTCCAAGTCCAAAGGCACTTCCACCACCTAGTACAATTCCATGAATTTCTTTAGCAGCCATTAAAGGATTTAGAAGCTGACTATCTCTGGAGGCCGGTCCACCTCCTCGAATATCTAAGCCTGCTCTCATACCATTTTCAGCTATAAAAACCGTAATTCCTGTGCCTGCTTCTTTATTTTCCTCTTGACCAATTCGTATTCCTTTAATATCAGTTATCTTAATTTTTTTCATAAAAACCCCTTTTATATATCCATTTTTAAATTATACTACATTTTTTTAAAATTTGTATATTGTAATAATATATTAAATGATTGAAAACCTATTTAAAACCTATTTGAAACCTGTTTAAAATTTTTAGAATCCTTCCTTACGGCGCTGTTTTCTCATAGCTATTCTCTTCTTAGCCGATTCATATTCTGCCTTCTCACCTTCTGTTTCAGGTATAATATCATAAGGCACAGGACAAGGTTTTCCATCCTTATCAATGCAAACTTCAGTAAAGTATGCTCTATTAATCACATTGCGACATCCCGTTTCCTTATCCTCTGTATATGCATCTGTTCGTACTTCAATAGAAGAATTACCAACATGTGTAACCCTTGCTATTATCACTATTATATCACCTACATATACACCTTTTTTAAATTGTAAATCATCAACTGCAGCTGTTGTAACATCAGAGCCAGTGTGACGAAGTGCACAAAGTCCTGCAACCTCATCCATCCATTCCATAAGACGTCCACCAAATAAACGTCCTGCAGCATTGATATCTTCATATCTAACCATCTTTATCCATTCTGTTAATGAATCTGCGACAGTCTTATTTCCCTTTTCATGCATAGCTATCCCTCCTTATTTATCCTACTTTTAAAATATTTTTTCTTATACTTATCTTTAAATTTATCCTTTTTTTAGAATCAAGCGAATTTAAAACTTGATTAATATTATACAAATAATCAGCTTAAATATCAATTTAATACTAATTAGTCTATTATGATTTTCACTAAAAAAGCCCATCAAACTTAGAATTATCATTCCTAAAGTCTGATGGGCTATCAGTCCAATTCAAATTCATCCTACCTTATACACATCTAATTTATTTACGGCCTTTACCTCTCTTATCCTGATACATCTTCATATCAGACTGCTTAAGAGCATAATCAAAATCAAATTCTTCACTACTCAAAACACAGGTACCGATACTTACGGAAATGGTAAATGGACCCTCTAATTTTTGATTATATTTATCCAGATATCCAATAACGGATTCTTTAAGAACTTCGGCCATATCAGGATTATCTATTGCGGCAAATACTACAAACTCATCTCCACCAAAACGTCCTGTAATTATTTTATTATATTTAAAGACTTCACGAATAGTCTTTAAGTAATTAATAGATTTTGCAATTGTTTTAATGGCTGCATCTCCTATCTCATGGCCAAATCTGTCATTCATTTTCTTAAGACCATCCATATCGATAGATGCAACTACATAATAAGCAGAACTACCATTATCAAAAACCTCATCTATATATCCGTAAAATCCGGTACGGTTGTAAAGATCTGTCAGATAATCTCTCTTGGCCATTCTATCGACTTTCCCCATGGTATAGTTAAGATTATTTACAACACAATAGGTTCCGAAAATGTGATTCAGATTCTGAACATAATTAATAAGCTTCATATACTCTGCAATATATACTTTTGGATGGAAACAAATATATCCAATCATATTGGAATAGAAATTTAAAGATGCAAATATAATAGGAGTTTCTTTTTCTATAATCTCATCTATATGAGGCATAATGTCTCGTTTTTTCATCTTTATAGGATAATCAGCTAAATCATAGCCTGTCTGATAAACCGCTAAAACATCATCGTCTAAGGACATTTTACTAACAAACTTAGTATGATTTACTGTCTCATCAAAGAAGTTTTCATTTAAAATAACAGCTGTATCTGTAAAATAATTATGATTTAAAATTTCAGGAATCTTATTAAGACTAGGTACATTTAACATAAATTCAAATATATCATTAAATCTCTTTGAATCGTCATAAATATAATTCTTTCCATCAAGAGACTCATGAAACATATCACATAGATACTTAACATCATATTCGGAAGAGCAACCACAAGACTTACCTTCGAATAAATCGAATCCTGATACAAATGTTTCTGTAACCTTTTCACCATTAAATTCTTTCTTTAAAGAATTGACAATATTATTAGTCATATCATCTATGTTACAACCGCTGGTTGTAATAGTTGGAACATTTATCATAGCTTCTATGGTTCTATCAAAGCCTGTAACAATTATATCTTCCGGAATCCTATATCCGAACTTTTCCAGTTCTTTAACCACGGTAATAGCCATTATGTCATTGGCACAAACAATATTTTTAGGTACATTCCCCTTTTTAACCATCTCCTTAACTACTTCAATGGTTGGCAAATCCCAATAATCACCATAATACAGATTGTCATCATCAAATTCTATGCCATACTCTGCGATAACCTTTCTAAATCTTTTAATTCTAAGTTCAGAATGAATCTGACCCTTAGGACCTGCTACAAAAGCAAATTCTCTGGCTCCATGTTTTTCAATAACATGTCTTGTAACCTTTTCAATTCCATCTGTATAATCAAAAAGAAAGTTTACAGCATCAGCTTTTTCTTTTCCAATACTAAATACTGGTTTTCCTTCGCTATTTGCTTTCTTTATAATACTATCAACTAAATTCTGATCATTTATAATTTCAGAAAATACAATAACCGCATCAATAATATCATAATCCATCAATGTAAATACGGCCTTATCCCCCTCTTTTGGAATAAGTTTCCAGAATAAATCCGAGCAGGTCTGATATACAAAAAGGCGAAATCCTGCCGCAACAACACTTTTATTTAATGATTCTATAAATTGATAGCTTCTTTCATCCTCCACTCTAACTATACAAAGCGCAATGATCGGATATCCTTTGTACATGAATACCTCCTAACTATTGATTAAAAAAAATCAATAAAACTTCAAAAACACCTATTCCTAATAATATTTAATTAACGATAATATTATTCATATTATAAAGTAAAAAAATAAATTTGTATATATTTTTTTATATTAAAACTTTCTATCCTTTAAAAGTATTGCAAATGGACTGATATCTCCCTCATTATTGTTAACCGAATACTCCTCAGGAATTACATATTCCTCCTCTTCTTCCTCTGGTTCATCCTCTCTTAAAGCCTTAATACTTAAGGAAATACGCTCTCCTTCAATTTTAAGGATCTTAGCCTTAACAGTTTCACCAAGCTTAACAACTTCCTTCGGTGATTTTATAAACTTATTACTAATTTGAGAAATATGGCAAAGGCCTATTAAACCTTCTCCTAAGTTAATAAATACGCCATAGGATTCCATTCTATCAACAGTACCCTCAACTATATCACCTGCCATAAGTCTTCCAATTCTTTTAGTTTTTTCAGCAAGGGCCTTTTCCTTCTCTATCATCTTAGCTGAAAGAACGAGCTTCTGCTCATTACGGTCAACTGTAATAATAACAGCATTAACAGTTTTACCAACGAAAGTAGATGTATCTTCCACAAATTCTAAGGCGAGCTGAGATGCAGGGATAAATGCACGAACCCCCTTTAAATAACAGATTGCACCAGCTGGTACTGCTTCCTGAATTTTAACATTAAATGCAACGCCCTCATCAAAAGCCTTTTGAAGCTCATCCCAGACAAGTATCTTATTAGCCTTCTTCATTGAAAGGATAACATGTCCGCCTGGACCGTCAGGATTAAGAACCATCGCTTTAATCTTCTGACCTTCTTCCACATCTCTCTTTATGGAAAATGCAGGGTCCTCACTGCATTCCTCCAATGGAATAATACCATCAGTATAATAATCAAAATCAACCGTAAGCTCAGTATCAGAGATACCGATAATAGTTACCTCTATAATATCCCCTTCATTTAAAACCTGAAATGATCTGTCCAGGTCATTTTCAAAATCCTTCATAGTTTTATTATCTTCCATTTTATAGTTTTCCTCTCATTAGTTTTATTATTTTATTAGTTATATTATTTAACCACAAATTTCACTGTCTTTTTATTCTTTTTTATATCTATAACAATAAGCTTATTCTTCTTTCGTTTTTTAAGATATTTCTTATATTTTTTAAGCTTAAATGTACATTTTTTCTTCTTCACTGTACACTTAACCTTTTTACCATTAATGGTGATCTTTTTAATGCCCTTGTTGGATTTAACAATTACCTTTTTAGCCATTTTATATTTTTTATTATTCTTAAGATTAATGGTAATTTTCCCTTTGGTTGTTGTGGAAGAACTACTTTCATCAGGCTTATACTGGCTGTAATTATTATATATAGACATAATGGATTCTATAATAGCAGAACCATTCTCAGTAGCCTTTAAGGAAGAACGGTCAAATAGACCAAACTGGTCGCCACGGGATGAGGTGGAATGTCCATTATTATCCCAGGTTACAGGCACACAGTAATTTCCTGCAGCGAATTTACAAAGCTTTTTATAATAATCCTTACGACAGGTAAGATTCATGGAATCATAGGAAGAAACATCAGTTGCACCATACTCTCCAATTACTACAGGATATCCCTTTGAAGTAAATTTAGTATATAACTGCTTCATCTGATCCTTCATATAGTCTTCCTGTCCCCAATCTGATACAGTGCCGGTTGCTAAAGAACCCCACTGAGTAGTATTACCTTCACCTGCAAAATCCCATGGATCATAGTAGTGAACAGAAATCATAATTCTTTTACCTGAAACTGAAGAATCCAGGTTACTGTCAGTTGGAAGCTTGAATCCATAATCTCCTACTGTATACTCAATATTAGTATTCCAACCAGGTATAAGAAGCCATCTCTTTAAATTATTAGAACCTGTCTGTCTTACAGTATCCACAAAGATCTGATTATAAGCATTTATATTAGAATAATACTTGGTATTTGGGGTGTCATAGGTTCCATCAAATTCCTCATTCATTGACTCAAATATAAGATGCTCATCATAATCCTTAAAGGTTGTAGCAATCTGGTTCCAACAGTCCTTATATTTTTTCTTAATGGTGGTCTGATCTGAACCATTACAGAGTAACCATCCACCCTGCACAGTATTATATCCATCACCATGCATATTTATAATTGTATAAATGTCATTATTAACGCAATAATCAACTACCTCTTTAACCCTGTTAAGCCACGCAGAATCGATTTCATAGGTGTCAGTTGTGCTGTTATAGGTTATTTTACTAAGATAGGATACAGGCACTCTAATTGTCTTAAAACCTGCACTCTTAACCAGCTTAATCAAATCCTCAGTAATCACAGGATTACCCCAGGCAGTTTCAGATGGAGTACCTCCATTACTTGCTTCAAGCTGATTACCAAGATTCCATCCGGCTCCCATAGCTTCAACCATAGCAGCCATATCCATATCATTAAATGTGACGTCCTCTGCCTTTACTGTCTTAACAGCTTTAGTATTACCAATAATACTAAATGAAGCAACAACCATGGAAAAGCATATAATCATTGCAAATAATCTTTTAAATTTCATGCTCATAAAAGTCTCTCCTTATGAATTTTTTTGTCGTTCCTTACAGTCTTCTTTAGTTATAATAATTTCAAGAAAACCAACTTTATAATCTATTAATAATTATACTATAAAAAAGCTACCAATTACAACTTGTAACTGGTAGCTTTTATAGTGAGAGAAGCAAAATTTGTTTCTGTTATTGTTATTTTACATTATTCTTTATCATATATCTCTATAGATGTAACTATAGGACAATTAGAAAATGTAAGATATAAATATGGATTATTAGATGCTAAGGCAACTAAAGGAATACTTACGCATTTATCTCTAAATGAATCATACTGAACCTTTTGAATATCATTGGACTGAGAATCTACCTCATCCTGAGTACCAAACTCAAAGTCTCCAATGGTATTTCCATTTTCCTCATGGATAAATGTACATTTAAGATATGGCTCATTAAACTGTGTCCAGTCAAGATTTATAAGGGTTTGATAGCCCCAATCATTAAAGGTTATATTGTTAATATCCGTACATGACTCTGTAGTAACCCATTTTGATAAATTGGTTTTGGAAACATTTTTTCCACCTGCTACCCATTTACCATCATCATCCTTAATTCTGTCTATACCTGTATAGTTTTGACCGTCATTCTTGCACCATACACCATTCCAGCTCCATTTGAGAGTAAGGTTTTCGGCATCCTCAAATTTAATCTCTCTGTCAACAACACCTGAGTTAATTGGTGCTGTATCATCACCATTAGAACCTGTAAATTCATTAAATACTTTAGCAATATCAGCATAAATCATCTTGCAAGTCTTTCTGTTATAGTAAAGACCCGGTGTATCCCAAAGAATTGGAAGGAAGGACCTTTCCTTACAAATGGATAATAATGAATTTAAGAATAATGGAATATCGTTATGCTGTGGCACAACTACACTATATTCACCAATCATTACTCCATAACCAGCCTTTGTAAACTTCTCCATCATGGTAAATTTATCAAGCATTTCCTGCTTATCTTCATCGCTGCCCCACTCAAGAGTAGGCTGATTATTACCGCAATAATCCCAAGGTGTATAGTAATGCACTGATACACTAAGCTTGTTAACATCAGGATTCTTAGGGTCTGTAGGCATTTTAAATCTTTCATCACAGGTTAAATCAATATCTGTTCTTATACCTGAGATAAGTAAATGTCTATATTCATTGTTTCCACCTGATGCACGAACAATGTCTACAAACTCCTGATTTAATTCATTTGAAAGCTGATACCATCCATCACTATCTAAGTTTCCAGTCATATCAACACTTTTTCTATAACCCTCAGAATCAATCTCATGGTTAAATGCTTCGCAGAACTCCTCATTTGCAGCTTCAAATATTAACTTGTCTGAATAATCCTTAAATCTGTTAGAAATCTGAGTCCAGAAGGAAGTAAATCTTGCATGAGCCTTGGCATTCCACTTATCTCCTGCACCAAACTGTGACCACCAGCCACTATCCCAGTGAATGTTTACAATTACATACATATCTGCATTAATACAATAGTTTACAACTTCTTCAACTCTATTCATAAATGCATCATTAATCTTATATTCAGGATCATTTTCATCAATCATATTAGACCATGAAACAGGAATTCTAACTGTATTAAATCCATACTGCTTATATCCATCAATCATAGCCTGTGTTGTCTTAGGCGCTCCCCATGCTCTTTCAAATGCATCTACATCGATATTTGCTCTGGCTTCATCTCTGTCATTTTTTGTAAGAGTTGCTTCAAGGGTATTACCAAGATTTATACCCTGTCCAAGTCTCTCATTAATAAGAGTTATGGAATCAATATCCTTTTCAACACTTCCATCATCCTTAGAAATAATTTCCTTTACTACAGTTTCCTTTTCACCTGTATCAGGATTAATGGTTTCTTCAGTTCTCTTTATTATTTTTTCTTCTTTTACAGGCTCTTCAGAAGCAGCTGCAGATGAAGTAGGAACTATAGTTGGAACTACTAATGGTGAAGCGGTAGCCTCAGCAGATGGAGTTGTCTTACTGTCAGTATTTGTATTAGTATTAGCTTTCTTTACTGTAACCTTACATTTAAGCTTTTTAATAAACTTTCTATTTCCAACCTTATAAATTACCTTAACAGTAACAACTGCCTTACCCTGTGATTTTCCTTTAACCACACCATTTTTAGAAACTGTTGCAATTTTCTTTTTGTTAACTGACCACTTAATCTTTGCTTTTTTAGGTTTATTTTTAACCTTAAGCCTAACCTTTTTATTAACCTTAACAGTAACCTTACTCTTGTTAAGCTTTACTTTTTTTGTCTTTGCGCTTACATCCTGATGGTTAATAACCCCCGTAAATGCCATAACCAATGCAAGAAGCACACCCATAGTTTTTCTAATGTTTTTACTCATATACAATACCTCTCTTTTTTAATAATAACCTCAAATTTTTAATTTAAGTTACAAATATATTTTATCATTTTTATTTAAAAAATAATTATCCTCATTTAGTATATAGTTATCCAAATTTGCTAACTTAAGTTAGGTCTAAGTAAAAACAAAAAATGGAGCTGTTATAATAACAACTCCATTTATAAAACATATTTAATTAAATGATTATAGAATAATCTAAAAAGCTTAATTATTTAACAACAAATTTAACTATCTTTTTATTCTTCTTCATGTCTATAACAATAAGCTTATTCTTCTTACGCTTTTTAAGATATTTCTTATATTTCTTAAGCTTAAATGTAAACTTTTTCTTCTTAGCCTTACATTTTACCTTCTTGCCATTAAGGGTAATCTTCTTAATACCCTTATTAGCCTTAACTATAACTTTTTTAGCCTTAGAATATTTCTTATTATTCTTAAGATTAGTGGTAATCTTTGCTTTAACAGTATTAGAGCTTGGAGAAGCTTCTGCACTGGCTTCTGGTGAAGCTGAAGGTAATGAAGAAGTTGCAGGAGCTGCACTTGCAGACGCACTTGGTGATGCACTTGCTGCAGGTGATGCTGACGCTTCTGTACTAGCTGCAGGTGATGCTGACGCTTCTTCACTTGCTGCAGGGCTTTCTGACGCCTCAGCACTTGCACTTTCTGAAGCTGCAGGTGATTCTGATACCTCTTCACTTGCTGCAGGACTTTCTGAAGCAGTAGCACTTGCCTCAGGACTCTCTGAAGGTGATTCTGACACTTCAGGACTTGGGGACTCTTCTTCACTTCCATAAACTTCCATAATGGAATCTATAATAGCCTGTCCATTTGTAGTAGCAATTAAGTATGAACGATTAAATAATCCAAACTGATCACCACCCGATTTATTATGACCATTATTATCCCAGGTAACAGGAACGCATCCCTTTTCCTTAGCTATCTTGCATAGATTATAGTAATAATCTTTACGACAACTAAGATTATTAGGATCTGTAGAAGAAACATCTGTAGCTCCATACTCACCGATAACTACAGGATATCCCTTTGAAACAAATGTATTATATAATTTATTAAACTGATCCTCCATATAATCTAACTGTCCCCAGCTTGAAGCCTTACCGCTTTCGGCATTAGGACCCCACTGAGTGGTAGAACCTTCACCTGCAAAATCCCATGGGTCATAATAATGAACAGAAATCATAATTCTCTTACCTGAAACTGATGAATCAAGATAATTATCAGTAGGTAAACTAAAGCCATAGTTTCCAACAGTATAGTTAATATTAGTATTCCAGCCAGGAATAAGAAGCCATCTCTTAGCATTGTTAGAGCCTGTCTGTCTTACAGTATCCACAAAAATCTGATTATATGCATTTATATTAGCATAATAGGTTTTATTAGGATTACTATAGGTGCCATCAAATTCCTCATTCATAGACTCGAATATAAGATGCTCATCATAATCCTTAAAGGTTGTGGCTATCTGATTCCAGCAGTCAGCATATTTTTTCTTAATTGTATCCTGGTCATCACCATTACAGAGTAACCATCCACCCTGTACTGAATTATAACCATCACCATGCATATTAATAATTGCATATACATCATTATTTACACAATAATCAACAACCTCTTTAACTCTTGTAAGCCATGCAGAATCAATCTCATAGGTATCTGTTGAGCTATTGTAGGTTATTTTACTAAGATATGAAACAGGAATTCTTATAGTCTTAAAACCTGCACTCTTAACTAACTTAATTAAATCCTCACTAACCTTAGGATTACCCCATGCAGTTTCTGATGGAGTACCATTATTACTTGCTTCAAGCTGATTACCAAGATTCCATCCTGCACCCATATCTTCTACCATGGAAGCCTGATCAAGGTCTGTAAATGTAGCATCCTCAGCCTTAGCATTTTTAGAATTATCTATAGTTCCTACGGCACCAAACATTGACATAACAAGTGATAAACTCATAAAAAATGTAACTAATTTTTTAAAATTTTTACTCATGTTTTTCCTCCTCAAATTTTAACATTTGATTAACTAAATTGAATCCTCATCATTATATAACAATTTATTTATTTT
>JAILGL010000003.1 GCA_024696825.1 Lachnospiraceae bacterium
GAGCCAAGCGTAGAGCCAAGTGAAGAGCCATCAAGTGTTCCAACAGAATCAGCAGCAGTACCAACTGGTTCAGCATTAACACCTACAGAATCTGCAGTAGTTCCATCCGAATCACCTTCTGCTTCACCAGCAGCTGAGTCAATGGTTGGTAAGACATTTACTTACAAGAACGCTAAGTACAAGGTTCTTTCAAACAATACAGTTGCTCTTGTTAAGGTTACAAAGACAAATCTTAAGAAGTTTACAATTCCAGCTACAACTAAGTACAAGAATGTAAGCTACAAGGTAGTTCAGATGAATTCGAATTCATTAAAGGGCATGAAGAAGCTTAAGAATCTTGTAATTGGCAAGAACATGAAGACCATTAAGGCTAAGGCAATCGTTAAGTGTCCAAAGCTTTCAAAGGTTATTATAAAGGGTAAGGCCATTAAGACAATCGGAAAGAACGCATTTACAGGCGTTAAGAAGAACTGCGTTGTCAAGGTGCCAAAGGCTAAGAAAGCCGCATATAGGAAGCTTCTCAAGAAAGCTAAGGCTTTGAAAAAGGTTAAGGTGAAATAAGAGAAGACGAATATGTTAATAGAATTAAACTGGTGTAGGGAGTTAAAAAAAGAATAAGATTCGCACCGGAAGTGGTGTGAGTTTATAAAACCGTCGCAGGAAAGGCCTGCGGCGGTTTTTTTTGTTTTTTGTTGAAAAACATGTAAAAAAATGGTAAAATTTAAGTAATTATTATGTGAAAATTTGACTAGAAGACAAAGCAAGCACTGACAGGGCCTAAAAAGTTGTAAACAAGGCTGAAAGTGTACCTAAAAAAGGAACTACAAAATCTTATAGAAAGGAATGAATAAAGAGTAATAATTAATAAGTAATTAGTAATTAGTAATTAGTAATAAGTTTTTTAGTTGAATTAATTAGCATAAAACATGAAATAGTATCAGTAAAACGTACAAGTAAAAAGTAAAAGTACAAGAAACTCAGTACAAGTAACTAGAAACAAGAAACAAGAAACAAAAATTGAACAACGAAAGGAGAAACTAAAAGTATGAGCTTTAAAAAGTTTAAAAAGGTGCTGGCTTTTGTGCTTGCACTTAGTATGTGTATGACTTATGTGCCATTTAGTGCGCCAAAGTCAGCAAGTGCAGGAGTAAGTGTTGTGGATTGGTATATTTCAACTCCTAGTGAAGATAATATATATTGGGGTAATGCACCTTCATGTTATGCATATTCTCACGCGTTTGTAGGAGATAAAATATCAATAGACTGTCCTTTGGATATTCCATCAGGATATACTGCAGATTATCAGTGGTACGTGGCTGGTGATGAGATTGCAGAAGCTGATGTAACAGATGAGGATATTACTGTTAATAAGGTTGCAAAAATAATGTATAATTCCTCGCCTACAACTAATACAAAGATCCTCGAACCGATTGATGGAGCTACTAAGAGTGACTTTGATCATACCATTACTGAAGATGATTTTATGTATGCAGATACTGATGGAGATTATTGGACCGATTCTGCATATTATTTTTTACAGGTTAAATTGACAAAGGGTTCAGATGTCACATATGAATATTATAGTTATATTGTATTTGAAGAGTTTACTCATTATGCTGTTTATAATTCGAATGAAAGTAGTAATACTATCGAAGCTGAACCAGGTGAAGATGTTACTATTATAGGTCCTAAATTTAATTCTAATTATTATAATTATACATATTCATGGACTAAAACTTCTGACAGTTCAAAATTAGATAGTGAAACTAATGTATATACTATCGAAGATTTTGAAGCTGGTGATGCAGATACTTATAGATTAACAGTAAAAATTATGAGAAAGGGTTCAGATTATAAGGATTATAATGTGACTTCTATGAATTATTATTATACTGTTGGTGCTACAACTGAACCTATAGAATCTAAGGAGCAGGTATTAGTAGATGTTTCAAATGAATATTCTCCATTGGAGACAACAGTCTATGTTCCTATAAATGACAGCTATACATTTGAGAACAATGTTAGCGTAGTAGGAGATAATGGTAAAAGCACTATTACATATCAGTGGTATAGAGGATCTACATTAATAGATGATGAGACAGATGATACATTTGTTTTCGAACCAACTGCTGATGAAGATTACAATGGTTCTGTTACATGTAAGGCAACTATAAATCTTGATACAAGTGAAAGTGCTGACGCAAATTATGTTTTCCGTGATACAAAGAAGACAACTAAGACTGTATCAACAGTATGGACTGTAAAGAAAGCACCAGGACTTAGTATTATTAATACAAGTGATACTACAGTTAGTGCAAAAATTGGAGATAAAGTTGAGCTGAATGTAAATGCTGAATCAAGTTATGGTGATATTACATATAAGTGGTATATGAATGGTTCGATAATAAAAGGTGCAGAAGAATCAAGTTATAATGCTACCGCTTATAGTGGTAGTACAACTTATAAATGTGAATTAACAGATGGTATAGACACCAGTAAAGTTGAATTTAAAGTTAATGGTAGAATAGATTATATGTATGCCTTTAATAAGGGTACTACATCTTTCAATAAAGCAATTGGTGAAGATGTTAGATTTAATCCTATATTTACCAGTTACTCAGATAATATTACTTACAAAATAGATTGGTATAAGTCCGTAAATGGTGATTTCAGAGCTATAAGTGGTGTAGATACTGATTATTTTGATATTGATAATATAACAGAAGGAGATTTTGGTACATATGTAGCATATCTTACTGTATATTTAGATGGAGTAGTAGCTTATAAGACCTATGAGTATTATACATTAACTGAGAGAAGTGATTCTGCTTATCCAAGTTACATAAATTATAGTATTTATGCTTACGGAGACACAAGTGGTACTGATACATATTATCCGGGAACAGATGTTGATATAACTGTTGTTGGTGATAAGAAAACAGATGCTACTTATAGATGGATTTTCTACCCATCAGGTATGGGATCAGATGAGTCATCTAATAAAGTAGGTAAGGTACTTGATGAGACTGGAAATAGTCTTAAGATTGAAGATTTAAGTCCTGATAAAAGTGGAGTTTATACAGCTGTCATAACATATGAGACTTCATCAGGAACTAAGACAACAACTATGTCAAAGGCTGTTTATTGCGGAAACATGGGAGATATCAATTATACAATAGAAAAGGAATATAATTTTGCAGATATTGGTGATTCAGTTACACTTAAGATTAATGCTACCTGTTCTGGTTCTGAAAGAATTGAATATCAGTGGTGTATGTATGATAGTAATACAGATAGTGTTAAGGTAATTGATGGTGCTACAAAAGACACATATACAATTAAATCTGTAAAAGAAGAAGATTTTGGAGCATATTTTGTGCATATAGATGCATATAATGATACTACTGGTGAATTTGCCGGTGATACTACTAGTTCTATATATTTAGCCTCTCTTGAAGATGCAATGGGCGTTGACGATACTATAGATGATTGTTATTATTACGTAACAGAAGGTGAAGACTTAACAATCACTATTGATAATCCTGTTGATGGTTATTTTACATATGATTTCTATAATCCTGATGGTATTTTAATACAGAGTTCATCTAAAAATACATATATTATAAAAGATATATCAGCAGGCGATTTTGGTAGTTATACTTGTAAGATATCTAATACTGAAGGATATTATTATAATGTTGAGATATATGTATATTCAAAGGCTGATGTTCATTTTAAGAATATTGGTAAAGATGCTGTAAAAGGCTATACTTATGTTGGATACTTAACAGATGGTTATATAGAAAATTTAATTCAGAAAGATTGGCAGAGTCGTATTAATATCGATGAGGATACATTGAAATTAAGAAGATTCAAGGAAGGCGAGATTGATTATGATATTGAATCATCCTATTTGCTGGGTGAGGCAGTTGTAGAAGATGTTTATATAACTGAAGATGTTACAAAAGAATTGTCTGTTAATGCTAAATCAGATTTAGGAAAAGATGTTAAATATCTGTGGTATAAGGTTACAGAAGATGATGGTATTGAGTATGTATCAGGTGGTAATTCTAATTCAATTAACGTTATAATAGATGATTATGAAGTGGAGTCAAATGATTATTATTCATATGTTTGTGTAGCTTATACAGATGCATCTTATGCTTTATATCAGTATGCGATTAAGGAAGATATAGGAGCACATTTTGGAGTAGAGAGTAGTGAGGAATTAATTCAGTATGTAACAGAAGCTGATGAAGAAGTTACACTTAAAGCTTCATTGCCTGATGGTGAAAAGTTATCTGATTATCCACTTGCTACATGGATGTCTATGGATTTAAATGATGACTTTGAATACAAATTATTAGGTAAAGCCAGTGATTTGACCTATACAGTGAATCTTAAAGATGCACCATTTTATGAGATTTCAGATGGTGTAAGCGTTGCATTATATGGATTGTCATTAGATTTTACAAAGCCGGATTATGCTGTATTTGCAGTAGTTAAGGTTGATCCTGAAAAACTTAAATCAGAAAATCAACCAGGATTAAATGTTAGAAATGATATTTTGAATTTGGTTAGCAAATATTTATCACAAACTCAGGCACCTAGACCTGAAGATATTTTAGGTGATGTTGCAAGTAAGCTTGTTCAGACCTATACACAGCCAGGTGCTGAGAAGATTAGTCTTACATTTAACAAGGATTATAGCGTTGATATAGATCCTATTGATTTCTGTGATTTCTATCTCGTAGCTATAGATGGAAATGGAAATAAGACATATTATGATTCAGCAAATGATATTGCCGGAAAGACTGTAGAATTCGAAGGTGATACAGTTACCTTCTGCTATGGAATTAAGAATTTTGATGGTGAAAAGGTTGAAGAGCTTGTTAAAAAGTATAATGAGGTCAAAAGTCCTGTGGCCTTGCTTGCACCGTACATTCCAGCAATTATTGGTGATTACGGTTATCAGATTGCAGCAAAGGATTCTTATGAAGAGCTTGCTAAGAGAGTAGAAGAACTTGAGAAATATGCAGGTATTACACCATCTGCAGATCCATCAGAGAGTTCATCAGCAAATCCATCAGGAAGTGCTACAACTCCAACTGATTCTTCAGTAGATCCAAGTACTAACCCAAGTGCTTCACCAAGTGCAGATACTTCAATAGTTGGAAAGACATTCACTTACAAGAATGCTAAGTATAAGGTTCTTTCAAACAACACAGCAGCACTTGTTAAGATTACAAAGACAAGTCTTAAGAAGTTCACAATTCCTGCAACAGTTAAGTACAGCAATAAGACCTTAAAGGTTGTTCAGATGAACAAGAACTCAGTTAAGGGAATGAAGAAGCTTAAGACCTTAACCATCGGTAAGAACATGAAGAAGATTCTTGCCAATGCAATAGTTAAATGTCCAAAACTCTCAAAGGTTATCATTAAGGGTAACAACATCAAATCTATCGGAAAGAATGCCTTCGCAGGCGTTAAGAAGAAATGTGTTGTTAAGGTGCCAAAGAAGAAGAAGGCAGCTTACAAGAAGCTCTTAAAGAAAGCTAAAGCACTTAAGAGAGTTAAGGTGAAATAAGAGAATAGCAGATAATATAATAGTGTGAGTTTTATGTTGTTATTATGAGACCGTCGCAGGCCTGGCCTGCGGCGGTCTTTTTTTGTGTGGGGGGGTGGCGTTAAGTTGGTGTGGATTTGGCGTTAAGTTGGCTAAATCGGTAGAGTTGAGATGGATTTAGCTTATAGTGTGAAAAATTAAAAAATGAAAGGTATAGACAATCGATAGTTTTGAACAGGTCATTGACTATGCGTATTTATAGGGGTTATAATATATTCAATATTTACACGGAAAAGGTTACAAAATAATATAGTTTTTACATAGTATATTTGTAGAATTATCATTTTTTAATAAATATATAGATAAAAATGGAATTTTATAATTGTTAATATATAAAAACTTATATAATGGAGGTGTGTTATAATAATTAAATCTTTATAAATATTAAATTGACAGTAGTGAGATTATAGGGATAAAATGATATTATGTTTTACTATGCATTTTAGAGGGACCAAATAAAAATTTCAGGAGGTATTTATTGTGAAAGGAAAAGTTTTTAAAAAAATGCTAGGAATTCTAATGATGTTTGCATTAGTTGTTTCTAGTGTCGGTGCTATTGGTGGGGTGGAAGTAGCAGAGGCAGCTGAGGAAACAACGGTTAGTGTGTGGTCAGGAAATGAAGAGTTATATAATTATAATAGTAGTTTTTATTTTAATTATGACTATACTGCATATGCTAGTATTTCAAAATTTAGTATTACATATCAGCTTACTGATTCTACAGGCTACTTTATTTTGAAATGTAACAATGAGAATATAGGTGGAAATCTTTCTATAAATAGTTCAGGGACTATTGATTTGGAGTTTCCTGCAGAAATGCTTTCCACTAGAAAAAATAATGGGAATCTTGAGATTGGAGGAATTAATATGACTGTAACAGATATTTCTGTAACTGGTGTATTATCTGAAACAGGTGATTACACTCCAGGACAGCTTTACACACAGAAAACAGACGTTTCAAATGGTGTTTATTCACAGCGTTGGGTTTGTCTTGTAAGTGAAGATGATCTTGCAAGTACCAAGAACGCAACATTTACAATCACACGTGGTGATAATAAGAAAATGACTAAGACAGTTACAACAGCTTATAAGTCAGTTGTTGCCAATAATGAAACTATATCTTTCGATGGTTATTATTGGGTTTGTTATGCTATGAAGAATATACCTGAAGGTGTAACCTTAACAGGTACTGTTGAGTTAAATAAATAGGGTAAGCGGAAAAAATAGATTTATAATTATATTAGATTAAAATAAACTAAATAAAAATTTGGAGTAAATTATAATAATGAGAAAACTCATAAAGTTTTTTGAAATATAAAGTTTTTTAAACTAAGATATATGCGTACAATTTGGATGAAAGTCTGCAAGATATTTGTGGACTTTCATCTTTGTATAAGTGGGTAACTTTGGATATTTCGTTTGTTTTTGGAGAAATGGGGAGTGATAAATGGAAAACGATATTCCAGCTGATTTTGAAGTGAAGTACTTAGAATCTGATCCTGAAAATGTTCATATTGTTGTTGATAAAGAATCAAAGAATCTATTGCCATACATAAAAGATAATGCTTTATATTCTTTAGCTAATTACACATCAAAGTCTTCATTTAGTTGTTGTAGTTACTTTGAAAAATGCTCTAATGAGGGAAAATGTGTACATGAGAATAAGCTATATAGTACAGGATGTTCTTATCGAAGATTTTTGGAAGTAGGTAAAATATTTTATGGAAAGAATAGGAATGTTAATTAGGAGTTTTCTAATAATATGAAATACAAAAAGATAGTACCAGCGAAATTCATAAAGAGGCCTAATCGTTTTATCGCTGAGGTCGAGGTGAATGGTCAAAAGGAGACAGTTCATGTTAAGAATACAGGAAGATGCAAAGAACTTCTTATACCGGGCTGCGATGTGTGGCTGGATGAGCC
>JAILGL010000055.1 GCA_024696825.1 Lachnospiraceae bacterium
AAGCACAGCTCCTTCAGAGAATCCAAGTGTTTCACCAAGTGCAAGCACAGCTCCTTCAGAGGCATCAGAATCACCAGAGGCTAGTGCAAAGGCTAAGACATTTATCACTATTAACCTTAAGAAGAATAAGACATATAAGAAGAGCAAGAAGGTTAAGATTACAGCTAAAAAGGGTATTAAGACAGTTAAGATAAATGGTAAGAAGATTAAGATTAAATTTAAGAAGAAGGGTAAGAAAACTCTTAAATTAAAGAAGCTTAACTTTAAGCTTAAGAAGTATAAGAAGCTTCTTAAGAAGAAAGGAAAGAAGAATAAGATTCTTGTAGTGGATAAGAAGGGCCACAAGAAGACAGTTAAATTTAAGGTTAAATAATAATTAAACCTATATAAATAACATAATTAATCTAGGCTGCGTGGAAGGTTAGGCTTCCACGCGGCTTTTTAATTTTTCCTTTTTATCTATAAGCAAACTAATAAACTACTGGAAAAATTTCCCTATATGGACTAAAATGGTAAAGGTCAAATTCATAAGGAGATTAAATATGAGATTAAAAAATGTAAAGGGTTCTCAGGAAAAAATCGAGGCCCATGTTAATACAATTCAGGCAGATGATGTGTCAGGAAAAAATTATAAGGGCAGATGGAAAGAACTCTTTAATAATGATAATCCAATCCATATAGAGATAGGCATGGGAAAGGGTAAGTTTTTAATGGATATGGCAGAGAAATATCCTGACATTAATTTTGTTGGAATAGAGAAGTTCTCAAGCGTTTTGGTGCGTGCTATAGAAAAGCTGGAGGAAAGAAAATCCCCTTCAGAAAATAGCGATAAAAATTGCGAGACTAAAAGCGATAATACCGAAGCCTGTGACCAGGTAAAACCATTTAAAAATATTATTTTTCTTCGCATGGATGCAGAGAATATTCTGGACTTTTTTGAGGAAAATGAAATTGATAAAATCTACCTTAATTTTTCAGATCCATGGCCTAAGGTAAGACATGCCAAAAGGAGACTTACCTCCACTACATTTTTACCTAAGTATAAAATAATACTTAAGCCAAATGGGCTTTTACAGTTTAAAACTGATAATAAGGATTTATTTGATTTTTCCGTTAAGGAGGTTAAAAAGTTTGGCCTTAAAATGGAGGAATTAGATTACGATATTCATAAGGATGGTCCTATGCAGGATAACGTTATGACAGAGTATGAGGAGAAATTTTACAATCTTGGAAATCCTATAATGCGAATGGTAGTAAAATTTGAGAAATAAAATAACCAAAAAAGCTATTACAAAATGCAATATTTCAAGGGTTTTCTTGACAAAATGACCTTAGGTTGCTAAAATGGTATTTAGCGTTTTTTAGGCAGGCTTAGTATTTTATTTAAATGGGAAAGGAGGGTCTCATTATGAAGAAAAAAGTATTGTCCATATTAGTTGATAACTCATCAGGTGTTCTTAGTCGAGTGGCAGGACTTTTCAGTAGACGTGGATATAATATCGACAGTCTTACAGTTGGAGAGACCGAGAATCCTATATATTCAAGGATGACAGTTGTTGCAAAGGGTGATGATCAGATTCTTGATCAGATTAAAAAGCAACTTGAAAAGCTTGAAGATGTAAGAGAGGTAATAGAACTTACTGATGGACATTCGGTTACAAGAGAGCTTGTGCTTATAACTGTTGGTGTCGCACCGGATAAGAGAAACGAGATTACTTCACTTGCAGAGATATTCAGAGCTAATATAGTAGATGTTGAGCTTGATTCAGTTATGGTTGAGCTTACAGGTAATCAGAGGAAAATTAATGCATTCATAGAGCTTTTAGAGAACTATGAGATTAAGGAACTTGTACGTACCGGTATTGCCGGACTTAGTCGTGGAGGCGAAGGAATCTCAGAGAAATTTATGGATGATTAATATAATTTAAATTTTTATTTTATCTATTTTAGGAGGTATATTAACATGGCAGATGCTAGGATTTTTTATCAGCAGGATTGTAATTTATCATTACTCGATGGCAAGAAGATTGCTATCATTGGTTACGGTAGTCAGGGACATGCACATGCCCTTAACTTAAAGGAGTCAGGATGTGACGTGGTTATAGGTCTTTATGAAGGATCTAAGTCTAAGGAAAAGGCAGAGAGTCAGGGACTTACAGTTCTCCCTGTTGCAGAGGCTACAAAGGCAGCTGATATTATCATGGTACTTATTCCAGATGAGAAGCAGGCAGCTATGTATAAGAGTGATATAGAGCCAAACCTTGAGGCTGGTAACATGCTTATGTTCGCACATGGATTTAACATCCATTTCAATCAGATCATCCCACCAAAGGATGTAGATGTAACAATGATCGCACCTAAGGCTCCAGGTCATACAGTACGTAGTGAGTATCAGGCAGGAAAGGGTACACCTTGTCTTGTTGCTGTAGAGCAGGATGCTACAGGTAAGGCACTTGACCTTGCACTTGCATATGGTGCTGGTGTTGGTGGTGCTAGAGCAGGTATCTTAGAGACAACATTTAGAACAGAGACAGAGACTGACCTCTTCGGTGAGCAGGCTGTACTTTGTGGTGGTGTTTGTGCTCTTATGCAGGCTGGTTTTGAAACACTTGTTGAGGCTGGATATGATCCAAGAAATGCATACTTCGAGTGTGTTCATGAGATGAAGTTAATCGTTGACCTTATCTATCAGTCAGGTTTTGCCGGAATGAGATATTCTATTTCAAATACAGCTGAGTATGGTGATTACATTACAGGTCCTAAGATTGTAACTGAGGATACTAAGAAGGCTATGAAGGATGTTCTTAAGGATATCCAGGATGGTTCATTCGCTAAGGACTTCTTACTTGATATGTCTTCAGCTGGTGGACAGGCTCACTTCAAGGCTCTTAGAAAGCTCGCTGCTGAGCATGAAGTAGAGAAGGTTGGAGCTGAAATTCGTAAGCTTTACAGCTGGAGTGATGAGAGCAAGCTTATCAATAACTAATTAGAAGCTGCTCATATTCAGACAATAAAAATGTACTTTTGAAGGGATAATATTTAATGGTATTATCCCTTTTTCTATTTTACAGATTGTATGAAGTTAGTATATAATTATAGTAACTGATGTACAATGTTCATATAACAATGCATTATAATACTAGACACAGAAAGGATTAACCATGAGAAATATTAGAAAAAGTATTATTTTTATGATGGTCTTTCTTATGGCCTTTACTATGAGTGGTTTATCTGTGGCTCACACTTCAGAGGCTAAGAAATCTGAAGGTGACTCAGATAAGAAAACCTTTATAGTAGGCTTTGACGCTGCATTTCCACCTTATGGATATAAGGATGATGACGGCAATTATGTCGGCTTTGACTTAGATCTTGCAGAAGAGGTTTGTAAGAGAAATGGCTGGGAGCTTAAGAAGCAGCCTATAGACTGGGATTCTAAGGATATGGAGCTCAAATCAGGCGCCATTGACTGTATTTGGAACGGCTTTACCATTAATGGCCGTGAGTTAAAATATACCTGGTCAAAGGCTTATGTAGACAACTCACAGGTGGTGGTTGTTAAGTCTGATTCAGATGTGGAAGAGCCAAAGGATTTGAAGGATAAGGTAGTAGTGGTACAGACTGATTCTTCAGCACTTGCGGCACTTACAGGCGAGGATGCAACTGATGAGAATAAAGAGCTCTGCGAGAGCTTTAAGGAATTACAGCAGGTTTCAGATTACAACAATGCATTTTTAAACCTGGAGTCAGGCTCTGTAGACGCTATCTGCATGGATATAGGAGTTGCTCTCTACGAAGTCAAGCAGCGTGGTAATGAATTTAGAATTCTGGATGATTCCATTTCCTCTGAGCAGTATGGTATAGGCTTTAAGCTTGGTAATACTGAGCTTAGAGATGAGGTTCAGAAGACCTTAGATGAGATGCTTGAGGACAAGACCTTTGAGAAAATTGCCAAGAAATGGGAGCTTTCTGAAAGTGTATGTCTTGGAAGAGAAGGTACAGATTCTGCCTACAAGCTTAGTGCCAAGAAGGAAAAGACCAGTGCCAAAGAAGTAGCAAATGTATTTAAGGAATTAGGAAAAGGTATGGGAGCTTCACTTCTCATTTTCTTCTTAACCCTTTTATTCTCACTTCCACTTGGACTTCTTTTAGTTACCATAAGACGTTCAAGATTTAAGCCACTTGAGGTTATTGCTAAAATATACATTTCCATAATGCGTGGTACACCACTTATGTTACAGCTTTTGGTGGTGTTCTTCGGACCGTATTATTTATTTGGTTTAAGACTTTCTTCACAATATAGATTTTTTGCTGTAATTATAGGTTTCTCCTTAAATTATGCAGCATATTTTGCAGAGATATTCAGAGCGGGATTAGATTCCATTCCTGCAGGACAGAAGGAGGCAGCACACATTCTTGGTTATACCAAGGTTCAGACCTTCTGGAAGATTATGTTCCCACAGATGGTTAAGAGAGTTATTCCACCTGTAACTAACGAGGTTATAACCCTTGTTAAGGATACTTCTCTCGCCTTTGCCTTAGCCTACACTGAGATGTTTACAATCGCAAAACAGACAGCGGCTGCACAGGCAAGCATTATGCCACTTTTTGTAGCAGGACTTTTCTATTATATATTTAACTTTATTGTTGCTGCAGTAATGGAAAGAATTGAGAAGAGCATTAAATTCCAAATCATGTAAATGTATCTGCTTAAATGCTTTTTAATTGGAGGATATTATGGCATTACTTGAACTTAAAAATATTAAAAAATCATTTGATGATAATTGTGTATTAAAGGATATAAATGTTACCATAAATAAAGGTGAGGTGGTTTCCATACTTGGTCCTTCAGGCTCTGGTAAATCCACACTTTTAAGATGTGCTACCATGCTTGAAACCATTGATTCCGGAAGCATTATATATGAGGACAAGGTTGCGGCTGAAACTGTAGATGATAAGGTGGTTTATGCCACAGGAGAGAAGATGAAGGAGATTAAAAAAATCTTCGGATTGGTTTTCCAGAACTTCAATCTTTTCCCTCATTATACAGCTATTAAAAATGTTATGGATGCCCCTATTACCGTCAATCACATGGATAGGGAGGAAGCTAAGAAAAA
>JAILGL010000113.1 GCA_024696825.1 Lachnospiraceae bacterium
ATGCGTGGTGGTCTTGGTGATGTTAAGGTTAAGAAGTTCCTTATAAAGGTACTTGAGGAAGAGCTTGCACCTATTAGAGAGAGAAGAAAGCAGTATGAGGCTGACATCCCGGGTGTATATGAAATCCTTAAAAAGGGTACACTTGCAGCTCGTGAAATCGGAAAGAAGACTATGGCTGAGGTTAAGGCAGCTATGAGAATTAACTACTTTGAGGATGAAGAGCTTATTAAATCACAGGTAGAAAAGTTTAAGAATAAGGACTGATAGGTTTTAAGAGGGCTTTTAAAAGCATTAACATTAGTGAATAAGATTGGCTAACTTAAAAAGGAGGGCTTATATATGAAGCGTTCTGAGATTAATAAGGCTTTGAAGGAAATGGAAGTAATGCTTAAAGAATATAAGTATCCATTACCTCCATTTTGTAATTTTACTCCTGAAGAGTGGAAGGAAAAAGGTCACGAGTATGATGAGATTAGAGACAACATGCTCGGCTGGGACATAACAGATTATGGCCTTGGAGACTTCGATAAAACTGGTTTTTCGCTGATTACTCTTAGAAATGGTAATCTTAAAATGAAGGATAAATATGCTAAGAAATATGCAGAAAAACTGATTTACATAAAGGAAGGTCAGTATTCTCCAAATCATTTTCATTGGGCAAAGATGGAGGATATAATAAACCGTGGAGGTGGAAATCTTCTTATAAAGGTTTATAATTCTAATGCCGATGATTCCATAGATATGGAAAGCGATGTAACAGTGCATCTTGACGGTGCAACTAAGATAGTTCCTGCAGGAACTGTTATAAAGCTTACACCGGGAGAAAGTATTTCCATACAGCCAAGACTTTTCCATGATTTTAATGTGGAAGAGGGTTCAGGCCCTATCCTTATAGGAGAAGTTAGTGAGTGTAATGATGATGAGAATGATAACAGATTTCTTCCTGAGGTGGGAAGATTCCCTAAAATAGAGGAAGACGAGCCTCCTTACAGATTATTATGTAATGAGTATCCAGAGGCTTAAGTGATTTGACTAAGAAGCGATTTGGTGGTATAGTGCACTTTGATGGTAGTGCCTATACCACCTTTTTATTTTAATGAATTTTTTTATAAAAGCTTATTAAAAAATTAGGCGATACAGGCTTAAAAGGGAATCATGTTAGAATCATGGGCAGCCCCCGCTACTGTAAGACAGGATTAGAATCATATTATGTCACTGAGAATTAAGATGATTAATACTTGGGAAGGCTTGGTTCTTCGTATGTTTTTTCATACTACTGTTAAGCCAGGAGACCTGCTACTGTTAAGGAAATAGTGTTACCTTATTAGGATTTTTGCGGAGGGCGAAAATTAGATGAAAAACATGTTTTTTTGTCGTGCAAATTTTTCGTTAAATAATGTGATTATAAAGCTAAAAGCTATAGTTATAAAAGCTTTTAAATTATAGTAAAAATAATTCCAAAATATTCTTAAAAAGGTTATCAAAGAATTTCCCAATTTTAAAATGAAATGAAAACTGAATAAGAAAAGGAAAATGTAAATATATGAATAAACGTTATAAACATATAATTACTGCGCTTGTTCTTGTTATACTTGCAGTTATTTGCTTTTCCAGAATAAGAATTACTTCGGTTTCAAAATATAAAAAGGAACAGAAGGCCTTAAATAGTGCATCTTCTCAGGTTAAAGGAGAAAGTGACATTATATTTGATGAAGATCAGGGCTTTACCCTTGGAACCTATGACAGTGATAAAAGAGACCAGGGAAGGGTTAGTAAAGATACTTCAAAGACTGTTAAAAAAGCCTCTGATTCTTCTGAAAAAGTAAGTAATAATGAGAATTCCGGGAATACAGATAAAGAGAAAAAAACTAAAAATGAGGAAGATAGTGACAAAGAAAATAGTCATAAAAAAGCACATAAGTCTTCCTTGAAAAACACCTCGGATAGCAGTAAAACAAGTAGTTCTTCAAAAAGTACTAATAAAAAGTCTGACAGTAGCAAGGCTTCTAAGTCAGGAAAAGACTCAGAAAGTAATTCTGATACCAGTTCAGACAGTGATTCCGGTAGTGATTCCGGTAGTGATTCCGGCAGCAGTTCCGGCAGCAGTTCCGGTGATAATTCCGGCAGCAGTTCCTCAGCTAATAATGAGGATAAATATTATAAATGTTCATTAACCATAAGCTGTAAGGAGCTTTCCGATAATCCTTCCCTTATAGATAAGGACCTTAGGAAAAATCTTCCGGGAAATGGAATTATTTTAAATGTTTCTCTTGAAGTAAAGGAAGGCACCACAGTATTTAAGGCCTTAGCTTCAGCTTGTAAAAAGTATGGCATACATATAGATGCTTCATTTGAGCCCCTATATGAAACCTATTATGTAAAGGGAATTAATTACCTTTATGAAAAGGCGGCAGGCGGTATGAGCGGCTGGATTTATATGGTAAATGGAAAGTCTCCAAATTATGGCTCAAGTAAGTATAGAATAAGTGATGGGGATGATATAGTTTGGAGTTATACAGTGGATGGAATCGCCTAGAAACGCGCATTTAGTAGCGTCTATCATGACATAAATGGTAGAGAAAAAATAATAGAAAAGGGTGGATTTGAAAGGATATTTTTAACAGATTATGGAAAAAGGAATGTTTTATAATTATCATCCCCTGGTAACCGTAATATATATAGGTTTTGCCCTGGTGATGACTATGGCGACATTAAATCCTTTGCCTGTAATCATTTCATTTGTATGTGCTTATAGTTATGTGAGCTTTTTATATGACAGAAGCATTCATAAAAAGATATGGTTTATGGCAATACCCATTATAATATTTGCAACCATAATTATTCCTCTGTTTTCACACAATGGAAGGACCCCTATATTTTATATAAATGATATGGCGGTAACGGTGGAAACCATAGTCTTTGGACTGGTTACAGGAGGAATGCTTATAGCTGTAATTCTTTGGTTTTATGTGGGACACGTGCTTATAGATACGGAGAAGCTTCTGTATCTGGTGGGAAGAATATTTCCTACCATAGCACTTTTACTGTCCATCTCACTTAGGATGATTCCTTTATTTATAAGGCGTTACAAGGAGATTAGTGAGTGTCAGACAGGGCTAAATAGAAATGTAAAAAATATGGGATTATTTTCAAGAATAAGCTTTACCATGAAGAAGATATCCATTCTTATTTCCTGGTCTCTTGAAAATTCCATTAATACCACAACCTCCATGGAGTCCAGAGGTTATGGTAAGGGGAAAAGAACCAGCTTCCATCTCTTTAAATTTAGAAAAAGAGATTTTATAGCTGGCGCTATATTTTTAGGACTTGGAATAACTATTATTCTGGCAGAAATTAAGGGTGTTTACAGATATAATTTCTTTCCATTTATCGATTTCTACGGACTTAGTTTGGGAAAAATAATTATATCAGCACTTATGATTATATATTTGATAATCCCATTGATTCTGGATGTTTATGAGGAGTATAAGGATGTTAGAAAAAAGAGAAGCACTAATACAATTTAATAACGTTAGCTTTAAATATCCCGGTGCTTCTAAGAAGGCTTTGGATGATATTAATCTTAGCATTAATTCATCTGAATATGTGGTTATCTGTGGAGCTTCAGGAAGTGGAAAAAGTACCCTTATAAATCATATGAAAAAGACTCATATTCCTTTTGGTGAGGGCTATGGAGATATTCTATTTGAGGGGGAGAAAATCGAGGAAGCAGATGATTTAAAACAGGCTGCAAGGATTGGTTTTATTACCCAGGATTTTGATGGGCAAAATGTAACGGATAAGGTTTGGCATGAGATAGCCTTTGGCCTTGAAAATCTTCATATGAAGAGGGAGGATATTCATAGAAGAGTGGCGGAAATCAGTCATTACTTTGGCTTGGAAAATATATTTCACAAGCGCTGTGATGAGCTTTCCGGTGGAGAGAAGCAGTTAGTAAGTCTTGCTTCGGTTATGGCTATGAAGCCTGAGGTTCTTATACTGGACGAGCCTACCACTCAGTTAGATCCCGTGCTTTCTAAGAATTTCTTAAATATAGTTGAGCAGATTCATAAGGAATTTGGAGTGACTATAATTATAGCTGAGCAGAGGCTTGAAAAGGTATTTTCCTATGCTGACAG
>JAILGL010000115.1 GCA_024696825.1 Lachnospiraceae bacterium
TCAGCTATAAATCTTTCGTTTCCCTCATTATTTACATTTGGAAAATATTCTTTAAATTTACTGTTTGAGCCATGTGGCATATGACCATTGGTTATGTTGCAGGCAATAACTGCAGGGTAGGCGTAGCCTCTTTCTGCAATAAGCGGACCCCTGTTAAGACCGCAGCTTGTAATCTCAACCTGCTTTATGCTTCCGTCCTTTTCTATCTGAATCTTTTCTGCACAGGCCTGTCTGCTGTAATCGGTTTTGTGAGTGAGCCTGTGGTAGAAGACATACCAGTCATTTCCTATTTTCTCAATGCTTCCATGAGTGGTTCCTGTCATGTTGAGTCTATCCTTGTCGGCGCGACCATTAAAGCCTACATCGCCATTTGAAACAATGGTTCCGCCGTATTTAAAATCGCGGTCAGGGTAGTCGCTTGTAGCATAGCAAAGCTCATGGTTTTTCTGGGATGAATATATAAAATAATACTTACCATCTACCTTACGAATGGAAGAAGCCTCGAAAAATGGATGTTCCTCATATTCTGTTCCCTTAACCTTATAAGGAATTATGTGATGAGCCTCCTCCTTAACAGTTAGCATATCATCCTCTAATACGAGCATTACAGGTCCCATAATGCTGTCAGGATAGGAGAGAATTTCTTCTCTTGTTCTGCCAAACATATCCATTTCGAGCTTTATTTTATCCTCATCCTGATAGAAACCAGGCTCCTCCTCGAAGCCATACTGAGTACCATAATAAAGGCGAATCACCCCATTATCATTAATCACGCCGGGATCAAAGCAGACATATTTTTTCATGAGACTTTTATCCTTATTTTGCACGTGTCCAAGATATTCAAATTTTCCATCAGGAGTATCGCAAACCGCCACGCTGATAGGCTCCGTGTAGCCCCCGACACCGTAGTCGCCTGACATACAATAATAAAGATAAAACCTGCCGTCATTGCCCTGAACTACATCAGGTGCATACATATATTTTCTATTTGGATAGGCCGGGTCCTGTGACGCTTTATAAGAGATACCCTTGCAGGTCCAGTTACTAAGGTCATCCACCGGCGCTGAATAAACTGCATAATCCAGCATACAAAAGGTGTTTCCACCCTCTTTATCGTGGGAACCATATAGATAAATTCTGTCGTCAAATACATGAGGTTCCCCATCAGGAATACACTCATTTAAAGGTAAAAATGGATTGAAAGCCTGTGGTTTTTGCATATACATTTCCTCCATTGATTATTTTGATTTCATTCTACAAAAATGCATATCAAAAAGCAAGATACTATATTTGCTTAGTAATGGTCTATTTTTGACAAATTAAATAATAAATTAACTAAATAATTTACAATAATATTTCATTTTGGGTATTTTTCTTGCATTTCTCAAAAAAGGAGAGTATTATTGTGAGTACACACCAATTAATGACGTAGAAGAATAATATAGAGGAGTATTATATTAGAGAAGCATTGTATCTCGGGACAAAGGGAAGTTGATATTTTATAGGAGTAATTGTATCGTTTATTAGCATTGAACGGATAAAAATATCTGTTTCAAAAGGAAGGAGATATCTATAAGTGATTAATTGTAAAGGGAAAATGAAAAAGTGTGTTGTACTTAGCCTAATACTTGTATTGGCTATGCTTACAAACATATGTGGATTCCAAATGAATTCAAAAAATGTTTCTGCTAAATCAAAGGTAGTTGTTAATTTAAATGGAGCCTATATTACAGCGAAAAAGAATAATAAGCAGATAAAGAATAAGTATGTAAAATATAAGGGGAAAAAGTATTGGTTCTCTTCAAAAGGAAGAGGATTTTTAACAGTGGGTGATAAAAAAGGTGATAAGGCAGTTGCTTTTATTCTAGATAATACCAAGTTTAAAAAGGGAATGAAAAAGAATAAAAAGCTTAAGAAGCTTTACGCAACAATTGTAAATAAGTGTGCATATTCAGAGGTTAAAACTCCTAAGTTTAAATCAAACTGGTATTATAAAACCGGCTTTAAATTAAGTAAGACAAAGCGTGGCAAATGCTATGATTACGCGGCTCTTACAGCCCTATGCGCCAAATCCCTAGGCCTTAAGGCTTATATTATCATTGGTAAATGCGAAAAGAACAATGAAAGATATATAGAGCATTCATGGGTTACAGTTGATAATAAAGTCCTTGATAGCTTTTTTGAAGATACAGATTGTTCAGATAAAACAAATGAACCAGGCTTTTGTCTCAAAAGCTATGAAGAAGTAAAAGAATACTATGGATATAAATATGTTATTGATGATATTTATTAAAAAATCCTTGATTTTTAGGGTGAATTATAGTAGAATATCGCTTGTGAGTTTTTTCGGACTCATGAAGATGCTGCTATGGCTCAGGTGGTAGAGCGTCGCCTTGGTAAGGCGGAGGTCACGGGTTCAAATCCCGTTAGCAGCTAAAAAACAAAGAGGTCATGCCAAAGGCATGGCCTCTTTGTTTTTTACCTACCAACCATAAATTTTAATTGCGGAAAGAATCCCTCAATAAATTGCACTATACCAAGGACTAGAAGGATTCTTTCCCTCGAATTCGCTTGCCGAATTCGAGTTGAAGTCATCGTTAGCAGCTAAAAAACAAGAAGGTCATGCCAAAGGCATGGCCTTTTTGTTTTTTACCTACCAACCATAAATTTTAACTGCGGAAAGAATCCCTCACCTTTCTAAAACTTTTTCTTGACACCCACCCTATACTATGCTAAACTATCTAACGTTCGAGTTATTCGAATTTCTGCCAAAGACAGCAGGTGCGGTTAGCCGCTTAAACATGCCCGCCGAGGAGAAAGTCGTAATTTAAGCGTTTTTTCAAGCTTATTATTGATTGATTTATCACCTCTTGTCTTATTCAGGCATAGAGGTTTTTTTTATCATATATGTTTTGATTATGTTTTGATTATGATTTGGCAGAGAATATCTAAATTTGCGAATTAAAACTAAATAAGATTTATCGCAGGAAAGGAGAGTTCTCATGGCTAAGGTTGAACTTAAACAGCCTATTATTGACGAGATTAAGGCAAAGGTTGACGGAGCAGCTACAGTTGTTTGCGTTGACTACAGAGGTATTTCAGTTGCTGATGATACAGCCCTTCGTAAGAATTTAAGAGAAGCTGGTTGCGAATATAAGGTTTATAAGAATACTCTTTTAAAGAGAGCATTCGAAGGAACTGATTTCGAAAAGCTTAATGACATTCTTGAAGGACCAACTGCTATCGCAATTGGAAAAGAAGATGCTACAGCACCTATCAGAGTTCTTAATGATGTAGTTAAGAAAAATGATAAAGTTGATTTCAAGGGCGCAGTAGTAGAAGGTGAACTTTATGATGTTGCCGGAGTTCAGGCTCTTGCAAGTATTCCATCAAGAGAGGTACTTATCTCAAAACTTCTTGGATCACTTCAGTCACCTATTACAAATCTTGCTCGTGTTCTTAAGCAGATCGCTGAGAAGAACCCAGAGGAAGCAACAGCTGAAGCAGCAACAGAAGAAGCTGCACCAGCAGCAGAAGAAGCACCGGCAGAGGCTTAATTATTTAAATCTGTCAAAAGAAATTATTGAAATATTAAATTATTAAATTAAAAAAAATGGAGGAAAATATAAATGACAACAGCAGAGTTTATAGAGGCAATCAAGGGCATGTCTGTTCTTGAGTTAAATGAGCTTGTAAAAGCATGTGAGGAAGAGTTTGGCGTATCTGCAGCAGCAGGTGTAGTAGTTGCAGCAGGAGCTGACGGTGGTGCAGCAGCAGCTGACAAGACTGAGTTCGATGTAGAGCTTACAGAAGTTGGTGGTGCTAAGGTTAAGGTTATCAAGGTTGTTCGTGAGATCACAGGTCTTGGACTTAAGGAAGCAAAGGAATTCGTTGAGTCTGCTCCTAAGGTAATCAAGGAAGCTGTAAGTAAGGAAGAGGCTGAGGATATCAAGGCTAAGATCGAAGAGGTTGGAGCTAAGGCTACAGTTAAATAATTAATCCTTACAACTTTTAATTAAAAAGTAAATTATTAAAGGCTTATAGAAATGAAATCTTGGATTTCAAATCTATAAGCCTTTTTTGTTATTATCAACTAATTTTTATTAACTAATTATTATCAACTAATTTTTATTAACTTACTTTTACTTACTTTCAGCGGCCTTTTCATCATAAATTTTTCTATAAATTTTATCTATCTCAGCCTTATCAAGCTCCTTCTCTGTGAAGAATTCTGCTGCATAAAGCGCCTGAGCTACAAGCATTTCAAGACCATTTACACCCTTGATTCCACGAGCTGTGGCATCGCGTACAAGCTTGGTCTCAAGTGGGTTATAGATAACGTCTAAAACAGCTTCACATTTTTCAAAAAGACTGATGTCTACCGGAGTTGCATCTACCTTTGGATACATTCCGACTGGTGAAGTATTTGCGATAATTTCTGCATCAGTATGCTTTTCAAAGCACTCCTCGTAGGTGATGCTTGTCTCTGTTTTTCTGATGTCTACGATTACTATTTCTTTAGCATTTAACTTCTTTAAAACTGCAACTACAGCCTTGCTTGCGCCGCCATCACCGAGAACTACGCATTTCTTGCCTTCGATAGTGATGCCATGTTTTTCAATCATATATAAGAAACCTGAAAAATCGGTGTTGTGGCCGATAAGGTTGCCGTCTTTATTTACGATTGTATTTACTGCGCCGATGGC
>JAILGL010000129.1 GCA_024696825.1 Lachnospiraceae bacterium
TCGATTTTTCCAAAAAGTAACTTTTCCGATGCCCTCCTCTTTCCAGCAGGCATCGATTTTCCCAAAAACTTATCTTTTCGATGCCCGGCACTTCTCCGTAGGCATCGATTTTTGCAAAAAGTAGCTTTTTCGATGCCCTCCACTTTCCAGCAGGCATCGATTTTCCCAAAAACTTATCTTTTCGATGCCCTCCACTTTCCAGCAGGCATCGATTTTCCCAAAAAGTAACTTTTCCGATGCCCTCCACTTTTTCGTAGGCATCGATTTTTGCAAAAAGTAGCTTTTTCGATGCCCTCCTCTTTCCAGCAGGCATCGATTTTCCCAAAAAGTAACTTTTCCGATGCCCTCCTCTTTTCAGCAGGCATCGATTTTCCCAAAAAGTAACTTTTCCGATGCCCTCCACTTTTTCGTAGGCATCGATTTTTCCAAAAAGTAACTTTTTCGATGCCCTCCACTTTTCAGTAGGCATCGATTTTCACAAAAACTTATCTTTTCGATGCCCTCCACTTTCCAGCAGGCATCGATTTTCACAAAAAGTAACTTTTTCGATGCCCTCCACTTTCCAGTAGGCATCGATTTTTGCAAAAAGTAGCTTTTTCGATGCCCTCCACTTTCCAGCAGGCATCGATTTTCACAAAAACTTATCTTTTCGATGCCCTCCACTTTCCAGCAGGCATCGATTTTCACAAAAAGTAACTTTTCCGATGCCCTCCTCTTTCCAGCAGGCATCGATTTTTGCAAAAAGTAGCTTTTTCGATGCCCTCCACTTTCCAGCAGGCATCGATTTTCACAAAAACTTATCTTTTCGATGCCCTCCACTTTCCAGCAGGCATCGATTTTCCCAAAAAGTAACTTTTTCGATGCCCTCCTCTTTCCAGCAGGCATCGATTTTTCCAAAAAGTAACTTTTCCGATGCCCTCCTCTTTCCAGCAGGCATCGATTTTCCCAAAAACTTATCTTTTCGATGCCCTCCACTTTCCAGCAGGCATCGATTTTCACAAAAAGTAGCTTTTTCGATGCCCTCCACTTTCCAGTGAGCATCGATTTTCCCAAAAAGCTTCTTTTCCGATGCCCTCCACTTTCCAGCAGGCATCGATTTTCCCAAAAACTTATCTTTTCGATGCCCTCCACTTTCCAGCAGGCATCGATTTTCCCAAAAAGCTTCTTTTCCGATGCCCTCCATCATCTAACCACAAAAAAAGTCACCAAAAAGGGCATCGATAATTGTCATAATCACAAAAATCGATGCCCTTACCTATTTCATTCCCTATTTCATTCCCTATTCATCCCTATTCATCCCTATTCCTTTACTTACTCCCTTATTCAACACCTTATTTAACCCCTATCCTACACTTTATACTATCCTACACCCTACACTATCTATCCTCTATCACTTGCAAGAAGCGCTTAGAGCTCCTTTAAGAGCTGTCCAGTTTCTAATGGTATTCTTCTTACCTATCTGAGATTTAGCCTCGTCATAGACGCCTGCTGACTCTAAATCGTCCTTCATACCATCTGCGTCCTTGATGACATTGTCACCAACTGCGATTACGTCTGCAAGGTTCTCTTTAAAGTTCTCTTTGTTATCATCATTGTAGGTATTGTAAACGTCCTTTATAGCAGCATTTAAAGCGCTACTGGATACACCAGACACTCCATACTTGTTACTCCATGAAATAAGCTTAACTGAAGCCTCAGTAGCTTTTAAACCACTACCTGCACTGTGACCCCATCCAAGAAGATAACCCATGGCATTCTTTAAAGTACCGTCATTAATACCTGAACCATCAACTGATTCCTTTGTCTCTATCTCGTCTGTTTCTGAAGTAGTGCTCTTCTCTGTAGAAGTTGTAGCACTTGAAGTAGACTGAGCCTCACTTGATGCTGATGCTGAAGCTGATGGAGTTTCTTCTGCTTCCTCTTCATCTCCTTCCACTGTAGGTGATGGAGAAGCTGTCTTAGAAAGCTCAACCTCCGCTACATCCTTTGATTTGTCCTTCTTGGCACAACCACTAAGAGTCATGCTAAAACCTAATACTGTCGCAAGTAAAAGTACCTGCACCTTATAACCTCTAAATCTTCTCATAATCACTTTCCTCCTGTTTTTAACTTAGTAAACCAAATATAAAGCCCCAAACCACTGCATTGCTACATATAATTTGGGGCTAATTAATTACTCTGCTGAAACTATATAATAATAAACTGCCTGTCCACCGAAGTTAGTTTCTGTCTCGATGTCAGGATATTTCTCTTCTACCTTTGTTGCAAGAGCATTGGCATCATCCTCTGTAACGTCTTCTCCATAGTAAATACTTACAAGCTCTGTATCGTCATTTACCATTTTGTCGATCATTTTCTCAGTAGCTGTATCAATGTCTTTTTCAACTGCTACAAGCTTCTTATCATTCATACCCATAAAGTCGCCCTTAGTAATGTCAAAGCCATCGATAGAAGTATCTCTAACAGCGTATGTAACCTGACCACAGGAAACGTTCTTGATGCTTTCAAGCATGGTCTCCTTATTCTCTTCAGGGCTCATCTCATCGATAAAATTAAGCTTTGCATTAATACCCTGAGGAATGTTGACTGTTGGGATAACCACTACATTTTTATCATCTGTAAGAGTTGCAGCCTGATTAGCAGCCATAATAATATTAGAATTATTAGGGAAGATAAATACGTTCTCTGCATTTACCTTTTCAACTGCCTCAAGAATGTCCTCAGTACTTGGATTCATAGTCTGTCCACCTTCAACAACCACATCCACGCCAAGATCCTTGAATAAATCACTTAAGCCCTCACCTGATGAAATGGTAACAAAACCATTTTTAGACTTTGGCTCGCTCTTCTTAGGCTCTTCGTCTGCCTTTGTAACAGGCTTACCTTCATTTCTAGGAAGCTCTTTCTCGCCCCTGGCAATCTTCTCAGCCTCCTTGATAACCTTTTCATTATGCTCTTCACGCATGTTATCAATCTTCATACTTGTAAGCTGTCCGTAGGTCAATGCTTTCTGAATAGCAAGACCAGGTGCATTAGTATGAACATGAACCTTAACGATGTCATCGTCAGCAACTACAACTACGCAGTCACCTAAGTTATTAAGATATTTCTTAAGCTCTTTCTCGATAACCTCAGGCTCCTTGGCAACCTTAGTAAACTCGTCAGGTTCAACCATTATAATAAATTCAGTACAATAACCAAACTTGATATTTTCAGTTTCAATACCGGTACTTCTAACTCCTACCGGAGGAGCTGGTGAGAAATCGCCCTCATCTGAGGTTATTTCCTTACCCTCTAAAGCGGAAATGGCACCTCTTGCGAAGGTCATAAGACCTTCTCCACCTGAGTCAACAACGCCTGCTTCCTTAAGAACAGGAAGAAGGTTAGGAGTATTCTCAAGAGAAACCTCCATATCAGCTACGACAATTTTTATAAACTCTAAAATATCATCTGATTCCAAGCCCTCTTCATAAAGACTCTGAGCCTTAACAGCACCGGACTGGATAACTGTAAGAATAGTACCCTCTTTAGGCTTCATAACAGCCTTGTGAGCTGTATCAGATGCATTTTTAATAGCATTTACAAATGTTTCGATGTCAATCTCTTCACAGCCCTTTAAAGCCTTACCAAAGCCTCTAAATATCTGAGAAAGGATAACACCTGAGTTTCCTCTTGCACCTCTTAGGGAACCACTTGAAACAGCCTTTGCAAGACTTTCAATAGTTGGATCCTGCATACCTAAAACTTCTTTTCTAGCAGAAGAAATAGTCATAGTCATGTTAGTTCCGGTATCTCCATCAGGTACTGGAAACACGTTTAATTCATTTATATATTCTTTTTTGTTAGTAAGCAAAGCGGCACCTGAAAGGAACGCCTTTTTTAACATAATCGAATCTATAGTTTTCATAATTGCATCAATATTTCCTTTCATTAATCATCTACTACCTTAACTCCGTCCACCATTACGACAATCTTATCAACCTTGAGCCCGGTATTCATCTCAACTCTCTTACTTACATTCTCGATTACATTCTGCGCTACCGCTCTTATACTAACGCCATAAGCGACAATTATATGCAGCTTTATACTTACACTATTATCATGAATAGCAACAGATACACCACGTGACGCATTCTCCATCTTGAGAAGCTTTATAACGCCATCCTTCACATTAAGGGAAGCCATACCTACAACGCCTGAGCTTTCCATAGTTGCATAGCCCGCATAATCAGTAATAACTTCGCGATCAATCTGTATATTTCCAATATCTGTATTTACTTCACCTTTCATACAAAATCCTCCGTTAAATATACTTTTTAATGCTGTTACAAAATGTTTCTTATTAATTCATAATACTTTTTATTATTTTAAAATTAAATTGTTTACATAAATATATATACAACGGTTAATTTTAACATATAATCGAATAAAAGACAAGTAATCTAAGCCTTATAATCGGTCGTGAAAAACCCCTATTTTTCGACAATTTACAAACCAAACAATATAAAGAAAATTAAATTTTTAATTAACTAAATAAGCATGGCAAGAAATGCCTTAACCCAAATATCATAAACAACCTAAAGTATAAATCATAAATTCACAATACAAACAACAAAAAAAGCCGTCAGCAATCTGAATCAACAGATTGCCAACGACTTTATGTAAAAAGTTCGTACTTACGCACGCTCAACTTTTTTAGAACGAAGACATCCGGTACAAACCGGCATTTTCTTTGCTGAACCGTTCACCATAACCTTAACATTCTTGATGTTTGGCTTCCATATTTTATTGCTTCTTCTGTGTGAATGGCTGACAGCATTACCAAAATGAACGCTCTTACCACATACTGCGCACTTAGCCATCGTAAGCACCTCCTTAAAATATTACTAGTTCCAAAAACGCAACATGAATATATTAGCAAAATATCAATCATATTGCAAGTTCTTTTTTGTTTTTTTCTAAATTAAATCTCATTTTCGCCCAAATATAGGGTAAAACGAGGTTTAATTAGTCCTCAACTGTATCGTCAGTCTTTCCTTCTTCCTTAGCTCCCTTAAACTTGTCAACGAAGTCAGGAATCATATCCATAACCTTAACGAAACCACTCTGGTTCTTAACATTTACAAGCTTAATCTCGCCATTTTTAATAACAAGAATAGCAGAAGGCTGAACCTTTCCACCCATACCACCAAAAGCATTCTCCTTCTTAGGCTGGCTCATGGATGAACCTGCACCAACACCGAAAGAAACATCTACGAGTGGTAAAATAATAGTTCCATCATCAAACTTTACAGCATCTCCAACAACTGTCTTAGTGCTTATAAATCCCTCTAATCCTTTAAGAAGTGAACCAACGGTTCCTGAAAAATTATTATCCATTTAATAAATCCTCCATTCCATTTTTTGCAAAATGTCTCGAGTTCATATAACTCAAGCCATTAAGCCATCTGTTTTTTTAATCTTTTATATCTTGCATAAAATCTCTTCCATCTGTCATCCAAGATAAACTTGATTCCCAGATAAACCAGATAAAACAGATAAATTCTTCCTTTAGCAAATGCATATCCTTCAAATACCTGATTATCAAAGTCAGGCTCTATCTCGATAAATGTTCCTGTCATACCTTCAGCTGCACCTATGGCACCTAGCACAAGTCCTGTACTGTCAGGCTCTCCTGTACCAAGCTTTATGGCACCCTTAAGCTTTCTAGGCCATATATGCTTTAAAATCTTTACAAGCACATCCCAGGCAAAAGGTAAAAACTCTTCAAAGTCCTCACTGGTAATAAATTCCTTTACAGCGCCTATCTTCTTCATAAGCTTAGCAAGCTTTTTCTTAAGGTCTTCGACCTTTTTAACCATCTTATCTTTAAAATTAGATATACCGCTTTTAATTTTATCCGATATTCCCTTTAATTTCAACAGTATATTTTTTATTTTGGTAATAAAGGAAACCTTTTTCTCTTTAGAATCCTCTGCCTCATCTCCGGCCGCTTTTTCCTGATCCTCCTCGCTAAATGTAACATCAGAAGCAAGTTCCTTATCCATATCAGAATCCATATCTAAGTCTTTATCAGAATCCCACTTAGAATCTTCTTCTAGAGAAATCTCCGAACTGTGAAGTTCTTCAGCCTTCTCAGCTTCACCAGCCTCTTCTGCCTTTTTGTCCTTCTTCTCTTTCTCAGGCTTTTCTTTATCGCCACCCTTATTAATATGGATGCCCAAAACCTTTATTTTCAAAGGATTGTTATCCCCCACCACATAGTAAACACTTATGAAATGTAAGAGCCAGGTCACATGAGCAAAGACCTTCATTTCTTCTCTGTTATCAAAGTCAACTCTGTAACGAAATGGAACAAAAAGCACCAAAAGAAGAATAAAAAGTATCAGGCCTATTATGGCAATAAGCACTATGCCTATAATTTTTAAAACAGTTAGAAATATAGCCATCCTATTCCTCCTTTCGTAGCATTTTTCCATATTTGCAATTTACAAATTTCATTTTGCATTTTCCGATTTTTTCTTAGGAAAAATCACTTTGCAAATCAATTAAATCTACATCTCTTCAAAAAATTTCTTTACGCTCTCTTTATCAAATGTATCATACTTTTCTACAACATCTTTTGTTATATTTTCAAGTACCTCAAACATACTTTTTTTATTAGCCGCGATTCCGACAACCTCTATATCTGTGTCCTTTTTATACTCCGAAAGCCATCTTTCCATACCGGAATATATGTCCAGGCAGTTGTCGCTGTTAAAGGGGAGACTTATGATATAATATGAACTAAGAAGCTTCTTTTTTTCAATTCTTTTCTTATATTTTTTAAGCTTCTTTTCCACTGTTTCATCAGTATAAAGCTTATGATTATAAGTTATCATAGTTACCTCCCTTCTTTAAATTTTTAAGTTGATTTTCGGAATTTTTTTAAACAATCTTCAAACTATTTTACCCAAAAAATAATCATTTTTTTGATTCAGCACATTACATTTAACAATTACATTTTACATACTAAATGGTGAGTTCTCAATGTTATTTGCAAAGCTTCTGCCCTCTTCTATAATCATGCTAATAGCATTCATACAGGCCTGCTTTTCATTTTCATCATCGCAGTATTTTAAGCCGTCGCTAATGTATTCTGCAACCTCCTTACCCTCTCTAAAGAAGATTGGAAGCTTCTCGATGCAGGCAGACATAACCGCACGTCTTACAGGTCTGTCTAAGGCCTTTAAACGCTCTTTCAGATGATAATTAAACTCTCCTGTAACCTCTCTTATATACTCAGCATCAGCCTGAAGTTCAGTATCCACAATATTTTCATTGGCCTTATGATTACCAAGGTTAATAACTGTATTCTCATCCAAATACATGAAATCCGATGAGCTGGCAAGCTTTGTAACGAAATCAATAGTCTTAACAATGTCATCTCCCATATCATTTTCCATCTCGCCACGCTGCATGGTTGCCATGTTATCAAGAGCTGAGTACATCATCTGAGCCTTCTGTGAATTAGTTTCCTGAGTACCCATAATCTCATAGAACAATGGATTTATACTATCAAGTCTGTCATCATAGGAATCGCTGGCAGGCTTAAGAATCTCAAATACATCACTGTCCACATCCCTGTAAATGGCGCTGGTAGCTCTAATACCTGTAACTGCAGGATTATCACCCCCTATAGCTATGGCATAAGGTGCACAGAGAATGTTAATATAAAGAGAATTAATAAGTCCCATAAGGGAGGTATACATGTCTGAAAGGCCTACAAGCTCGTTACTTACACGGGTAAGTCTTGCCTGAAGCTCATCATATTTTGCCTTGTCTACATCCTCAAACTTAGTCTCTTCAAATATCTTAAGTTCATCTTCAAATTTATCAAAATCCTCATTATCCTTAGGAATCTCCTTAAGGCCACTGACCTCACGAAGACCATCCATAAATGCATTAAATGAGGTCTTTTCTGAACCCTTATAAACACCGGCTCCATCTGCAATAAGATCACAAAGTCTGTTCTTAGTCATCCTTATAGGAAGCTGACCGATGATGGATAAAAGTCTTGTATTAACCACCATATTGTCGTCAGTTTCAAATATATAGCCAACAGAATCCTTTATAATATCGTCTTCCTTAAGAGACTCGTAATCAATAAAATTATACTCTAATCTGTTAAGTACATATTCATAAATCGCGAATCTGTCTGCATAGTTAGTAATGGTTTCAGCATATCTTATGATTCTTCTACGAAGGGAAACTATCTTCTCCTCAAGCTCCTTAATATTAACCTCTGGCGAATTATAAAGAGCATCTATCATATTTTCCACACTATCTATATCAGCCTTACAAATCTCGAAAAATGGATTTAAATCCTCATACTTCATCTCAACAAATGTATAATGTTCCATCATGAGTCTTATAGCTGCATTTTCATTCATAAGGGTAAGATAGCCCGCGCATGCTGTCTTAATCTCTTCATCTGTATATTTTCTAACTTCCTTTTTCTTAAGGTTTTTCTTAGCCACTTTTGACCTCCAGATTATTTAGATACGCCGCCCCACCACTAAAGGCAGGCCGGCTTTAATTATATTTAATTAAATATATGATACCCTATCAAGGACTTAAGCTCTCCCAGGTATTTACAAGAACCCATTCATCGGACCATTTTAGGAATTTCTTAACATAGTCCACCGAAACCGGAGTACCCGTAAGTACCGGATAGAACATTATAAACAGTACGATTGCCAAAGCCACATAAGCCCAAACCGCGTACTTTAATTTCTTATTTTTATCTTCAATCTTATTCAATGAATAAGCTACCATTACTGCAAGGAAAGGTACACTTGGGAAATAGTGATAGATGAATGTACATCTTGTAACTAAGAACCAAGGTGCATACTGTGCAAAGTAACCGATATTTAAAAATGTTGCTCTTCTGTCCTTCTTAAATATCATGAGATATAACATGAATACGAAGGCTGGGATACCTGCCCACCAAACCAGTGGGTTACCAAATGCACTGATACCCTCTCTCATCTTTCCATCGATAATTCTTGAGTAATACCAGATAGGTCTGTACATAGTTGGCCACTGATACTGCTTAGAAGAATAAGGATGTGTAGCCTTAAGCTTACTGTGGTACTCGTACATTGTCTTCTGAGCATTTATTACCTTTTCTATGAATCCTCTGTCTGAACCATCGTTAAATGGTATGTAAGAAAGAAGATAGATAATAATTGGAACTATAATAAATACAAGCACACAGAAAAGAACTGTCTTCACCATAAGCTTAGGGAATTTCTCGATGACGTCCTTGTGGCTTATGTCATTAGTGGTTCCCGCAGGATTCTTTGATGCATAAATGTATTCATAAAATCTCTTTCCAAACTGAATAAATATAATAAGTGCAAGACCTGCTGCAGAATAAATACCTGTCCATTTACTTGCTATGGAAAGACCCATGCTGACACCGCAAAGAGCCAGCGGGATAAATGTCTTAGATAGCTTCGTGTCATAGAAGCTCATCTGGGTGTAAATGTACATAAAGTAATATGCAAGCATTATGAAAAGCACTACGAACACGTCGATAGTGGCGATTCTCGTCTGAGCATAATGCATAAAGTCAAATGCAAAGAGCAGTGTAACAATGGTTGCAAACTCCGTTGACTTAAAGAATTTCTTACCAAAGTTATACATAACAAAGAGCATAAGAATACCAAATACAACACCCATGAATCTCCATCCAAATGGATTGAGACCAAACATAAGAATACCTAAGGCGATAAAAATCTTACCTAAAGGTGGATGGGTATTCTCGTAGCAGTAAAGCTTATGAATCATTTCATAGGCTGTTCTTGCGTGATAAATCTCATCGAAGTAAGTACCCTCTCTGTAGGAAATAACACCTGAGAAAAGGTCCTGCTCATCGAAGAGGTTAGGATAATCATCCTTATTAACTACCTCTAAAGCCTTGCCCTCTTTATCGGCTACTACAAACTCGTGAATACTGTCCTCCGTGGTTTGAGAAGTAGGGGCAATCTTAATATATCTGGCAGAAATATTCAGATCCAAATCATTCCATCTAAATACTGAACCAGCCTCCCAAGGAGTTGTCTCATTCTTAATCTCTGTCCACTGACCATTCTTCATCTGAGTCTCATCAACAGCATAGGCAACAGAATACTTAGGCTTATCCTTGTAACCAAGATAATTCCAAAGCTTACCGATAGCCTTGGCATCACCCAGATCTATAATAACCTGACCCTCTTTTACAAGAGAATACTCTGTATTAGGCGCACTCTTATTACCAATATTTGAAAATGCAACTACAGAATAAATAATAACAATACTGAACATAATAATGTAATCAGTTTTATTCATTTTAGCAAGCTTCTCAGATCTTGCAATCTTTAGAGGCTTAGCAACTTTATCACTATTTTTAGGAATACTTGTAGCATACTGAGCAGTATAATCTGCAACCTCAACTTCCTCCTCTTCCGGCTTCAGGTAGAAGCTATAAGTTAGAGACAACAGGTAGATAAATGAAACCACCTGTGTGAAGCTGTAGGCAATAATTGCACCGTCGAACTTATCCAGTCTTCCTGTTGAGAAATAGTAAATAAGATAGACTACCATAATGCCGATTGGAATAGCTGCTCTTATGGTTTTATTCTTTATATCAAGAGCTCTGTAAGTCGCATATAATATAGCTCCCCCAAGAATTAAAGAGCATATAAATGCTGAAGTATTAAGAGTCTTTTTAACATCATAATAATGAGCGCCGTCGTAGAATTTTAATACAAATGCTGCATTAAAATAAGCCGGCAGAGTCATTACGAAAAAGCCGTAGAATATCTCTTTTCTAGGCCTTAAGGCATAACATAAAATAATAAATGCAACTACAGGGAAGATATATCTTTCATGCATTCTTGCAGATAAATTAAATACAAATGTAATTAAAAATGCTGCTGCAAAATAATATCTTGATCTGGTATTTTTAACCTTTAAACCGATAAAAATAGTAAGTATAACTGCAAGAACTATAAACACTGTACCCCACTGCTGAATGGTAAGAAAAAGCATTTTATCAGTCTGCTTAGCCCAGTTCTTACCTAAAAGTCCCCATACGTTATATGCATTAACAGTTGCATATGGATAAGAGGATAAGGTGCTGGTGTACTGCTTCATGGCGAGACTTACATCAAACGGCAGCATAAGCAGGAATATAGAGCCTATGGCAAGAAGTCCCGAACCAAGGTTTATAAAGAATTTCTTTACATCAAAATTACCATTTAAAATAATCTTATCAAGCACTGCCAAAATAATAATTGGAGTGAACATAATTGACTGTGGTTTCATAAGGATACCAACAGCAAAAACGAAATATGAAGGTATAAGCTTATCCCTCATAATAAGGTAAATCATGAGAACAATAAAGAATACAAATACTGAATCAGTCTGTCCCCAGATAGTACTGTCAAGGATAATAAGAGGATTGAATAAGAAAATAGCAGCAACTATGGCAGCGCCTCTCTCCTTAAAACGAATAGAAGCCTCTTTAAAAATAACCCAGGCAATACCAAGGTCAGCAAGGATTGCAGGAAGCTTTAAAATAACATTGTAAGCAGCTCCATTAGCATCTAAACCAAGGGCATTTTTAATATGACCAAGGATGAATAAAATGTACATATATCCAGGTGGATAATCATGAAATGCCTCGGATTTGTAGAAGCCTGAAAGCCCTGAATCTACAACCATCTGAGACCATGACTTAAAGCAGTTCATGTCTACATCCAAGCCCTGATAACCCTTTAAGCAAAGGACAAATGTAGTTAAAACTCTTCCCAAAAATGCAACGATTAAAATGGTAATAAATAAGGTCTTACCTATTACCTTTTCCTGTTCAGGCGCTATATTTTTGGAAGAAAAATTAGATAACTTTACATTGGATCTGGAAGTATTTTTCTTACTACCTTTACCTCTGTTACCCCTTTTATTTCTATTTTGATTTCCATTTTGATTCTTTCTATTTGCTAATACCTTAGAAGAATCAACCCTAAGGAATTCACATAACGGCTTATAAAGCACAAATAAAGCCGCTGCATAAATAATAGCAAAGATGTTAATAACTACCATTTTTTCTATTTACCCTCCTAGTTACATGCATGTAAGAACATGCTATTTTATAATTAATATAAATTCTTTTATTATTTACATATGCTTATGCGTAAATAAATGCTCGCTGCAATACTCATAATTACCATTACATTTTGAACAGAATCTGAATTCAAGTTCAGGATTACTCTTCTCTGTACGACCGCAAATAGCGCATCTGTGACGAGGCATATTAGGATCGATAGTGGTCTTCTTCTCAAACTTCTTACGTCTCTTTACAGCCCTTGGAGAACGGCTCTTCACAAAGGCAGAAGAGAAGAAATAAATCAGGAAGTTAAGCATGGCCACAACGATAGCAATGGCACAGCTTAAATACGCTGCTCCTGAATCCGGCTGTGAATGGCTGTAAGCGTAAATTGCAACTGATGTATACTGAATAATCTCATAAATAAGATAAACTGCATCAAGAATTGCGAGCCATTTGACCTTAACGGGAATAAAGCCCATAAGTAATAGCTGCATGTTTGGATAAAACATAGCAAAGGCAAAAAACATTGCCCAGTAAATGTACTCAAATCCCATGTAGTAAGTAGTTACATGAGCAGGACAAAGGAACAAAATAAGCGCTGCAACTATATTTAAAAGCCATCCACTCACGAGATAAACGTTGAATCTAAAGGCTCCCCATTCTCTCTCTAAAGCGGTTCCAAACATAAAGAAAAGATAAACCTTAAATACAAAAAATATAACTGTAAATAAAAATGTAGGGCTTATTCCACCACCACTTCTTGCATCTGCAAGACCCGAAGGCTCAAGAAGGTAAGTGAATAGTCTCCAAACCTGCCCCTGCATTATTTTCCCCATATCAAGGGAAAGAAATGTATAATAAATCTTAGGATTTAATATGCCCATTATAGCACCTGCAACGTAGATTATAATGACATATTTTATCATATTGGTTATGGCATATCTGCCGAATTTTCTTTCTAATTTATCTAATAATTTTCCCATATTTTATACCTCATTTTTATGTAAAAAAAAACTTCAACAACTATCATAAAAATGCTATTACATTTTAAATAAAACATTTAACTTTTACTATAAAAAAACCATCTTTTATAATACCATATATTACCTGTCTAAATCAAGGTTACCAGAATCCTTCTTATCCTTTTTTGAGAAGACTAAAAGCTTACTAAAAACGTAGTTCCCAATGATAACAACTACATTTGCAATAATCTTTGCAATCAAATCGTTCATTCCCATAATCGTAACTAAAAGCCACATGAGGAAAACCTCCATAAGGTAGGTCGCCACACGGGAAAGCACAAAGGCTATAAACTCCTTTAAAATCTCAGGATTCTTACTCTGAAATACATATTTTCTATTGGTCACATAGGCAAAAAGCACACCTGCAACCCATGCTATTAAAACAGCTATCTGAAGCTGTAAGGCATTCTTTGGATCAAGAAATGTTCTCACACAGATAAAGTAAACCACCCAGTTAACGACAGTTGTAAGAACGCCCACTATAAGATAAACAATTATCTCACGATATTTAGTATATAACTCTTTTAAGCTAAGCTCTTTTAAATCTTTTAAATTCATAATGTTTCTCCAAAAAAGTATTCCCAAAAAAACTTCAAAATATGCCTAAAGGCCCACAAAAAGTGAGCCTTCGTATTTTAATAAATTAAATGCATATAAATTATAATGAGAACTCATCGTGAATAGCCTGAGCAGCCTTCTCAACATACTTCTCATCAACGAGAACTGTTACTCTGATTTCAGAAGTTGAAATCTGTCTGATGTTAACACCAGCATCATAAAGAGCCTCGAACATTCTTGCAGCAACACCTGCATGTGACATCATACCTGCACCAACGATTGAAACCTTAGCAACATCGCGAGTTACATTGATGTTATCACACTTAAGTGATGTCTCACCATGTCTCTCAACTGTCTCTATAGCCTCAGCTGCTGCCTCTTCTGTTACTGTAAAGCTGATATCCTGCTTTCCACCATGCTCAACTGACTGTAAAATCATATCTACATTTACATTGTGATTAGCAAGGTGACGGAATAACTTAAATGCTACCCCTGGTTTATTCTCAAGTCCTTCAACTGCTATCTGAACAACATTGCTATCTGTAGCAACACCGCTAACTAACATTTTCTCCATCTTATTGTCCTCCTTGACGATTGTTCCTTCATTTTCATTTAAACTGGAACGTACAACAAGCTGTACGCCGTACTTTTTAGCCATTTCCACTGAGCGGTTATGAAGCACTCCTGCTCCAAGACTGGCAAGCTCAAGCATCTCATCATATGAAATAACATCAAGCTTTCTTGCCTTAGGTACAACTCTTGGATCTGCTGTAAATACTCCATCTACGTCTGTGTAAATCTCACAGGCATCTGCATGAAGTGCCGCAGCAAGAGCCACAGCTGTTGTATCTGAACCACCTCTTCCGAGAGTGGTATAATCATCATATTTGTTAACGCCCTGAAAACCAGTAATAATAACGATTTTTCTGTTTTCAAGTTCATTATAAATTCTCTCTGTGTCGATTCTCTTAAGCTTTGCATTACCATAATCAGCGGTTGTGTTCATAGCTACCTGCCAAGCATTTAATGAAATAGCAGGAACTCCTAATGCATCAATCGCCATAGCCATAAGGGCAACTGAGGTCTGCTCTCCTGTAGTAAGAAGCATATCTAACTCTCTTCTGCTTGCATTTGGATTAATGTCCTTAGCCATATCCAAAAGTACATCAGTCTGTTTACCCATAGCAGATAAAACTACGATAACCTGATTGCCCTGCTTGTATTCTTCAACACAGCGCCTGGCAACATTTTCGATTCTCTCTTTGTTGGCAACCGATGTGCCACCAAATTTCTTTACTACCAGCATTTTTTTCTCCATTCTGAAGCGTTTTTCATAATATTTTTTCTTGAAATCTTCTTATAATTTTCATAATTTTTCTTATAATTTTTTCCTATAAAATCTACCTGCGCGCTTCTTCACAGGAGATTTGAGATTTGAGAATAAGTAATTTGATTTTCTTAATCGAGACGGATGAAAGCCGCTTGGCCAACGCCTTGACTCAAATGAAAACAATCAGTCCAGACGGATTTTGTTTACCACGCTGTCTAAATCCTTACTTGCTTCTCTATAGGTTCCCTCTGTGATTTCACCTGTAATAAATGCATACTCATCTTCAAAGCCTGCATCAACTACAGTTACATCGCCAAAGAGTTTTTTAACCTTTTCTTCTGCAACATCCTTCTTCTTGTTAAGTCTGATGAAATACTGAGCCTTCATCTGCTTAGCTGGAACAAGCTCTAACTTCTCATCTGACCAAACAGTATTGATATTTATATGTAAATGTTTAGCAGCCTCTATAACATCACTTACAACAGCACTAGCTGTAGGAAGCTTACCTGCACCCTGTCCATAGAACATAACATCATCAACCATGTTACCACGAACTAAGATTGCATTATAGACACCGTCAACATTGTATAAAGGATGTTCTTTTCCAATGAGAACAGGCCATACGCGAACGCTAACCTTATCTCCTACCTTTTTACCGGTACCAAAAATCTTAATCTTCTTCTTAAGAGCCTTAGCATAAACAATATCTCTGTCAGAAATATTTGTAATGCCCTCTGTATATACATCTTCAAAGCTAACAGTTTTACCATATGCTAATGAAACGAGAATAGCAATCTTTCTTGCTGCATCATAACCCTCGATATCAGCCTCAGGATTTCTCTCGGCATAGCCCTTATCCTGTGCATCCTTTAAGGCCTCTGCAAACTCGCCGCCCTCGTCAGTCATCTTGGTAAGAATGTAGTTTGTAGTACCATTTAAAATACCTGAAATTTCTTCAATCTCATCTGGAGCAAGAGAAGTCTTTAAAGGTCTAATAATAGGAATTCCACCACCTACACTGGCCTCAAATAAGAAGTTAACCTTCTTGTCCTTGGCAATCTGAAGTAATTCAGGACCAAAGTCAGCTACTAAAGCCTTATTAGAGGTACATACATTTTTTCCTGCAAGAAGAGCATCCTTAACAAACTCATATGCAGGATGAAGTCCTCCCATGGTCTCCACAACTATATCAACCTCAGGATCATCCTTGATAATATTATAATCATGCACTAAAACTTCCTGTACAGGATCACCCTCAAATTCTCTTAAATCAAGTACATACTTAACCTTAATAACATCACCGATTCTCTTGGAAATAAGAGCATTATTAGTATTAATTATCTCTACAACTCCTGAACCGACTGTACCATATCCTAAAACTGCAACATTAATCATCTAAACATTCACCTTTCTCTTTATATCATCATTTGATAACTACGACCTGCTGCCATAATTAAAATGTGTCGCTAAAATATAGCATTTAAATGTGTCGCTACATTTGGCTACATTTGCATAATACACAAAATTAATTAGCTGCAAGCCAAGCAAGATACGCTTCAATAAAGGGATCCAGGTCACCATCAAGCACTCCGCTGGCGTTTGTCACCTCTTTACCTGTTCTGGTATCCTTAACCATGGTATATGGCTGTAATACGTAAGAACGAATCTGACTTCCCCAGGCAATATCCTTTTCCTCGCCCTTGATACCACTCGCCTTCTTTCTCTCCTCTTCTTCCTTAAGAAGATAAAGCTTTGCCTTAAGCATCTGCATAGCCTTGTTCTTATTCTGAAGCTGAGAACGCTCATTCTGACAGGTAACAACTATACCTGAAGGAAAATGCGTAATTCGAATGGCAGAAGAAGTCTTATTAATATGCTGACCACCTGCACCACTGGAACGGTAGGTATCGATTTTAATATCGTCGTCTTTAACCTCCACTTCCAAATCTTTCTCTATATCCGGCATAACTTCACAGGAAACAAAGGATGTCTGCCTCTTGCCAGCCGCATTAAATGGTGAGATACGCACAAGTCTGTGAACTCCATTTTCACTCTTCAAATATCCATAGGCATTCTGGCCTTTGAATTCAAGAGTAACAGATTTAAAACCTGCCTCATCACCATCGAGAAAATCAAGCATCTCAACACCGAAGCCGTGTTTTTCACCCCAGCGCTGATACATTCTGCAAAGCATGCTGGCCCAGTCACAGCTCTCTGTTCCGCCGGCACCTGCATGAAGAGTAAGAATGGCATTTTCTGAATCATACTCACCGGAAAGCAATGTCCCCGTTTTAAGAGTATTAAATGCATCTTCAAATTCTTTAAATTCTTCCTCAAGAGTCTCTAACTCGGAAGCATCATTTTCCATCTCGTAGAGCTCTATACTTTCTAGAATGTCCTGTCTTTTACTTACCAGATTTTCATAGGTTTCAATGGTATCCTTAAGAGCCTTTGACTCCTGAACGATTTTAGCAGCATTGTCTGCATCGTTCCAAAAATCCGGATCTTCCATAGTTTTATCTAATTCTTCAACCCTGTCTCTCTTATTAGCAAGGTCAAAGTGAACACCCCATTTCAGCTAATGGATTTTCGTAGTTAGTAAGCGCGAGTCTAAGATTATCAAACTCTACCACTATGCCACCTTCTTTCTATAAATGTGATTTTTAA
>JAILGL010000144.1 GCA_024696825.1 Lachnospiraceae bacterium
AAGAAGTTTGGTCACGATGCAATTATCTCGGCCTTTAATGATGGAAAGGCAGATATACTTATAGGTACCCAGATGATAGTTAAGGGGCATGATTTTCCAAATGTAACCTTGGTAGGAATTCTTGCTGCAGACCTTTCTCTAAATTCAGGGGATTATACCTCTCAGGAAAGGACCTATGACCTTATAGTTCAGGCGGCAGGCAGAGCAGGAAGAGCTGAGAAAAAGGGCGATGTAATTATTCAAACCTACAAGCCTGAGGAATATGCCATAAATACAGCGGCTGTGGGGGATTATAAAAAATTCTATGAATTTGAATCAAATTACAGGAGACTCTTGCATTATCCGCCGTTTTCACATATACTTGAAATGTTTGTATTTTCTAAAGATGAAAAGTATCTTAGAGATGCATGTGATAAGCTTGCAAAGGACGTTAATAAGAGGCTTTCGGGTAAGGGTACCTGCCTTGGTCCTGTGGAGGCACCGATTTTTAAGGTTAGCGATACATTTAGAATGTATATATATGTCAAATCGACTGACATAGACTTTCTTAGAAAGCTGTCGCTTGATTATGAAAAAATATATTCTAAGGTTAAAGGATTAGATGTTCAGTTTAAGCTGAGTTAGATGGAGGTAAGTTATGGCACTTAGAGCGATTAGAACATATGGTGATGAAATTCTTACAATGAAGTCAAAACCTATTAAGGAATTAAAGGACAGATTTAAGGTTCTTATAGACGATATGTTAGATACCATGTATGATGCAGGGGGAGTTGGCCTTGCAGCAGTTCAGGTAGGCGTGCTTAGAAGAATAGTTGTTATAGATATAAGTCCTGAAGGTGATGAGCCTTATGTGCTTATTAATCCAGAGATTTTAGAGACCTCCGGCGAGCAGACAGGCTACGAGGGATGCTTAAGTGTTCCGGGAAAGCAGGGTACTGTTACAAGAGCTAATTACTGCAAGGTTAAGGCTTTTAACAGAGACATGGAAGAGTATATTATAGAGGGTGAGGGGCTTATGGCTCGTGCCCTTCAGCATGAAATCGATCACCTTGAGGGTGAGGTTTATGTAGATAAGGTTGAGGGCGAGCTTTTAGATTCAGCTGCCTTAGCTGAGATGGAAGATGAGGATACAGAAGAGTAGAGTCTTAAATAATAGGAGTTTATATGAATATAGTTTTTATGGGAACACCGGATTTTAGTGTTCCAACTTTAGAGGCTCTGATTGAAGCAGGGCATAATATTTTGGCTGTAGTTACTCAGCCTGATAAGCCTAAGGGAAGAAAGGGCACACCTGTTTTTTCTCCTGTTAAAGAGGTGGCTGTTAAACATGATATAAAGGTTCTTCAGCCTGAGAGAATTAAGGATGAGGAAAATGTTCAGATATTAAGGGGTTTAAAGCCTGATGTAATGGTAGTCGTTGCATTTGGACAGATTCTTTCAAAGGAGATTCTTGATATAGCGCCTTATGGCTGTATTAATGTACATGCCTCGCTTTTACCTGAGTGGAGAGGTGCAGCACCTATTCAGTGGTCCATTATTACCGGTCAGAAGGAGACGGGAGTCACCATTATGCAGATGGATGAAGGCCTTGATACAGGTGATATTTTATATGTTAAAAAGGTTCCGATTTCTGAGGAGGAAACTGGAGGAAGCTTATTTGATAAGTTAAAGGATATAGGAGCAGCTGCTCTTATAGAGGTACTTCCAAAGATAGTTAAGGGGGAGGTTACTCCTGTAAAGCAGGGTGACTCCACTACTCCTTATGCGAAAATGCTTAAAAAGTCCATGGGACTTTTGGATTTTAATGATACAGTTTTTAATCTTAATAACAGAATCAGAGGTCTTTCACCATGGCCTGGTACATTTACACATTTTAACGGTAAGACCTTAAAAATCTGGAAGGCTAAGGATATTAAGGCTACAGATATTTTAGAGGAAGACATTGAGTGCATAGATGAGGATTTGAAAGAATATCCTGTAGGAGCCCTTTATGTGTATGAAAATCAGATGGTAGTAAAGTGCGCCGATGGATTTTTAAAGCTCTTAGAGGTGCAGTTAGAGGGCAAGAAGAGAATGGATGCAGAGACATTTTTAAGAGGTGTCAGAATAAAGGAGGTAGTAGTTCTTGGCAGTGACAACTAAAAAAAGACAGCCGGATCTCAGACTTATTTCGCTGGATATTTTGTTAAGAACCATGGACCAGGGTGAGTATTATGACAAGGTTCTTCACGAGGTATTAAAGAGGCATTCATATCTTGAAGCGAGAGACAGACATTTTATAACCAGGCTTACAAATGGTGTGGTAGAAAGAGCCATAGAGCTTGATTATATTATAAGTAAATTATCTCAGGGCGATGGTAAGATTAAGCCTGTGGTAAGAAACATCCTTAGAATGGGTGTTTACCAGATAATGTATATGGATAGCGTACCTGATTCTGCAGCGGTTAATGAGTCAGTTAAGCTTGCAGAAAAAAAGAAGGTAGCTGCTTTAAAGGGTTATATAAATGGCCTTTTAAGAAATGTTGTAAGAAGAGGGGATGAGGTTAGATTCCCTGATAAAAAGGAAAATGAGATTAAATATTATTCTGTCTGGTATTCCATGCCGGAATGGATTGTAAAATACATGCTGGTGCATTTTGGTGACAGGACAGAGAATATTTTAAGAAGCTTTTATGAAGACAGTCACTATACAACCGTAAGAGTTAATACTCATAAGGCAAGTGTAGATGAGGTTAGAGAGTCTCTTGAAGGCGCGGGAGTTACAGTTAAGGAGGGAGACTTCTTTGACTATGCTCTTAAGATAAAAGGTTTTGGAAGACTTGATGAGGTGGAGAGCTTTAAAGAAGGGCTTTTCCAGGTTCAGGATGAAAGCTCCATGTTAGATGGTGCAGTTTCAGGAGCTAAGGAAGAAATGCAGATACTTGATATGTGTGCGGCTCCGGGAGGAAAGAGTCTTCATCTGGCTGATATTATGAAGGGCACCGGTAAGATTATTGCCTGTGATGTGGCTAAAAAGAAGGTGGACCTTATAAGAGAGAATCTTATAAGAACAGGTATTCATAATGTTAAGCTTAAGAAATATGATTCAACAGTTTTAAATGCTGAATGGAAGGAAGCATTTGATATAGTGGTTTGCGATGTGCCTTGCTCAGGGCTTGGTGTTTTAAAGAATAAATCCGATATTAAATATAAGCTCAGAAAAAAAGACATTGAAGAATTAAAAGAGATTCAGCAGCAGATACTTAAGTGTGCCGTAAGATATGTAAAACCTGGCGGTACTCTTATATATAGCACCTGTACCTTAGTGCAGGAGGAAAATGAGGATAACATGTTCTGGCTTAGAGATAATTTTAATCTGGGACTTGTATCCATAGAGGACTCTCTCCCTGAGAAACTAAAGGGACATACAGGTCCTAAGGGTTATATTCAGGTACTTCCTGATGTGGCAGAGGTAGATGGCTTTTTCGTAGCAAAGTTTGTGAAGGAAAAGAAGTAACAAAAAGTAATAGCTTGAATGAGGCTTAAGTATTTATGGATAATTACAAATGTTTAAAGGATTTTTCCCTAAGTGAGCTTGAGGCTCTTATGGAAGAAATTGGAGAAAAGAAATTCAGAGCCAAACAGATTTATGAATGGCTTCATGTAAAGCTTTGTGAGTCCTATGAGGATATGACTAATATTCCTAAGGCCTTAAAGGAAAAGCTTGCGAAGGATTATACAGTTTCAGCCGCAAAGATAAGTATCACTCAGGTTTCTAAAAGGGGAGATACCAAAAAGTACCTTATGGTGCTTAATGATAACAATACCTTAGAAAGCGTTTGGATGAAGCATAAGCATGGTAACAGCGTCTGTGTATCCTCTCAGGTGGGCTGCAGAATGGGCTGTAGATTCTGTGCTTCAACTGCCAATGGACTGGTAAGAAGTCTAAGTGTTGCCGAGATGCTTGAACAGGTATATAATATAACGAGGGAAACGGGAGAAAGAGTTGATAATATTATTATAATGGGTATGGGCGAGCCCCTGGATAATTATGATAATGTTATTAATTTCATCAGAAGGATTACAGAAAAGGGCGGCTTAAATATAAGCGAAAGAAGCATTACCCTGTCAACCTGTGGTCTTGTGGAGAATATAAGACGTCTTGCAGAGGAAGGACTTAGTATAACCCTTGCAATATCCTTACATGCTCCGGATGATGAGAAGAGAAAGCTTATAATGCCCATTGCTAATAAATATTCCATTAAGGAGATATTTGAGGCAACGGATTATTATATAGAAAAGACCAAAAGAAGAGTCAGTGTGGAATATACCCTTATAAAGGGTGACAATGATACGAAGGAATGTGCCATGAAGCTAACTCGCCTTTTAAAGGGGAAGCTATATCATGTGAATCTAATTCCTCTTAATCAGGTAGAAGGCAGATATGGAAAGCGCTCAATACGCGAAAATATCGAGGATTTTAAAATTTTACTTGAAAAAAATCGTATAAATGTTACTATTAGAAGGGAGATGGGTGGAGATATTGACGCTGCATGCGGTCAGCTAAGGAATAATAAAATGAATCAGTAAAGCACGATTAGAAGGAGGTGAAGGCTGTTTGGAAACATTTGCAAAAACCGATGTTGGAAGAAAAAGAGAAATAAACCAGGATTATATATATCTTTCAGATAAAAAAATAGGCAGCTTTCAGAATCTTTATATAGTTGCTGATGGTATGGGAGGACATAAAGCAGGAGACCACGCTTCAAAGCTCTGTGTCGAGAGTATGGTATCATTTATTAAGAATACCAGTATTAAGACTCCGGTGCTTATATTTGAAGAGGCGCTTAGCTATGCTAACAGTAAAGTATATGAAGCTTCGATAACCCATGAGAATTACAGAGGCATGGGAACAACGGCAGTAGCCGCTACATTTACCGAAGATACAGTTTATATTGCCAATATAGGTGATTCAAGACTTTATCGAATATCCGGTGATATAAGTCAGATTACAACAGACCATTCACTGGTGGAAGAGATGGTAAAGCAGGGTGATCTTACCCACAGTCAGGCAAGGCTTCATCCTCAGAAGAATATTATTACAAGGGCTCTTGGTATAGAGAGCACTATTAAGGCGGATTTCTTTGAAATCAAGTATAAGAAGGGAGATTATTTCCTCCTTTGTACAGACGGCCTTAGTAATATGGTTGAGGATTATGATATAAGCTATACAGTTAAACACGCAAAGAGTGTTAAGGAAGCTGTAGAAAGCTTGGTTAATAAAGCTAATGAGAATGGCGGAACCGATAATATTTCGGTGATGTTAATTAAAGCATAGATTAAAGATTATTTATTAATTATAAGGACTAAAGTATTTACGTCTTTTTACAAATGAAAGGAGTATTATGATTAATCCCGGGATGATAATAAGTGAGAGGTATGAGATAACTGACAAGGTTGGCTCCGGTGGAATGGCCGATGTATATAAGGCAAAGGACACCAGACTTAATAGATTTGTAGCTATTAAGATTCTTAAAAATGAGTTCTCACAGGATGCGAAATTTGTTTCAAAATTTAAAGATGAGGCACAGTCTGTTGCAGGCATATCTAATGCCAATATAGTTAATGTCTATGATGTAGGCGAAGATGATGGCCTTTATTATATTGTTATGGAGTTAGTTGAGGGAATTACCCTTAAGAAGTTTATCGAGAAGAAGGGAAGCCTTGAGGTTAGCGAGGCTGTTGGAATCTCTATTCAGATAGCTCAGGGTATTAAGGCTGCTCATGATAATAACATTATTCATAGAGATATTAAACCTCAGAATATAATCATTTCCAAGCAGGGTAAGATTAAGGTTACAGACTTTGGTATTGCCAAGGTTGCATCCTCTAATACCATTACCTCTAATGCTATGGGAAGTGTACATTATATAAGTCCTGAGCAGGCAAGAGGCGGATACAGTGACCAGAAGAGTGATATTTATTCACTTGGTGTTACTATGTATGAAATGTTTGCAGGACATGTACCATTTGAGGGGGATTCTACAGTAAGTGTAGCTCTTTCACATATTAAAAATGAAGCTGAGATGCTGGATGAGATAGATGAAAACATTCCTCACAGCATTGCTAAGATAGTTAAAAAATGTATGCAGAAAAAGCCTGAGATGAGATATATGAGCGCACAGGAGCTTATAGATGATCTTAAGCTTTCTCTTGATCAGCCGGATGGCGATTATGTACATATCGTATTACCTGCAGCTCCTAATTCTAATACTAAGAAGATTACAAAGGATGATATGGATAAGCTTAAGGGTGTTGTTAAGCCTGAGGTTAATACAGATGATGTTGATGTAGATGATTATAAGGATGATGAGATTGATCCAAAGCTTGAAAGAATTATAAAGATTGTCAGCGGAGTTGTAGCTGTACTTTTAGTTGCAGTTGTAATAGCTGTTATTCTTTGGTTCAATGGATGGTTAAAGCTTCCAAACTTCTTTAAGAATAAAGAGTCTGATAAAAAAGTAGAAGCAACGAAGTCACCTGATGCAGATGAAACAGGAATCGAAGTTCCTGACATTGTAGGAAAGACTCTTGCAGAGGCAGAGGCATTACTTAATGATAAGGGCCTTGGTTTCAAGCTTGAGCCTATGGAGTCTGATGAGGATGCTAATAAGGTTCTTAAGCAGGATCCTGAAGCAGGTGAGAAGATAGATGAGGATGAGAGAGTAACTATTTACTATAGTGAAGGTAAGGAAGGAATCATAGTTCCTGATGTAGTTAATCTTTCAAAGGATGAGGCTACTAAAAAGGTTCAGGAGTTAGGCCTTGTGGTTTCAGGTTATAGTAAGCAGTATAACGACAGTATAGCTAAGGGTAAGGCACTTAGTACTGACCCTGTAGCTGGTTCAAGTGTTGAAAAGGGTTCATCAGTGCTTATTTACATAAGTAAGGGACCTAAGGATAAAGAGGTTACAGTTCCTAATATTGTTAATACCAAGGAAGCTGTTGCTGCTGAGAAGCTTGCAGATGCGGGCCTTGTAGCAGATACTGCCAATGTTAAATATGTATATTCAAGTAATGTTAAGGAAGGCTATGTAGTTAGTCAGTCCATTTCAGCAGGTACTAAGGCTAAGGTAGGAGATAAGGTTTCCTATACAGTAAGTAAGGGCTCTGAGACTAAGGAAACAGTAAGTCCTTCACCTTCACCAAAGGCGTCTGAAAAGGCGGTTAACTATACTTATACAGGAACAGTTAAGGTAACAACTAATCCATTTGCAGAGGGTGAAGATCCTGCTACAATTAAACTGGTTCTTTCACAGGATGGAAAATCATCTACTGTTTGGAAGGGAACCTTAGGCTATAGCGATTTCCCAAGATCCTTTACTATCACAGGAAGCAGTGATAACAATGGTACCGTACAGGTATGTAAGGGAGACCAGGTAGTAAGTTCATATAGTGTTGAGTTTAAGAAAAAAGCCAGCTAATTATATGAATTAATAAAAGGATTATTGGAGGATTAATGATGAGTGAGTTAGCTCCATCTATTTTATCGGCTGATTTTAACAGGCTAGGTGAACAGCTTAAGCTGATAAAGGATGAAGGAATAAAAATAGTTCATGTGGATGTTATGGATGGTATGTTTGTACCTTCCATCTCCTTTGGAATGCCTGTCATAAAATCTATAAGAAAAGAGAGTGATTTGGAATTTGATGTGCATCTTATGATTCAAAAGCCTGAAAGATATATAAAGGAGTTTTACGAAAGTGGAGCTGATAATCTTTTGATTCATTATGAGGCATGTGATAAGTTAGATAAAACTCTAAATAAAATTAAAGACTATGGTATGAAGGCAGGACTTGTTATTAATCCTGAAACAAAGGTTTGTGACATAATGCAGTATCTTGGTCTTGTGGATATTGTGCTGGTCATGACTGTACATCCTGGTTTTGGTGGACAGAGCATGCTTGAAAACTGCTTAGATAAGGTTAACGAGCTTGCTATTTATAGAGATACTCATGCACTAGGTTATCGAATTGAGATTGATGGTGGAGTTAATAAGGAGAATATTAAAACTGCTGTAGATGCAGGTACTGATGTGGTAGTTGCAGGAACTGCAGTATTTTCCGGAGATATTAAGACTAATGTTGAAGAGCTTAAGGCGCTTGTTTCTTAAGTGAACACAGGAAAGGTTTATTATGAAGGATATTCTTATATTAAGCGGTGGCGCTTACAATCTTAAGTTTTGTAGTGAGTATCTTAAGGATAAGGATTTTTCCTATGTAATATGTGCAGACAGGGGTCTTGATGCAGCAGACAGTCTTGGAATAAAACCTGATTTAATAATGGGCGATTTTGATAGCGTTAATAAGGGAGTCTTAAGTAAGTATAAGAAAAATGGAGCGAAGATATTAAGTTTTCCTTCTGAGAAGGATGAGTCTGATTCTGAGCTTTCATTTATGGAAGCTGTTAAGCTTAAGCCTCGTAGCGTTACAGTGCTTGGAGCTACAGGAAAAAGAATGGATCATTTACTATGTAATATTAATACCTTAAATATATTTTTAGAGGCAGGTATTAAGGCTTATATGGTGGATGAATATAGCATTTTAAGCCTGATAAAGGGAGAAGAAAAGCTTTATAAAAATAAGCTTTTTGGAAGGTATATTTCTTTTATTCCATTTACGGATGTAGTTAGAAATGTAACTCTTACAGGTTTTAAATATAATGTGTCTTCCTTTGATATGTATAGGGCCACAAGTCGCGGTCTTAGTAATGAAATGATGGAAGAGGAGGCATGTATTAGTTTTGATGAGGGTATCATGATGATGCTAATAAGTCGGGACTAGATACTAAAGAGAATCATTAGGCATAATTGTTTGATTGCTTAATTGGTTTATTATAACGGTTTATTATGGTGATTCCGGTATATTGCCGGAATCATTTTTAAGGAGGAAATAATAATATGAAACTAGGAATCGTTGGATTACCAAATGTTGGTAAGAGTACACTTTTTAATTCTCTTACAAAGGCAGGAGCAGAATCTGCAAATTATCCATTCTGTACTATTGATCCTAATGTGGGTGTTGTACCTGTTCCGGACAAGAGACTTATAGATCTTACTGAACTTACCAATTCTCCAAAGACAGTTAATGCAACCATCGAATTTGTAGATATTGCAGGTCTTGTTAAGGGAGCTTCAAAGGGTGAAGGTTTGGGAAACCAGTTCCTTTCAAATATTAGAGAGGTAGATGCCATCGTTCATGTGGTTCGTTGCTTTGAAAATGGTAATATCGTTCATGTGGATGGAAGCATTGATCCACTTAGAGATATTGAGACCATTAATCTCGAGCTTTTATTCTCAGATGTGGAGATTCTTCAGAGAAGACAGGCTAAGCTTATAAAGAGCGTTAAGGGAGATAAGACCTTACAGCCTGAGCTTGACCTTGTAGAAGCTCTTATAGCACATCTTGAGGATGGTAATCTTGCCAAGAGTTATGAGACTAAGGATGAGGATGAAGAGGAGCTTCTTAAGTCCTTTAATCTTCTTACCTATAAGCCTGTTATCTATGCAGCCAATGTATCTGAGGATGATATTATGGATGACGGCGAGAGCAATGAAAATGTTAAGAAGGTAAGAGAGTATGCAGCTAAGGAGGATTCAAAGGTATTTGTTATCTGTGCAGAGATTGAAGCTGAGATTTCTGAGTTAGATGATGAAGAGAAGAAGGAATTCTTAGATGATCTTGGTCTTACTGAATCAGGTCTTGATAAGCTTATAGCGGCAAGCTACAGCTTACTGGGACTTATAAGCTATATAACCACAGGAGATAAGGAGACTAAGGCCTGGACTATTAAAGAGGGTACTAAGGCTCCACAGGCAGCAGGAAAGATTCACTCTGATTTTGAAAGAGGCTTCATAAGAGCTGAGGTTGTAAGCTATGAGAATCTTATGAAATATGGAAGTATGAGTGCTGCAAGAGAAAATGGTGTTCTTCGTTCTGAGGGTAAGGATTATGTTATGCAGGACGGTGACGTTGTAGAATTTAGATTTAATGTATAATTGTTGATTATAATAAATGATGATTTAGTGAGGAAGTGTTATGGATAAATATGCAGATATAATTTTTCCACACCTGGGTATAACCATAGATAACCTGGGAAAGGGAATAAATGTATTTGGCTACACAATTGCATTTTATGGAATGATTATAGCACTGGGAATGATTCTTGGTTATCTTATAGTGGTTTGGCAGGCTAAGCGTACAGGTCAGGATGATAAGAATTACTTAGATCTTGCCCTTTGGTGCATTATCTTTGCCATAATAGGTGCGAGACTTTATTATGTAGTATTCTCCTGGGATTACTATAGCAAGAACCCTTCTGAAATAATGAATATCAGAGGAGGCGGACTTGCTATCTATGGTGGAATTATAGCAGGTGTTATTACTGTACTTATATTTTCTAAGATTAAAAAGCTTTCCTTTATGGAGGTTTTAGATACAGCCTGTGCCGGTCTTTTGGTGGGTCAGATTCTTGGAAGATGGGGCAATTTCTTTAACAGAGAGGCCTTTGGTGGTTATACTGATAATGTATTTGCCATGATGATTAAGAAGTCTGATGTTTCCACAGCATATCTTTCAGAAAATATATTAAATCACATAGTGGAAAAGGATTCAGTTGCCTATATACAGGTGCATCCAACATTTTTATATGAGTCCTGTATTAATATAATTATTCTAATTATTATTCTTTTACTTACTAAGAAAAAGAAATTTGATGGAATGCTTTTAGATATCTATCTTTTTGGCTATGGCCTTTCAAGATTCTTTATAGAGGGACTTAGAACAGACCAGTTAAAGCTCTTTGGTACTAAGATTGCCGTATCACAGGTGGTTTCTCTTATAATTGTTGCCATAGGTCTTGTGCATTTCATATACAACATGGCTAACCTTAAGAAGAGTGGTGTGAAGGATAAGGCTAAGTCTGATAAAGAGGCTAAGGCTTTAGAAAAAGACTCAGAGGATGAGGATTAAAGGGAGCCTGAAAAAATAACATAACATTATATTTAATTAAATAAAGTAAAATGGCTAAGTGTAAAAAAATGACACTTAGTCATTTTTTTTATTGACATGGGTTTTATTAAGTGGTATTATAGGCTCAATTAAAAAAATGACCTTAAGTCATTTATTTGATTGTTTATATGTTCATTAAAGTGAATGGAGGTTAGTTATGGTTGCGTTTGGAAAGAAGATAGTAAAATACAGAGTAGTGGTCCTAATATTAGCGATACTTCTTCTTATTCCTGCAGGCTTAGGCTATATTCACACCAGGGTAAATTATGATCTTTTAAGTTACCTTCCTGAATCCCTTGAAACAGTAAAGGGACAGAATATAATGGTGGATGAATACGGAATGGGAGCCTTTTCCATGATTATATTGGAAAATATGGAATCCCAGGATGTAGTTAAGCTTGAGTCTAAAATTGAGAAGGTAGACCATGTTAAAAAGGTTCTGTCCTATAATGATTTTGCAAGTGATTCCCTTCCAAGGGATATGCTTCCTAATAGTTTGAAGAAGGCTATGTTTAATGGCGATGCCCAGATAATGATAGCCATGTTTGATGATACAACATCCTCGGATAACACCATGCAGGCTATTACAGATATTAGAAAGCTTTGTAAAAAACAGGCCTTTGTAAGTGGTATGGGTGGTGTAACTACAGATATAAAGGATTTGGTAGATAGAGAGCTTCCGAGCTATGTAGCTATAGCGGTAATTCTTTCCATTATCCTTTTACTTATATTTACGGATTCCTATGTGGTGCCGTTTTTATTCCTGACAAATATTGGAATTGCCATAGTTTATAATATGGGAACTAACTTTATTCTTAAGGATGTTTCCTATCTTACCAAGGCTCTGGCGGCAATACTTCAGTTAGCGGTTACCATGGATTATTCCATCTTCCTTTTGGAATCCTATCAGCATAATAAAACCAAGTATGGAGATGACAGAGAAAGAGCCATGGCTCATGCCATTTCCAATACATTTACATCCATAACTGCAAGCTCGGTTACTACTGTAGCAGGCTTTGCAGCCCTTATGGTTATGGTATTTAAGCTTGGCGCCAATATCGGCGTGGTTATGATTAAGGGTGTTATATTTGGTGTGTTTTCATGTATCACCATCTTACCTGCAATTATTCTTGTGTTTGATAAGGTTATTGATAAAACCTCACATAAGCCGTTGATTGGTAGTCTTGAGAAGCTTTCAGGCTTTATACTTAAGCACAGATGGATTATAGTAGTTGTATTTGCAATTATATTTGTTCCTGCCATGTATGGTAACAGCCATTATAAGGTTTATTACAATATAGCAAAATCCCTTCCGGATTCCCTTCCAAGTGCTAAGGCTAATAAAAAGCTTGAAGAAGAATTCAATATGAAAACCACTCATGTGCTTATGATTAAGAGAGGGCTTTCGGTTAAGGATAAGAAGGAATTAATAGAATCAGTGGAAGACGTAAAGGGAGTTAATTCAGTGCTTGGCATTAATTCACTTGTTGGTTCTACCATTCCTGAAAGTATGCTTCCTGCAAGGGCCAGGGATGCTCTTCAAAGCAAGAATTATGAGATTATGTTTGTAAGCTCTGACTATGGTCAGGCTACGGATGAGGGTAACAGGCAGATTGAGGATATAGATAAGATTATAAAGGGCTATCAGAAGGATGCCATGCTTATAGGAGAAGGTCCTCTTATGAACGATCTGCAAAAGGTAAATGATGTGGATATTATGAAGGTTAATATTTTATCCATTGGTGCTATATTTATAATCATTTTATTTACCTTCAAATCCATATCTCTTCCTGTAATTTTAGTGGCATTAATAGAATTTGCCATAGCTATAAATATGGCCATTCCATTTTATATGAATACCTCACTTCCTTTCGTGGCAAGCGTGGTTATAGGAACGGTTCAGCTTGGTTCTACAGTTGATTATGCCATTTTATTTACCAGCAATTATATGAAATGGAGAGTGGATTATAAGCAGGATAAGGCAGGGGCCATAAAGAGTGCTCAGAAGTTTAGTGTGAAATCCATTTTAACCAGTGGACTTTGCTTCTTTGGAGCAACCTTTGGTGTAGCTACCTATTCCAATATAGACATGATTAGTTCGCTTTGTATGCTTCTTGCAAGAGGTGCATTTATAAGTATGATAATAGTTATTTTCTTACTGCCGGCAGTTATGTGGATTATGGATCCGATTATTATAAGAACTACCCTTGGCATGAGAAAAGAAAATATAGTTGAAAGAGATAAAACAGCGAAGGAAAGCATTGCGTGAAATGGAGGCTTTTATGAGAAAGAGTAAATTAGTAAAGAGTATGGTTGCCTGTCTTACAGCAACCTCAGTAGTAGTAACAGCTACAGCTGTAAATGTACATGATAATGTAGCTCTTGCAGCTAAGAATAAGGCTTCTAAGGAGAAGACCATAGTTAAGGCAGCAAGTACTTCAGAGGAAGTAACTAAGAAGCATGAAACTGTATATGCAGTTGTAGATTATGACGGAGGCGTTAAGGAGTTAAATGTATCTGACTGGATACAGTATCCTGGCGAAGGCTCCTTAAGTGATGAATCTGACCTTAAGGATATAGAGAATATAAAAGGGGAGGAGACATTTAAACAAAGTGGTGACAGTCTTACCTGGGAAAGTAAGGGGGAGGACATCTACTATACAGGAAAATCTGATAAGGATTTACCTGTAGGTATGAGCATGAACTTTTATCTTGACGGTGATAAGATAGAGGCTAAGGACCTTGAAGGTAAGAGTGGAGAGCTTGAGATTGATATTAAATATAATAATTATGCCGATGATAAAATCGAGGTTGGTGGTAAAAATGTAACGGCTTACGTTCCATTTCTCATGGTGACAGGCATGATTTTACCTGTGGAGAATTTTAAGAATATTACCATCGATAATGGAAAGGTGCTTTCAGAGGGCGATAACAGCATAGTGGTAGCCTATGGCCTTCCGGGACTTAAGGACAGCTTAGACCTTGGAGCCTTTGACCTTTCTGATTTTAACATGGATTTAAATAAGGTGACTGATAAGCTTACAGATACAGTGACCATAAAGGCTGATGTAGAGGATTTTCAGATGAATGAGACCTATACCTATGCCTCTAATGATTTCTTCTCTGATATGGACTTAGAAGAGGTTGATGACGGTGAAGAATTATTTGATAAGTTAGATGAGCTTACAGGGGCTGTGGATAAGCTTGTAAATGGTTCTAAAAAGCTCTCAGATGGTGCTGATACCTTAGAGAACAGCTTTTCTGATTATAGTGACGGAATCGATGCCTTAAGAGATGGTGCTGGTGACCTTGCAGACGGTGCCAGTGATTTAAATGATGGCGTGGATGAGTATACTACCGGTAATGTTAAGCTTTTAAAGGGTGTTAAGAAATATGCCAAGGGTTCTAAAACTCTTGCTAAGGGCGCTAAGAAATATGCTAAGAATACGAAAAAGGTTGTAGATGGAATAAAGACAGTAAGTGATGGTTCTTTGACCCTTGCCGAGGGTTCTAAGGAATTTGAAACTAATCTTACTACATTTTCAACAACCATTAATAAATCTCTTGATTCAAGCTCCCTTACTACACTTGCAGACAGCATTGATAAGCTTCACAGTGGAATAGTAGCTCTTCAGAGTGGTATGTCTGATTTTAGTGATGGAGTGAAAAAGCTAGATAGTGGTTTAGATAGTATTTCTAGTGGTGCCGATTCCCTTATGGAAGGCAATAATAAGATGAAATCTGCAGTAGATCAGGTTGAAGAGGCAGTCGGTGGTGATAATGGGGTAATTAATGCAGCAAAACAGCTTGAGGCAGGAGCCGGCCAGGTTTCTTCAGGTATTAGTAATATTAACAGCAGTACTAAGAATCTTACTCAGTATGATTCGGATGTAGACAGCTATGTAGAGACTCTTACAGACCTTTATAAAGCCGCTCTTCAGGATGGCGATAATGATAAGGCTGAGTCCATAAAAGCTATTATAACCTACGTAAAAACCGCTAAGCAGGTAGCTGATGGAATAAGTGAGGGTACAGATGAAAGCAGCAGCCTTTATACAGGAAGTCAGGCAGTTGCAGGTGGAATTACTAAGGCTAAGGACGGTCTCACGGTTATGGACAGTACCTTAAAGCAGGTAAGCAGTGGACTTAGTTCCTCTAATGATGGACTTACTCAGATTAAAAATGGAGTAAGCACTATTCAGGGCGAAAATGGTATTGCAAAAATGAGTGCCGGTATCAGTCAGATGGAGGCAGGCCTTAGTGAGATGGAAGAGAAGACTAAGGATACTTCAAAGATTACAGAAGCAGGTGCAGGCTTTGATTTAATAAAAGCAGCTGCCACAAAGCTTGATACAGCTTATAAGACAGAGCTTCATCCGGGTATAGCTAAGCTTAGCAGTGGTGCAGCAGTTTTATATAGTAAGTCTAAATTACTTGTAGACAGTAACTTAGAGCTTAATAAGGGTGCTAACAGTATTATTAAGAATTCAAAGACCATTAAGAAGAATTCCAATAAGTTAATTAAGGCTTCACCTGAGCTTTTAAGCGGCTCTAACAAGCTTTTAAATGGTACTAATGAGCTTCTTACAGGTGTGACTACCATAGATGAAAGCACAGATCTTGTAAGTGATGGTATCTCTGATTTATCAGATGGGGCTGATACACTTAGTAATGGACTTAAAAGATTTAAGAAAAGCGGTGTAGATAAGCTTACAGGTTCTCTTGATGATATTATAGATACTACTGATGACTTCAAGCAGAGAATCGAAGGTGTATCAGAGCTTTCAAAGGATTATAAGTCATTTTCAGGTATCTCCGAGGATATGGAGGGTAACTGTAAATTCATTATTAAGACAGAGCCTATTGGAGGAGAAGAGTAATAATTAATAAATTATAAATAAATGATAAATAAATCGGTTGATGATTTGATTATTATTTGGGATAATTAAAGGGTTTATAAGACTCTAAATAAAGTCTTATAAAATAAGAAAAATGTAAAAAGAGGATATAACAATGGGCAAACTTGAAGATAAGAAAAGATTAAAGCGAAAAGCTATACTTAAGTCTGCATTTAAACTTTTTACAGAAAAAGGTGTAACGGAAACCTCGGTTTCAGATATTACTAGAGATGCTAAGCTTGCAAAGGGTACATTTTATCTGTATTACAAGGATAAGTATGAGGTGAGGGATGAGCTTATATCCATTCACGGAAGCAGGCTTATAAGGGAAGCCAGAGAAGAGGTTGGAAATATAGAGGAGATTGAAAACTGCTCCTTTGATGAGATAGTTATTCAGATTATTGATAATATTATTAATAGATTTATTAGGAATAAATCCTTACTTAAGTTTATAAATAAGAATCTCAGCTGGGCTCTTCTTTCAGATGTTACAATTGATGATGAAGAGAATATGTCTTCTCTTGATATTTTTAAAAATTTGATTAAGCTCTCCGGAGAGCATTTTAGAAATGAGGATGTAATGATCTTCATGCTGGTGGAAACTACCAGTGCCATGTGTCATGCAAGTATTTTGGATAATGACACCATTGGAATAGAAGAGTTAAAGCCTGAACTCTATACTAATATAAGAAGCATAGTAAAGCAGTTTAAGGCGGAGTAAAATTAGTTAACAAGATAAAAAATAGATAATAACCATCAGAATATGCCGATTACAGGAAACTGTAGTCGGCATTTTCTTTTGCTTTATTTACGGTATTTTAAAAGGGGGTTAGGCTAAAAAACCATAAAAATATACAAATTAATGAAATGTTAAGAAGATTTAATAAAAATATAATAGTTGTAGGTCTGAAATGTAAATATCTATCCCCAAATGCAAATTTGCAGGTTTTCATTTTCTTACTTTACCTGAAACATTTGAAGTAATTACATGAAAAAACAAACATATTTTCTGTAAAGAAAAGATTATAGGATAAAATATGTCAATTTTTAGAACGAAATTTCGATTTAATAAACTAAATTTATAGAACAAAAGATAGGAAAGATAAAAATTTCAAAAAAACTTGAAAAATGGGCAAATTTTTAGAAAATAGTACTTGAAATCCTAGAAAAATTAGTGTAAAATAAACTCATTCTTGGTGGAAAATGGAATCGGGTGGATAAATTTACCCAGATTGTGGCACGTGTTTAGAAAGGAAGGTGATCAGTATGCTTTTAGGTGAATATTCTCATTCTGTAGACGCCAAAGGTCGTACTGTGCTTCCTACCGAATTAAGAGAAGGATTAGGTGATTCCTTTGTAGTTACCAGGGGACTTGATGGTTGTGCTTGTATCTATTCCATGGAGGGATGGGAAACATTTATTAAGAACATCATGAGTCTTAAGGCTAATAAGAAAGAAAATCGTGCACTTCAGAGAGCATTTTTAGCTAAGTCAAAAAAACTTACTGCTGATAAGCAGGGAAGAATAGTCTTACCACAGAATATACTTGAGCTTGCCGGTATAGAGGACAGACTTCTTTTTGTAGGTGCATTTGATAAGGTTGAGATTTGGAACGAAGAGAGATATAAGGCTCAGAGCTTACCAGAGAAGAGTGTAGAAGAGCTTATGGACGAAGCTTCCAAGTTAAGAAGTCCAGAGGATATCTTAGAGGATATGGAAGATTTTGGAGTTCCTATGGGGTTTGATAATGACTGAATTTAATCACATTTCAGTGCTTTATAACGAGGTTATAGAGGGGCTGAATATAAAGAAGGATGGAATATATGTAGACGGAACTCTTGGAGGTGCAGGACACGCCAGCGGAGTGTGTGAGAGGCTTTCTAAGGAGGGAACTCTAATAGGTATAGACCAGGACGGATATGCTATTAAAACAGCTAAGGAAAGACTTGAGAAGTATGAGTGTAATGTAAATGTGGTGAGAGATAATTTTGCTAATATGAAGCAAGTAGTTAAAGGTCTTGATATATCCGGGGTCGACGGCATAACCTTAGATCTCGGTGTATCCTCGTATCAACTTGATACAGTTGAAAGAGGCTTTTCCTATAGATTTGATGCTCCGCTTGATATGCGGATGGATGACAGGAACCCTTTGACGGCCTATATGATAGTTAACTCATATTCAAAGGGGGAGATTTCTCACATTTTGAAGGCTTATGGGGAAGAGAAATTTGCAGATAATATTGCAAAGCATATCGTTATGGAAAGAGAGAAGAGTCCCATAGAAACAACAGGGGAACTTGCTAAGATTATCGATATGTCAATCCCTATGAAGTTTAAGAAGATGGGCGGCCACCCGGCAAAAAGAACCTTTCAGGCTTTAAGGATAATGGTAAACTCCGAATTAAGTGTATTGGAAGATAATATTGCTGACATGGTTGACCTTCTTAATCCAGGTGGGAGATTGTGTGTCATATCTTTTCATTCTCTGGAAGACAGAATTGTAAAAAAGGCTTTCGCAAAATTAGAAAACCCATGTACATGTCCTAAGGATTTTCCTGTATGTGTATGTGGCAACAAACCTAAGGGCAAACGAGTTAACAGAAAGCCTATTCTTCCGACCGAAGAAGAGATGGAAAGAAATCCTCGCGCCAAAAGCGCGAAGTTACGTATTTTTGAGAGAAATGAAAACAAATAGGCTTTGCGCGGAAAATGGAGTCTTTTGTTTTCTGGCTGGTGACAGTCTACTTTAGATTGGGGGATCTAGTGTGACTTTGTCGAAATGCGGCGGTGCTGCTCTTGGCCAAGGTACCGCCTGTAAAAACATTGTATCCTTGGGATAAGGATACTTAAAATAAAAAGAATCAGATTGGAGGGTTTTATGGCTACAAGAAGGAGATATTCATCCGAAACAAATGAAATAAGAAAAAGAACCAGTAGATACGGTCAGAGTTACGTAGATGGAAACTTAGCCGTACAGCCTGAAGTAATTCCTGAGAGGCGTCCTAAAAGAAAACCGAGACCGAAAAGAGAAACCGGCGTTCAGCAGGAACCAGTCAAGATGCTAGTAATCAGTCAGGTGAGTCTTATATTCATCGTTGTACTTGCACTTATTGTAGCTGCATTTGCATTAGCTATGATTAAGCAGCAGCAACAGATTAGAAAGGTGAGAAATGAGATTAAGGTAGTTAGGGCTGCTAATGCCGAGACTGAAAGAGTTTTACAGGATGAAGTAAGAAGTATTAATGATGATGTGGACTTATCCAAGGTTTACAGAATAGCAACCAAGAAGCTTGGAATGAAGGCTCCTACATCTAATAAGAAAATAAATTATAAATATCAGAAGAGTGATGTAATTAAACAATATGCAGATATTCCTGACAAATAAACAATAAAAAACCACCGTTATATTGCCGGTGGTTTTTTTGTCAAGATAATGGGGGTTAAGCCTTGCGTTATATGTCACTATGGTATAAACTTGTCTATGGTATTTATTTGGAAATGATTTTCCTTAAGGTTTTTAGTAAATAAGGATGTGTAATATATGAGAAATGATAATGGCGATGACGAAAGAAGAACGAGAGGTCGAAGGGTAAGGGAAGAAGACAGAAGAGAGAGAAGCGGGGAAAGACGTTCATCCTCAAGAAGAGACAGAAGTGATGGTGCTTCTTCAGAAAGAAGAGTTAAGGCCACTAAAAGACGTAGAGATGATGTGGAAAATAGGAGTGTAAGCCCTAAGAAAAGAAGTAAAAAGGTGAAGAAAAGCCGTAATAACAGAGATGGTATTCTTGCTCCTATTGAAAAATATATTTCAGCAAATATATTTATACTTTTAATTTGCTTTATAGTGGTGGTAGCACTTATATTTGTTCATATTATTAATCTCTTAAATGTCCATGGAGATGACTTTAAAAAACAGGTTTTAAAGAATAAAAGCTACGTTGGTAATACCATAAAATTTAAGCGTGGAAGCATTACAGACAGAAATGGTAATGTGCTTGCTCAGAGTAAGAGAGTATTTGATGTAATTATCGATCCGAAGCTTATTTTGGAGAAAAGATTTAAAAATGACATTGTTTATGATGGAACACTTATAGCTCTTGAAGAAGTTTTTGGTATGGATAGAAGCTATGTAATAGAGCAGCTGGAAAAAAGAAAAGATTCTCATTATGTGGTTTTAAAGGAGTATAAGGGTGTAAGTAATGAGAAAAAGGAAGAGTTTGAGAAGCTTGAAATCAAGGTTAATAAGGCTATAAAGGATGATAGGAAGGATGATAAATCCACTATAGAAAAGTACAAAACCAAGATTGGCGGCGTTACATTTGAGGAGCGTTACGAAAGGTATTATCCTTATAAGACAGTTGCGGGAGACCTTATAGGTATTGCATCTGACAGTAATGTAGGCTCCTTTGGTATTGAAAGTAAGTATAATGAAGAATTAAATGGTGAAGACGGCAAGAGCTATAAATATTATATTAATGAGTCTGATTATGAGGAGTCCGTTAAGGATGCAACAGATGGTAATAATATAATTTCTACCATAGATGTTAATATTCAGGGTGTGGTTGAACAGCATATCGCTTCATTTATGGATCAGATGGGTGCCAAGAATATAGGTGTAATCCTTATGGATCCTAATAGTGGCGAGATACTGGCTATGGCTTCAGATCCTGTCTATGATCTTAATAATCCTACAGAATTTGGTTTCAGTCTTGCGGATTATATTAAAAAGCATTATAAGAGAAAAGAAAGAAAGAATATGACAAAATCAGCCGAGCTCAGTGCTGTATGGAAGAGCTACTGCATTACAGATGAGTATGAGCCCGGTTCTACATTAAAGCCATTTACAGTTGCTGCCTGTCTTGAAGAGGGGGCTGCAACCAATGCAAGTACCTATATGTGCGACGGTGGTCAGAGTGTAAATGGAGTTTATATTAAATGTTGTGCACATAATACTGGAGGACATGGTCAGATTACTCTTGAACAGGCTCTTATGAAGTCCTGTAATGATGCTCTTATGTCTATGTCAGCTAAGCTTGGAAAGCGTAAGTTCCTTTCCTACATTAACAATTATGGCTTTGGAAGACAGACAGGTATAGATCTTCCGGGAGAGGCTACAGGTCAGATATTTAATAACAGCAACATGGGAAATATAGAACTTGCAACCTCAAGCTTTGGCCAGGGTCAGACAGTTACCATGATTCAGATGGCAGCAGGTTTTTCTTCATTGGTTAATGGTGGAGAATATTATGTACCACATTTAATGAAAGAGGTTACTAATAATCAGGGAGTTTCTGTTAAGAACTATAATACAACTCCTACCAGAAGAACCATTAGTGAAGACACCAGTAAGCTTATAAGAAAATATTTATATAGTACTGTAGAAGAGGGTACTGCAAATCCTGCAAGTGTGGCAGGTTATACAGTTTGCGGTAAGACAGGTACTGCGGAGAAGCATCCAACCGGAAGAGGTAATTATCTGGTTTCCTTTATTGGATGTGTACCAAAGGATGATCCAAAGCTTGTATGCTATGTGGTTATCGATGAGCCGGATACAGAGGATCAGGCTCACTCAACCTATGCAACTCAGTTTGCAAGTTATCTTTTAGAGGATGTTATGCCTCTTATGGAGCTTTATCCTGAGGATAAGAAGGCGGCTGCTAATGCTACACCAAAGCCTGACGGAATGAAGAAGTTTAAGGTAACTATTCCTTCCACAGAAAATGGTAATCTTTATGAAGGTGCACCAGAGGGCGGTTACGCTGATAAGAGCTATGGAATTGCTTCAGGTAGTTCAGTTACACCTGGAAGCACGGATTTTAAGGTTCCTTCAGAGTATACAGAGGAAGAAGAGTAATAAGTATTTAAGGTGGGATTTAGTTTTATGTATAAGAAAAAAGTATGATTTTATCTTAAAGTGCTAAGAATAAGGAGGCTCTAATGTCTAAGAGTGTAATAAGTATTTTGATTTATGTTGGTATATGTGTATTATCATTTGTGCTTACAGCTGTTATGGAACATTTTGCTATTCCTAAGCTTCATGAAATGAAGTTTGGACAGTTTGTAAGAGATGATGGTCCTGAGTCACATTTGAAAAAGAGCGGAACCCCTACTATGGGTGGTGTCTGCATGCTTATAAGTGTGTTTATTTCAACTGTAATCGGAGTGATTATTTTATATTCTCTGCTTGATGCCGGTAAGAGTGGACTTGCTATTAAACAGGGTTTTATAAGTGAAGTGGTAATGATTCTTTTACTTACCTTAGGTTATGGAATTGTAGGATTTTTAGATGACTATCTTAAAATCAAGCATAAGCAGTCCATGGGACTTAGAGCCTGGCAGAAAATGCTTTTACAGATTGTAATTACAGGTATTTTTATTTTCTTACATATTACCAATAGCAATATGTACAATACTCCTGCAGATGTTATTATAATTCCTTTTACAGCAGGAAAAACATTTATGTTCCCTGTTTGGCTCTTTGTAATATTTGCATTTTTTGTACTTCTTGGAACCGATAATGGAACTAATCTTACAGATGGTCTCGACGGACTTTTATCCTTCGTAACCATTCCTGTAACTCTTGTTTTATGGACAATTGCTTATAAGCAGTTTGATGCTAACAAAGATATTTATAAGGCTGTTACAGTAAATGGAGCAAAGGCTGATGCTGATATTTATATAGTATCTGCTGTAATGCTTGTATCTGCAGCAATGCTTGGAGCCTTAATAGGATTTTTAATTTATAACCATTATCCTGCAAAGGTATTTATGGGTGACACCGGTTCCCTTATGGTGGGCGGTTATGTAGCATCCTGTGCAATGCTTATGAATGTTAGTTTATTCATACTTCTCTTTGGATTTGTATATCTTATGGAGACTATTTCAGTTATTCTTCAGGTTGGATATTTTAAGATTTCAGGAGGAAAAAGAATCTTTAAAATGGCCCCTATTCATCATCATTTTGAGCAGTGCGGATGGAAGGAAGTTAAGGTTGTAACAGTATTTAGTATAGTGTCTTTAATCTGCTGTATAATTGGATTTTTAGCCTATAGATAAGTTGTATTTTTTGGAAAAATATTTGATAAAAAAGTGATATAAAATTTGTAAAAAAACAGATAAAAATTTATAAAAAATCAGATAAAAGAGGAAATAAAAATGGATGCTTTAAAGGAGAAAAAATATCTCGTAGTAGGAAGTGGAATTAGCGGTATAGCTGCGGTTAAACTTTTAAATGATGTAGGCGTAAAAAATATTACCTTGCTTGAGGGTAACATAAATGCAAAACAAGAGGATATATTTAAGAAATTAAATGGTCTTAAGCCGGAGTTAATTATTGGAAAAATACCTGAAGACCGTTTCGATACATTTGACATAGCTGTACTTAGTCCGGGAGTAAGTCTTGAGCAGGACTGGGTGGAAAAGCTTAAGGAAAATAATGTAACTATCTGGGGAGAATTAGAGCTTGGATATACATTTTTTAAGGGTAAGCTTTTAGCTATTACAGGAACTAATGGAAAGACTACAACTACAGCTCTTACAGGTGCTATTATGAGAGAGTATTTTGACAGTGTTTTTGTAGTTGGAAATATAGGTCTTCCTTATACTGAGTATGCTCTTCAGATGAAGGATGAAAGCGTTACGGTTGCTGAGGTTAGTTCCTTCCAGTTAGAGACTATACAGGATTTTAAGCCGGATGTTTCAGCGGTTTTAAATCTTACTCCGGATCATTTAAACAGACATCATACCATGGAAAATTATGCTGCCTGCAAGTTTAGAATTTGTGAGAATCAGGCAGAGGATGAGTACATTGTTTTAAACTATGAAGATGAGCTTATTAGAGAGCTTGCTAAGAATGTTAAAAATAAGATTTTTTGGTTTAGTTCAGAGCGTAAATTGGATGAGGGAATCTATCTTGACGGAGAAGAAATAATATATGTGGACGATGTTACAAAGGAGACAATAAAGGTTTGCACCATCCACGATATGAAGCTTCTTGGTAAACATAATTATGAAAATGTAATGGCCGCAGTAGCTATAGCTATGAAGGCTGGTGTTGATATAGAAAGTATTAGAAAGGCTGTTAGAGAATTCGATGCAGTTGAGCATAGAATTGAATTTGTAAAGGAAGTAGATTCTGTTAAATACTACAATGACTCTAAGGGCACTAATACAGATGCTGCCATTAAGGCGGTAGAAGCTATGATAACTCCAACTATAGTAATTGGCGGTGGTTATGATAAGCAGTCAGAATATGATGATTGGATTTTAAGCTTTAAGGATAAGATTAAGCTTTTAGTGCTTATAGGTGAGACGGCTAATAAAATTGAGGCCTGTGCAAGAAAACATGGCTTTAATGATATAGTTAGAGCGGACTCCTTAGAGGAGGCAGTTTTAATATGTCGTGATAATGCAAAGCCTGGAATGAGCGTGCTTCTTTCCCCTGCCTGTGCAAGCTGGGATATGTTTAAGAGCTATGAGGAGAGAGGTAAAATCTTTAAGGAATGTGTTAACAAACTTTAATTTGTAAGTTACATTTTAGTATTAGGTTTTGGTTTTTTATTAAATGCAGTGGTGATAAGTATGGATGGTAAAGTAGATAATATTGATGATTACAAAATGAAGAAAAAAAGAATAAAGAAAACCAGAAGAAAATCCGGTTTAAACAAGGTATTTGACAGATATTATAATACCTATGATTATTTACTGCTGTGTATAATTATAGTATTTGCAATATTTGGAACCCTGATAATGTATAGTGCGGCAGGAGAGGAATTCATGATTAAACATGCCAGATGGTATGCCATTGGATTTGGAATGATGATTCTTCTTGCCCTGATAAATCCAAGTGCAGAAACTATCAGAGGAAGATTGATTATCTTTAAGAATTCAGAGAAAAATATGATTTATCATTATTTTCCTACCTGGTTTCTTGGAATTGCCTTAATACTTCAGGTGTTAGTACTTTTTGTAGGTGTGGAAATTAACTACTCCAGAAGATGGTTTCAGATAGGTAGTATAACTATCCAGCCTGCTGAGATTTCTAAGATTGCGGTAATAGTAGCTCTTGCCTATCTTATTGCATTGGATGTGGATTTACAAAAACGCAAGGTTTACTGGATAATATTCGGTACTGCCATACTTTTAGATTTTGTATTGATTGCCAAGGAAAACTTAAGTAGTGGTCTTATTGTACTTATGATTGCCTTTGGAATGATTCTTACCATTACAAAAAGGAAATGGATATTTCCGGTTCTTATAGTGGTTGCAGTATTAGGCTTTTTAGTAATTAAGGATACAGATCTTATTATACAGACAGAATCTTCCAATGCACAGGTGGTTCAGGAAAGTGGAGATTACCGTTCCGGACGACTTAAAATGTGGAAGAAAATAGATAAATATGAGATAACCGATTATGAGGCGAGAGACTCTCAGGTTATTCAGGGCCTTTGTGCCATAGCAAGCGGCGGCATGTTTGGAAAGGGTATAGGTCAGGGTATTCAGAAATTTAGCGTTCCTGAAAATTACAATGATATGATTTTTGTGGTTATATTTGAGGAACTGGGTATAGTGGGAGCCATGGTGGTTATGCTTCTATATATTCTTATGATATGGAGGATAGCCGTCATAGGAATATGGTCCCAAAGCAAGTTTCAGAGTATGATTTGCTTTGGTGTAATGCTTCATATGATGTTTCAGGTTATGCTTAACTTGGCGGTTGTAACGAACTTTTTCCCAAACACCGGTATATCGTTACCTTTACTTAGTTATGGTGGAACGGCTACGGTTTTACAGATGTTTGAGCTTGGAATGGTGCTTCTTATATCCAAAACAGTTAAACATAAATATTAAGGAGAAAAAATGAAGAAAAGGATAATAGTGCTAGTAGTGATTCTCTTGGCTATTATCGGCATCTTCGCTATATTATTCTTTGGTATAAAGCTTAAAAAAGTTACTGTTTCAGGGAATAAAACCATGACGAAGGATGAGATAATAAGCGCACAGATGTCAGATAAATTTTCCTACAATACCATATATTCTTACTTTAAATTTAAGTTTAAGGGTGCGAAGAAAATGCCTATGGCTACTAAGATAGAGGTTAGCTTTAAGGGTATAGACACCATAGTATTTAAGGTGTATGAAAAAGAAATCAGTGCCTGTGTGGAATCCATGAATCAATATGCTTACATGGATAAAGAGGGAACTGTAATCAGGTGTATGGAGGAAAAGCTTGAGAATGTTACAGTTATAACGGGGGTTGGCCTTAAATCCTTTACTGTAGGAAAAAAGCTTAACTTTGAAGATGATGGAATGTTTGAGAGAGTAGTAAATATAACTACACTTATTAAGCATTACGGTATGAATATAAGTGTTGTAAATATTGAGAAGGGCTCTGTAACCCTTTATACAGAAGATGTTACAGTGCTTCTTGGAAATAAGGATTTTTATGATGAGGCTATGGCTCAGCTTTCTGAGGTATTAAAGAGAGTTGAGAAGAAAAATATAGCCGGAACCATTGATATGACTCTTTTTGAAGAGGGAGATGATATAGTTATAAATCCTAAGAGGCCGGGAGGTCTTAATAATTCTACCGGAGTTGGTAAGAGAAAGAGAACAGGTGCACAGAGAGATAAGGCAGCTGCAAGAAGAGCTAAAAAGCGTGCTAAGGCAAAGGCTAAAGCAAAGGCTGGTAAGGATTCAAATGCCGCGGCAGTTACTACTGAACAGTAAAATTCATAATAGTGGTTAAAGAATAGTTAAAATGAGGGTAAAAAATTTATAAAAATTACAAAAATATTACAAAAAAATGTTGATTATTTGGCAGTTTAATTGTATTATATAGTCTGATAGGGTGTTTTTATAGGGGGTAATGGTTGGATTTACATTAGATTTGTAGAGTAATATATAATTTGCATATAAAAAATTTAAGGAGGACAATCCTGTGGGTAATATGATTGAGGTAAAACCTGAAATTGAAGAAGAAATTGTAAAGATACTTGTAGTTGGTGTAGGTGGCGGCGGAAATAACGCTGTAGAGAGAATGTACAAGGATGGTATTAAGAGTGTTGATTTAGTATGCGTTAATACCGATAAGATGTGCCTTAACCGTTGTAGTTCAGAGGGAATTAGAATTGTTCAGATTGGTGAGAAGGCTACAGGTGGTCGTGGAGCAGGAGCTAAGCCTGAAAAGGGTAAGGCAGCTGCTGAAGAGAATAAGGAAGATCTTGATAAGTTATTTGATGGAGTTCATATGGTATTCGTTACCTGTGGTATGGGTGGCGGAACCGGTACAGGTGCAGCTCCAATTATCGCTAAGCTTGCTAAGGATAAAGGAATCCTTACAGTTGGTGTAGTTACCGAACCATTTAGCTGGGAAGGTGGCAAGAGAAAGAGATTTGCAGCTGAGGGTATTAAAGAACTTAAGGAAGTTGTTGATACACTCATTGTTATTCCTAATGATAGAATATTTGAGCTTTCTGATTTTGGTAAGAAGACAGGAATTGAGGAAGCTTTCCATAAGGCTGATGAAGTATTAAGACAGGGTGTTCAGGGTATCACTGATATTATTCAGGAGGATGCAACCATTAACCTTGACTTCGCTGATGTTGAGACTGTTATGAGAGATAAGGGAATCGCTCATCTCGGTATCGGTTTTGGAGAGGGAGAGAACAGAGCTCTCGATGCTCTCTATGCAGCTATTAATAATCCACTTCTTCAGACTTCAGTATCAGGAGCATCTGATGTTATCATTAACCTTACAGGTGATGTAACACTTTATGAAGCTCAGGAAGCAGTTAATGAGCTTTCACAGATCGTTAACAATGCTGATGATAATGTAATCTTCGGTGTATGTACACGTTCAGATATGCAGGAAAAGGTTATGATTACTGTTATTGCAACAGGTATGCCTGATAATGAGGTTCAGGAAACTGTAGCACCGGCACCAAAGGATGAGGAGCCAGAGGCTAGGCCTTCAAGAGAAGATGGTTTACCAGCTGATCTTCCAAGCGGTAATTATAATACTACACCTTCTTATCAGAGACCTAGAATGCCAAGAGAAGAGAAGCCATATACTCCTCCTGTAATTAACAGACCTACAGAGAGAAGACCTGAGGCTGAGCCTGTTAAGGCTGATCCATTAGAGGAGAGAAGAAGCAGATATTCTCAGAGACAGAGTAATGAGGGAGTTAATATTCCTGATTTCCTTAAGAGATCTAAGAAATAATTTTTTCAAAAAATAATACATATCCAGGAGCTAAACCGTACGCCGATTTAGCTCCTTTTTTTAAGAGGTAATACATGAAAAATATTAAAGAAAATCCGGATAAAAAAACGAATGAAAGTTTAGACAAAAATGCGAATAAAAGTATAAATCAAAATGCAAATAAAAACATGGAAAAAGCTATGTGGAAAAAAATCCAAATGAGAAATATGTGGGACATATTATGGATATTATTTGTTATGGTTTTACTTCAAATGGTGGCCTATATTGTTTGTTCCATAGTCTATTATAATGGTGACTTTTCCGTGGTTTATGAAAGAGTGGTTGCTACTAAAAATGGTGACAATACATTTATATATTTTGTGTCCATAGTTTCTGCATTTTTAACCCTGGTTTATGGTGTACATAAATACCACAAAAAAACAGAATTTGATACAGAGGAAGAGATAAGCTTTAGGTTTAATTTTAAGGGGATTTTTTATCTTATTTTTGTAGGCGTTGGAAGCTCTATAATTCTTTCATTTTTACTTACCTTTATAAGTGGTTTCGCACCGGAATTTTTTGAAAAATATAATGAAAAAATAGATGTAATGGTGGTGACAGGTTCCATTATAAATTTACTCTATGTAATTATACTTGGACCTGTATCTGAAGAGGTGATTTTTAGAGGAGTAATATTTAAGAGAACCAGATTCAGCTTTGGTCTTGTTGCAGGTAATATTATTCAGGCAGTTATATTTGGGATTTTCCATGGAAATATAATTCAGGGAATATATACCTTTATCCTTGGACTTCTTATGGGATATGTGGTCTATAAATACAAGGATGTTCTCTCATCAATTATTGCACATATTTTCTTTAATGTAACAAGCGTTTTACTTTCGGTATTAGATAAACATAATGGTATTACTAATTATAAAGAGATAATTTCTTTAATAATAATAGCAGGTGTTATTTTATTCTTAACAGGAATATATGGAATAGTTAAATTTAAAGATGAACCAAAAATAAATAATTAAATTAAAATAATTGTTTTAGATCTCGTGAGGAAGAGCGAATAAATTCGAAAAATTAAATGAGAAAAATGGGTGAAAATTGTATGAACAATTAACAAAAAAATACTCTTAAAAAATCTTTAATTTTTTTAACAAAAAATGTTCACAAATTATTCACAAAAAATGCAATAATTTTTATGTGCAATAAACAGGGAAAAAACCCTTAAAATTAAGGGAAAACTAAGGGTGAGAAGACAGTAAAAATTATGCTAAAAAATGGAGCTTAAATTCATATAAAAATATTAGTAAAAAAATTAAATTTTTTTCACAAAAAGACTTGACATTTTTCTCAATTGAGTATACAATATACTCAGATGAAACGAATTGGAGATAGAATTTAATCCTGGCGGATGTAAGTTCTACTCTACAAGGAGGTTGAAGTTTGAAAGCCCAAGTTTCACACCGGATCATCTACAAAGCATAACAGAATCACGGTAGGGCACGTAGCCTTTAGCTTATGGGAAGCAAATTATTCTTGATTATCTTTGGGATGACCTTTGAAGCAATATTTAAGATTATATGAACATATGGTTTTAGAAGAAATGTTCAGAGCAGGTTGTGAAATTTGGAAGACATTAGGTTTTATGAGGACCTAATGTACGACGTTTATAATATAAGAGAGGGGTCACTTTATTAAGTGACCCCTTTTTTGCGTGTTTTTATGCGTTTTATAAAGGTTTATAAAAATAATATTACGTTTTATTACGTTTAAAATATATTTTTAATATTAATTTAATCATAGTTAACAAATTATTAATTGTAATTAATTTGTTGTTGTGATATTATTTTCAAGGCGTTGATGAAGTACCTTTATTATTTGCCTTTTTGTATTTGCTAAAAAATGCATTTAAGAGAAGATATTTTTTGAAGTATTTTTCTAAAAGCTTTGCAAGTATATAAGCCTAAAGGTAAGTGATAAAAGTATGTAGTAAGTAGGATGAATAAAGTAGGATGAAAGGATTGTTATGAAGAAAAATAATTTATTTATTAAATCTCTAACATGTGCTATGGCACTTTCAATGGTTTTAGGAACTGTTACCGGCTGTACTAATAAAAGTACAGGCTCAGAATATGCAGGTACAGTAGTTGCAGACCATGGTGATGACGAAGAAGAAACCAAAGAACCTAATTCTTTAAAGAAGAAAATTAATCTTAGAAAAGAAGCTAAGGATCAGGTGTCTGAGCTTGATAGTGTAGACAGAGAAAATCTTGATATAGTAATAGATACAAAGGATAAGTCTATATTTAAGAAGGGCACCAGTGTCTTATCATTCAATTATTCTCAGATTAGACTTATGGGTGATTCCAAAACTAAGTATAAGTCATTAAATGCTTCAGTAAAAAAGATTAATAAGAAATATAAAAAGTCTGTTAATAAAAGATTTAAGAGTCTTAAAAAATCTTCTGTAAAAGTATTTAATGTGGCTAAGAAAACTAAGAAGGGCTTAAAGGAATATTTACCTTCAGATTATGCTGAGGAGCTTTCAGTAGAGAGAGCTGATGATAAGATTTTATCCTTTAAGAATGAGGTAAGCTCATATTATACAGGAGCTAATCATCCTGTACAGTCTACAGAATGTAATAACATTTCTTCAAAGACTGGTAAGACTTTAAACTTAAAGGATGTTATAAAGTCTGAGTATGCAGATTACACCTCACTTTCTAAGATTCTTACTGAGAAGCTTAGGGAAAGATATCCTAAGAAAGGCTTCTATGGCGATGATGATAAGAAGCTTGCAAAAAATGTAAAGACTACTCTTGAAAAGGCTAATAAGGGTGGTAGTGCTAACTGGGTAATTAACAGTCAGGAAATTATCTTTTACTTTGATCCATATACCATAGATGGTTATGCTGCAGGAAGATATTCTGTTGTATTATCATTTGTAAAGGATAATAAATATATTAATGATGATTATCTTGAAAGCGTTAACAACTTTACAAGAATTCTTAGTACTAACGAAAGTGAATATGTAGATTTTGATCAGAATGGTAAATATGACAGACTTCAGGTTAAGTCTTCTTATTCAAAATATTATGATATTTCAAAGATTACTGTGGCTTACCAGAAGGGCAAGAAGAGTATTAAGGTTAACGGATATAGTATGGAGAGTATTGTTCTTCATTCTAAAAAGTTTGGAAACTTTGTATATGTAGATCTTCATCAGGATAATGATTATGAAAGTATTTATATATTCAAGATTTCAACTAATAAGGTAAAATATGTAGGTTCTATCGATTGTGGTTTTGATTCCTGGTATGATAATGGAACTGAGTCTAAGCGTTATCCTACAGATACAGATAACTTCTCACTTTATACAAGAATGTATGCTTTAAGTACCTATAGTGCAAGCAGAGATTATGTGCTTACCAGCAGTGGAAAGCCTAAGGCTTTGACAAAGTATTATGAGGTTAAGGATGATAGAAAGCTTACATTAAAGAGAAAGTTAAAATGTAATGAAGTAAATTTAGATAAGAACGAGGTTACTAAAAAAGCTACTCTTCAGAAGGGTCAGAAGGTTTATATCTATCGTACAGATGGTGAAACCTATGTAGATCTTGCAGATAAGAGTAGAACTAAGGGATATCGCGTTTATATCAGAGATGATGCTGAAGGAAGCTATGTAAATGATTTAAATATTTATGATGTTTTCAAGGGCATGATATTTGCCGGTTAATATAAAATAATTGTTGGTTTTTTTGGCGATATGTATTATAATTGTATTCAAGTGTTTTGGATAAATATACATATCGCCTTTTAATTGTTTATTACAATGGTTTTAAGCATTTAATTACGGTTATAAATTATTATAATTTACGCCTTAAAATGAATGATATTATTTGTGCTTTTTTTTAATACTTTATATTATTTTTTAC
>JAILGL010000146.1 GCA_024696825.1 Lachnospiraceae bacterium
AAACCTCTTCAACCCATTCCAAATCCCATCCTTCTCCATATCACTGGTAACATAATCCGCAGCTTCCTTCGCAGGCTCTGTACCATCACCCATGGCGATTCCACAACCTGCTGCCTTAAGCATCTCTACATCATTGGCACTGTCGCCAAATGCAAAGGTATCCTTCATTTCTTTACCTAGCATGTCGCAGATATATTTCATACCTGTTGCCTTAGAATGTCCCTTTGGAATGACCTCAGCCACATTGTAATCTATGCCTGAGCGATCTGAGAAATCGTGGATAATTGTATTGAATTCATCACCGAAAAAATCCACAACCTCATCATTTGGAATATCTATGTATTCTACACTCATTTTATTAATGCGACTTTCAGGAACTGCATCGTCTATACTTACGCAGTCCTCTTTTAGTTCCTCTCTAAACTTCTCAGCATAAGGGGAACCTGTGTAATAATCCCAGTCTATAAAGAGTTTGTCGACACCCTCTAGGAAAGCACCGATATTTCTTTTTCTCATGGCTGGAACAAAATCTCTAACTGTTTCCCATGTTAAAAGCTTGTTAAAAAGTTCCTTGCCCTCCCACTCAATATAGGTTCCACAGCCTGCTATAAGGCCGTCATATTCAAGCGTTTCAAGCTCCTTGGCACTAAGTGTTGCCTTGGTTCTGCCTGTGCACAAAACTCTTTTGTGACCATTGGCACGAAGCTTTTTAAATGCTTCTATGGTTGAATCCGGAATCTTATTTTTATAGTCCCAGATTGTACCATCTATATCAAAAAATATTACTTTACCACTCATAATTCTTCTTCCTAAGTATTTACATCCGGCAAACAACTCAAGGCTTTATATATTTCCTAAATTAAATTCCAGCCTTTTATTGCTTTACAAAACCTTTCGTTTCTCTACTCAGCAAATAATGCTTCAAATTCTTCTCTTGTGATTCTCTCTTTTTCAAGAAGAAGATCTGCTGATTTGTGGAGAATCTGGATGTTGTCCTTGATGATTTTCTCTGCCTTCTTGTAGCAGTCATCTACTATTCTCTTAACCTCAGTATCGATTTCCTTAGCTACCTCTTCACTGTAGCCCTTACTGCTCTTGCCATAATCTCTGCCGACGAAAACTTCATCTCTGTCAGCGTAATTAATATGTCCTACAAGCTCACTGAAACCATACTTTGTAACCATGTCTCTGGCTGTATCAGTTGCATTTATAATGTCCTGAGAAGCGCCGGTGGTTATGTCGTCAAATATAAGGGATTCTGCAATTCTTCCGCCCAGGTCAACCTGGATTTCCTGAAGCATTTTACCCTTTGTAAGGAACATGTCGTCCTTCTCATCTATTGGCATGGTGTAGCCTGCTGCACCCTGGCCTGTTGGGATGATTGAAACCATATGAACAGGTCCCACATCAGGGAGAAGATGGAAAAGTATAGCGTGTCCTGACTCATGGTAAGCTGTAATTTTTCTGTCTCTTTCAGATACAACTCTACTCTTCTTCTCTGTACCGATTCCAACCTTTATAAATGATTTGCTAATGTCCTCATCTGTGATAAATTTTCTTCCTGCAGCTACACAGGCAATGGCAGATTCATTCATAAGATTTTCAAGATCTGCTCCTGTAAAGCCTACTGTAGTCTTAGCAATTCTGTTAAGATCCACGTCATCTGCAAGAGGCTTATTTCTACAATGTACCTTTAAAATTTCCTCTCTACCCTTAACGTCAGGTCTTCCAACTGCAACTCTTCTATCGAAACGACCAGGTCTAAGAATCGCCTGATCCAGGATATCTACACGGTTTGTAGCTGCCATAACGATAATTCCCTGATTAACTGAGAATCCGTCCATCTCTACCAGAAGCTGGTTTAAGGTCTGCTCTCTTTCGTCATGACCACCACCGAGACCACTACCTCTCTTACGGGCAACAGCGTCAATCTCATCGATAAATATAATACAAGGTGCATTGTTCTTAGCTTCAGCAAACATATCTCTAACTCTGGAAGCTCCGACACCTACGAACATCTCTACAAAGTCAGAACCTGAAAGTGAGAAAAATGGAACGCCAGCCTCACCTGCTACGGCCTTTGCAAGAAGGGTTTTACCTGTTCCAGGAGGACCCACTAATATGAGTCCCTTAGGAATTCTTGCACCCACCTCTGTATATTTTTCAGGATCCTTTAAGAAGTCTACAACCTCTTCAAGCTCTTCCTTTTCTTCCTTAAGTCCTGCTACATCTTCAAATTTCTTTGCATTTTCATCATCAGGATCTATTCTTGTAGCCCTGCTCTTTCCAAAATTAGATAGCTTGGAATTACCTGCGCCATTCGACCTTGACTGCCCAAGCATCATCATTATCATTATCACAAGTATCACCACGACAATTATCACTACTACGATAAGAATCGTATTGCTACCGGAATCATTTTTAACCTCATGCACTGTGTAAACAATGTCTTTTCCACGAATTGATTTCTCCGCCTCAGCTACATTGGTTACATTAAAGGTTCTTGCAGTTCCATCAGAATAGGAAACCATAACCTTTCCTGCATCAGTACCATTTGAAGGATATAAATCAATCCTCTTAATCTTTGTCTTAGTATCACTCTGCTGCTCTAACTCTTTTTCAAAATTTTCAATGTTGTACTTATTCTTAGAGTAAGTATTATTCTTGGCATAACTATACATGAGAATCATAGATATAATTGCTGCCACAAGAAAAAAATAAAATACTCCACCAAATCTCGTTCTTCTTTCCATCGTTTCCTCCTAATTTACTATCACTCTATTAAACATTCCACCCGAGTCTCATAATCTTATTAAAACATTCCACCTGTTCTATTCATTGTCATTATGTAAAACTCCAATATATGGGAGATTTCTATAATGCTCTGCATAGTCCATTCCAAAGCCTACTACGAATTCATCCGGAATCTCTAAGCCTATATAGTCGGCTTTAAGCTCCACCTCGCGTCTGGATGGCTTATCTAAAAATGCGCATACCTTAAGGCTGTTTGGCTCTCTTTTATTAAGTTCCTCCTTAAGCACGTGCATGGTCTTACCTGTATCGATAATATCCTCTACAACTATGCAATCTAACCCCTTTATATCCCTGTCCAAATCCTGTTTTATAACAAGGTCTCCAGGGGTTGTTCCATTACCATAACTTGAAACCTGCATAAAGTCAAGGGTAACATTGGATTTTAGCCTTTTTGTAAGCTCTGTCGCAAAATAAATGCTTCCCTTCAAAATGCAGATAACTCGAATATCCTTACCTTCATAATCCTTATTAATCTCTGACGCAATACGGTCTACAGTCTCATTTATTTTTTCTTCGCTAATAAATTCCTTAGGTCTTTTCATTGTAACCATATGTACCTCTCTTTCTTAAAGCATAAACTACACACCCTTGTGATAGGCATAATACTTGTATTCCATAGGTGTCATATTAGTCTCTGCCTTAAATACCTTTATAAAATAATTCGTATCACTTATTCCACATAATGCAGATATTTCAGCTAATTTCTTATCAGAAAATCTAATAAGCTCCTTAGCCTTTTCCACCCTGAGTTCTCTTATAAGAGCCGATATATTCTTACCATATTTCTTTTTGAATTCGCGGCTGAGATAATACTTGCTGATTTCAAACTTCTCGGATATCTCCGAAAGCCCTATATCTTCCATGTAATTACCACTGATATATTCAAATATTTTTTCAAATTTATCCTTTCCGCTATCCTCAAAAATATATGAAAAATATTCCTCATTTTTAGGCGCATTTATAATCTCATTTATAAATGTATCGAATTCTAAATCCACCTTTTTCTTTAACTTTTTATCACCCTTTAAGTCATATATTATCTGCTTCATTTCCTCAAACTTTTTCTCAAAGCCTGCCTGATCCTCCAGATAAAATACGTTATCATTTATCTCCAAAAATCTGTCATAATAATCCTTAACCTTCATACCGCCTATTTTATATCCCACTATGCTTAGGGAATTATTTTGAGCTTCAAATATATAGGGCTCGTCAGTTCTTATAAATGCACTGACTCCTTTTTCTAACTTAAAAATATTGCCATTAATATATATTTTTGCAGAGCCCTTTTTTACGAGATATAGTCTGTAGCTAACTGAAGCGGTACTATCCGTAATGACATATTCTCTATCACCATCAAAAATTCTATAATAGTTAATTGCCCCCATATGTAATCCTCCTCATAGCCTTATTTTAACATAAAACTAGTCCAAATGCATCCTTCTTCCCTTTATTTTATTCTTGGATTCATACATTAAATTTTTCGCTTCATTTAGCAATTCTTCAGGATTTGACATAGGGGTAATTTTTGCTTTTAAGGCTCCCGCACTAACATGTATTTTATAGGATTTATTTGCCATTTCATTAACCTTTAAAAGTGTCTGGTTAATCTCATTCTCCACATTTTTTATATCCTTAATTCTTGCGCTTTCCCCTATAATGGCGCATTCGTAGCCGTCTCCGCCCTGTCTTCCACAGACTCCATTCTCTAGTCCGAGGTAGGTCATGGCTGTTGCAACTGCCTTTAATACATAGTCTCCCTCGTCATATCCGTAGTTATCATTTATCCACTGAAGATTATCGATATCTGCTGCTACTACAATCACATCACGGCCCTCATTTTCAACCGCCTTAAATAACATTTTTAGGCGCTTTAAATAGCCCATTCTATTATATAATCCCGTAAGATAATCCTTGTCAGAATACCTTTTCTTTTCTCTCTCGAATTTTTTAACCTGAGTTTCGAAGGTACGAATTCTATAATTGTTTACCACAAGATTTAAGGCTGAAGATAAAAACATACAGAGCTCATCGGCTCTTTTAAGTCCCCTTACATCAGGGCTGTCAAATGCTTCTATAAGCTTTCCATATATATTTTCCTTAATTCCAAGAAGTCTGATAAATATAAATCCAAAGCTTACATCTTCAAGAAGTCTTTCAAATTCCGGATAGAATTCTCCCTCGAAGAAATTACTCTTATCAGCCTCAAAGCGTCCGTAAATGGTATTAAGTATGGTAAGTCTCTTATCTTCCTCTGGTATCTCTTTAAACATATTTGTGGAAATATCGGCATGCATATATACATGTTTCCAAAGCTTTAGCACCTGAGGAAGCACGTCTATAACCCTTTCCACCCTGTACTCAGAACTCATATTTAAGAGTAGCCTGTTCATCTCGTAGGTATGCCAGCTGGCGTCCTCGCCTTTTCTGACACTATTCATGAAGTTGTTTCTAACCCTTGCATCAGAATGTGGCTTACAGCCACAGGACTCATTAGGCACAAGTCCGTATTTGATAATTATATCCTGGTGACCTGCTGACTCCCCTGATTTTTTGCCATCCTTAGTTTCTGCTGATTTATCGCCTTTCTCACCCTTGTCTTTGTCGCCGTCTGAAACAATTATATTAACTATTTCTTCTGCTGCTGTTTCATAATCAGCTGCTACTGTTGTTATTATCGGTATATTTTTCTCACCACTTTCGATGCCGTCAAAGCCTGTTACAATAACGTCTTCCGGCACTCTTATACCATGCTCAAATAGAACATTGCAAACCGTAATTGCCATGGCATCATTAGCACATATTACAGCATCCGGCAAATTGTCTTCGCCACAGTCTATTAACATTCTTTCAGTAGCTATCATGGTAGGAATCTCCCAGAAATCCCCATAATATATACTGTTATCATCTATTTTTAAAGAGTGCTCTGTAAGAATTTCCTTAAATATTTCTATTCTTTCCTCAGAAAAACTATTGCCCTTAAAGCCTGCCATCATCTTTAAATCGCGGGCTTTATGATGCTCTACTACATGTCTTACAGCTCTTTCAAATCCATCCCAGAAATCAGGTATTACATTTATACATCCCTCTTCATTTCTCTCTATGGAAAAACATGGTATATTACGCTTTATAACGGCATTTTTGAGCGCACTAATTAAAGTCTTATTCTTAAGAGATTCTGAATGTATTAAAACCCCTGCAAGATCAAGACTGTTAAGTATATCAACAAATTTTAATTCTCCCTTTACTTCCTTATTATCCTCCAGAGACTCAGTGGTAAAGGACATGGCTACAACTACGTAACCCTTCTCTCTTGCTTTTTTAGTAAGCTCACTCAAAAGCTTTACCTTACTTTCCTCATAAAGCCAGGTGCCGCATACTGCTATTACTTTTCTTTTCATTTTCTACTACCTGTTTCCCAATCTGTTTTCTCTACCTGTTTTCCTAGTTTTACTATCCCAATTACGCATAAAATAATTGTCACACGAAACACCTATAAAGTCAAGGAATTCCCGCACTTTTAAATAGGTTTTAAGTAGCATATTTTCACATTAATTCACTTATTTACATTTTATCCATAAGTCTATTATAACACATTCACTTAATTGACGATTTTTAATATAAATGCTATTATAAATTAGTTAATTTTATAAATAATTCTTTGAGGTATAACATGTTTTTCGGATTATCATTTTATGTTTTTGCATGGAATTTTTTCATATATGGAATCGGCGGTTGGATTTATGAAACCATCTATGAATCAATTCGTGCTAATAAATTCGTAAACAGAGGTTTCCTTGCAGGCCCTTGTATTCCGGTATATGGGCTGGGTGCTAATATAGTTTATTTCTGTTTGAAACCTTTACAGAATCATCCTTCCCTTTTGTTTTTAGGGGGCATGATTTTCTGTACCATTATAGAGTATGCAACCTCTGTTTTACTTGAAAAAATATTCCACGCCCAGTGGTGGACCTATGATTATTTTCAGTTTAATTTTCAAAGCAGAATCGCTCTTATCCCTTCGCTTTTCTGGGGATATATGACCTTACTTGACTTTGATATTTTACAGCCTGGTGCTTTTCGAATTATAAATAGAATTCCTGAAGGCACAGGTTATTATGTGCTTAATGTTATGATAGTTACATTTTTTATCGATGTAGGTTATTCAGGTGTGACCTCTGCTCTCTACAGCTTGGAGATCAAGTCCCTTCTGGATTTCAAAGAAGAGCTTTCAAAGCTAAAGCCTGATTCAGATGAAATTAAAGCTAAGCTTTTAAGCTACGAGAAGAAATATAAAGCCTTCATTAAACCTTCCTTTTGGATTAACAAAAAACGTCTTTGGGAAGCCTTCCCTGACATGAAGGTTGTAAAGGAAAAAACCATGAGCTTCTCCCTTAATAAAACCTATGTAAGCGTTAGACATTTTCTTACAAAAAGGCGCGATGAAGACTCAGATGATTCTCCTAAGAAACTTGAAAATAAAAAATAATAATTATAAAAAATGGACCATATCAAGATTTGTTTAATCGCTTATCTTAATATGGTCCTTTCGTTTTAATTGGTTGAATTTTAATTTCTTAAATCTAAATTAGTGATTTACTCCTTCTCTAAATTGGTCATGCTGTTTATGCCAATGGCGATAGTAGACGCATTGTGCAAAAACGCTGATGACGTAGGTGGAAGGGCTCCAAGTATTCCAAGTATTATAAGGGTCGAATTAAAGCCCATTATAAACCTGTAATTACTTTTGATTCTTTCCATAAGCTTCTCGCTTAACCTCTTAAGCACCACTAGCTGCATGAGATCATCAGAGGCTATGTTAATGTCTGCTATCTCTCTTGCAATAGGCGCTCCCTCACTTATGGCAATTCCTACATCCGCCTCAGCAAGGGCTGGAGAATCATTCACTCCATCTCCTATCATTATGACCTTTCTTCCTGCAGCATGCTCAGCCTTTACAAATGCAGCCTTGTCCTCAGGTAGCACCTCTGACATATACTCATCTATTCCTGCACTCTTTGCCACAGCAGCCGCTGTCTTTTCACTATCTCCGGTCATCATGACTATTTTCTTAAATCCAACTTCTCTAAGCTTTTCAATAACCTCATTTACATTGTCCTTTAAAGGATCCTTAATAAGTATTACAGCCTTTAATTTTTTATCGATGGACATATACAGGTGTGAATACTCCTCAGGCAGGTTATAAAGCTTTTCCTTCTCCTCCTCGGCTACAATACATTCATTATCTTCAAAGATAAAATGGTAGCTTCCTATCATAACATCCTTATTTTCAATGGTACTTCTTATACCATGTGCAACCACGTAATTTACTGCGCTATGCATTTCCTCATGCTTAAGGTCTTTATCCGCCGCTGCTTTTACAACGGAATTTGCTATGGAATGAGGATAGTGTTCCTCTAAGCAGGCCGCTATTCTAAGCATTTCATCCGGGTCCTCTGAGTCAAATGTAACTACCTCCTCGACACTTGGAATTGCCTTTGTAAGAGTTCCGGTCTTGTCAAATACTATAGTTTCAGCCTCAGCGACACCTTCCATGAACTTGCCTCCCTTTACGCTTATCCTGTGATTTCCTGCTTCTCTCATAGCTGAAAGCACTGATATAGGCATGGCAAGCTTTAATGCACAACAATAATCCACCATTAAAATGGATACTGCCTTCGTTACATTTCTCGTAAAAAGATAGGTAAGAAATGTAGCTCCAAGTGAGTATGGAACAAGCCTGTCTGCCAAAAGTGAAGCCTTTGCTTCTGTTGCAGATTTAAGCTTTTCAGACTCTTCAATCATGGATACTATTCGGTCATATCTTCCATTTCCTGAAGCTTCCTTAACCTCGATGGTTATCTCACCATCCTCTACGACAGTGCCTGCATATGCATAGGCACCCTCTCTTTTATGCACAGGAAGAGACTCACCTGTCATGGAAGCCTGGTTAACATGGGCTTCTCCCCCTGTAACCTTGCCATCTAAAGGTATGACATTTCCTGTTCTAACTATAATTCTATCTCCAGGTTTCACTAAAGTTACGGACTCTAAAACCTCTTCGCCGTTCTCAGCTATAACCCAAACCTTGTCAATGTTAAGAGACATAGCACGTGCCAAATCATCCACAGACTTTTTATGAGTCCACTCCTCCATAATCTCTCCGATTTTTAGAAGGAACATAACTCCGCCTGCAGTGCTAAAGTCGCGCCTTGCCAAGGATACTCCTATACTTATGGCATCCAGCACATTTACCTTTAGCTCACCTCTAAGTAAAGTCTTTATACCTGATACTATAAATGGAACAGCTCTTACCATCACCATACAAGGCCTTATAAATGCAGGCATTATAAGCCAACGCACTCCTTTATTAACCACGTGCGTAATCAGCTTTTCCTCATAATATGCATTTAGTTCGCGCCCAGTATTCTCAGGCACAGACACCTCTGTATTTGCAAAATTAAAATGTGACAAATCGTGCCTAAGCTGTGGCCTGTCATCTCTATTATTTTTGCAGAAAAATATAACGGCATCCCTGCTTCTATGATTGACCTTAGCATCCTTAATATAACTTAAGGACTTAAGGAAATATTCCAGCTTATCAGCTTCAGAAAAACTCATACGAGGTACACATGCATGAAATCTTATTCTGTTTCCTGATTCATGTAATATGGTACACTTCATATTCTACTGTCCTTTCCTTTATACCTCTGCTGAAGCACTCTCTTCCTTCTCTTTTTCAATCATATCAGCCTCTTCAAGGATTCTTTTGGCATCCTCGATCTCAGCCTCTGCTTCCTTCTCATAACGCTCTTCATTAATTTCCTTAGCGTCATAGGAAATATCTTCCCAGTTTTCTTTTATATTGGTAACCGTTTCCATCACGCAATCCTTGCCTCTAAATGCAGCTGCTGTAAGGTGTGTATATACCTTCTTAGCGTCCTTACTGGCAAGTACCTTAACTCCTGCTGTACCAAGTACAACACCACATGCTACCCATCTTGCAATCTTAAAATCGAACATAATCTTTTACCTCCATTTTGTAATTTATGCTAGTCCAATTGGTAAACAATTACTGCAAAATTTTCTGCAATTTTTCTGCAATTTAATTGTTGTTTTTACTATAATATTTTTCATAAAAAAAGTCAAAAAAACGCTTATTTTACAGTTGTTAGCGCCAGTTTACCCTAACAAAAAAATATTCATCTTAAACCTCTTAAAAATCGCACTTTTCATGTGATGCAGTTAGTCTATGAGACGGAAGTTAAAGCTAACAAAATAGGGGTTTACAGGTATTAAAAACCTGCAAACCCCTTTATTTACTAAGTTTATCATGTTTAGAAAACTTTAATAAAGTTTTTTTAATTTTTTTAAAATTACCTATGACTAATTGCTAACAAATTTATTTTTTTCCTATATAATTTTTTATAGATCTTAGCCATATTTTTTCTGCATCATTATTACCATAACTATATTAATTATAATTCCCAAAATAAGCACAGCATATGTTAAGTACTTTATCTTTTTATTCTGGATTTTATATATCAGCTTGTCCATTATATAAATCATAGCCATGTATAGATAAAAGTAAATCCTGGTTCCTGAGGACATAAAGGTTGGAGAAAAAATTAAAGCAAATCTTCCTGCCACCCCCCCCAAAATAGGAAACTAAGACTATACTTAATTCTTTTTTATCCTTAAAAATCACTATAAGACAATATATAACCAGCAAAAGATATAAAACACCTGCAAAGCAAATACTCCACTGTAATAAATACTCAGGACTACCTGGCTCTACATTTACATTAGGATTAATATAATTTAGATTATGCTTCTTAACTATCTCTGTTATAAAATAATAAGCAGTAATAACGAGACTAATAACTAATGTTCCCACTGATGCAACTATATACTGAAGCTTCTTTTTACTTATTACAACTATAAGCAGAAAAGAAAACAGAACAAACAAAACATTTGGAATGGATGTGAAATGCATTATGGTAGCACATATATTTAATCTTAGTTTATCAACTATGCTAAGATCAGGAAATTCAGGCATCCATTTTGCAATTTCTTTTTCCGTTCTAAGGCTGTTACCAGGGCAAACAATTATATTTATTATTGAAAGAACTGGCATTAATATAGTGATAATTGTAATTATGATATTCTTCTTACTTTTTTCAATTCCTTCAATTAAAACATATGAAATAATACTCACTATAAATAACACAGATATTATTTCACTATTTACTGCATACAATAAACCTATAATGTATATTGGTAAAAATGCTATATTAAAATTATCTTTTATAAATTTTCCATATATGAAAAAACAAAAAACTCCAACTGTAAATGGCCACAGATAATTGGTAGTAGTTGCTATCCAGCCTGCAGATGCCATATGCATAAATGGATATGCTGCAAGCAGTAAGCCTAATGCCAATCTGTCCTTTGAATATTTACTCATTAAAAGATATAAGCCTATAATGCAGATAAAATCTAATACCTTCCATACTAAGCCTGGAATTAGGGACATGTATATCATTACAAAATCTAATACAGACCTTGAACTCCATACAAAATATCTGTGATGTAAATATGCAAATACATCATTATTCCATTTTAAAAGCTTTCCCTGAAGTTTGATTTCATCTCCAAAATTAGGCGAAATATATAAATGAATAACCAGATAAACACAAGCAAATATAAGAAAACCTATCACCTTATCTTTACTCCATTTATTTTTATATTCTTTCATTACTATAAACTCCCAATTTATATTTTACTTCTTTTTTGAAACATTTTAATTATACATCAAATCTTGTTATTGGTAAAATTATTATAAAATATTAATATATATCGCCGCCTATTTTTTAAATACAAATGCAATTAACTCTATAAGATTTCGATTCTCAAATTTATACTTAGCCCAGGTGGTATAAGCGCCACACGCTTCGATAAAAATCCCATGTCTTCCTGTAAGCTTCTTAACCTTTCCACAGACAACACTACTTTCCCTGTCAAAGCTTACCTCGCCAATTTTATTATCTTCCTTAACTTCATCTGCATATACATTTAATTTACCACTGCAACCCATAGGACGAAGTTTTAATTCCATTTTCATATACTCGTCAGAGGTGAAATCTTCACCGAATTCAAAGTATTTCCAACCCATTACGGTACCACCCCTGATATCCGTAATTAAGCGTGTAAATGTATCTAATTCCGTTATCATTCCACCATTTCTAAGAACACAGGCAGTATCTGCAGGAGTTATTTCATATGGATTTAAGCCCTCGCTAAAGCCAAGAGAAGTCATCTCCACCGGTGGTATGGTGCCGTCCGGAAGTATCTCTATTCTCTCCACGAAGCCTCTTCTACTCATATCTGTACCGTTAGTCATCCTATGGTAGAAAATGTACCACTGTCCCTTTATACAAGCGATAGAACCATGATCATTACCGCCCGGAAAATCTACCCCATTATCCACTATATAACCTCTATAGGTAAATGGACCCGTTGGTGAAGGCGCTGTGGCATAAGCTAATCTACTGCCTATATTAGGAGAATAAATCATGTAATAGGTATCTCCAATCTTTCGCATGGAAGCCGCCTCATAAAAGCCTTCATCCCCTGTACTCGGCAGAAAATTTTCCTGATAACTTCCATCTATCACTTCATACATATTGTCAGGATTTAATTCACAAAGATATGAGCGAGTAAATCCACAATATATAAATACCCTTCCGTCATCGTCCACTATTACCCCCGGGTCTATAAATGTTCCGCCATCGCAGGGATTATCATACTGCCCCTCACTATTATCAACATTAAATTTATACTGGGACACAAGGGTAAATGGTCCTTCCGGATTGTCACTTACAGCCACACATCCCTTGTCATCTACTATATAGGCGTAAAGATAGTATTTCCCATCCTTTTCAACTACATCAGGGGCAAAGAGAAGATTATCAGTCCAGTCTACGTCACTCTTTCTTCCCTCTGAATCAATTGTCTGAAATGATACTCCATGACATACCCAGTTTTCTAAGTCATCCACCGAAGCAGACCATACCTTTAATTTATGATCGCAGTAGGTCTCTGAATCAGGTTTATCATGAGAACCATAAATATACACTCTGTCACCAAATACTCTAGGTTCACCATCAGGAATATATTCCCAATTTGGAAGATATGGATTAGCCATTATTCCACCTCGCTTTTACTATATTTGCTATATTTTCTATATTTTTTTATTATAGAATTCTTTAATGATGAAATGATTTTATCACCTATAATAAAATAATAATATCCTAAAAATCTTAATCTTTTACTTTAGATTTTTCATATTTACACTCTCTCCCCATGCTGATGCACGGTTAAAGCACCTATTCCTTACAACATTTTGTGTCTCTTACTTAAAATCTACACAAAAAATTCATACTTTAACTGTTGTATTCTTATTATAAATATGTTAGAATTTGAAATTGCGTGAAATAGTTTTGACATAATTTTTAACGTATTATTTGCGTCGGAGCGTCACATATTATACTAATTAGCGCACTTTACGCCCCAGAATGGAGATTTATAATGAGTTCTGATAACAATAATAAAAATACTGATGAAATTTTAGATACAGAGGAGTCTGTTGAGGCTGAAACTTCTGATAAAGCCGAGACTTCTAAGGAAAAATCAGATTCAGCTGACAAGGCCGAGACTTCTGAAGACAAATCAGATTCAGCTGACAAGGCCGAGACTTCTGAGGAAAAATCAGATTCAGCTGATAAAGCCGAGACTTCTGAAGATGATAAAGATAATGAAGCTGAGAACAACGATGAAAAGGCTGATTCCGAGGACGATAAGAAAGAAAAGAAAAAGTCTTCCAGGATTTTTCATTTTATCGGATATGCCCTTACTACTATATGCTTCATAACATTTTGGTTTAATAAAATATTCTATGTGGAATTTGCCAATCATCAGGCTGTAGGATTTGCAAAGGGAAGAATTTTAGCCGTTACGGTTATTTTCCTTGCAACAATTTTTGTTATACATTTTGAAAATAAGTTTTCAAAAGCTTTGAATAGGATAATGGCTATATTCCTTACAGTTATTACTCCTATAGTTACCTTCAGACTTACTGAGTTTGTAACAGGTACTGATATTAACAGGTTGTCCCTTCCACTTATATGGGCCAACATTTTCATAATTGCAATGGTACTTTTACTATTCCTGATATTTACCAATTCATTTAGAATCGGACCTATCCTTACTTTAGTTATATTTGTACTGTTTGCAACCGTAAACTTCTTTATTTACAAGTTCAGAGGTAACCCAATTATGGCTTCTGACCTTGCAACCATAAAGACTGCGGCCAATGTAGCCAGTGCCTACACCATTAATTTTACATTTGAAATGTTCTTTGCTGCTTATGCCATCGTTGCTTATTCAATCCTTCTTTGCAAGGTTAAATACACAAAGATGTTTGGCTGGAAGCTTAGAATTCCATTTGTAATCGTAGGTTGTATAGGACTTTTCTTCTTTGTCCATAACTTCGTTCTTGGCAACAAGCTTAACGATATGGGCCTTGAAATCAGAATGTTCAGACCTATGGATACCTATAGAAAGAGTGGTACAGCCGCTACATTTACAAGAAGTATTAACTATACCTTAGTGGAAGTTCCTGAAGGTTATAGTGTTGAAAAGGTTAAAAAGATTGCTAAAAAATATATGATTGATGACTACGAGGAGCCAGAGGTTAAGCCTAATATTATCTCCATCGTAGACGAGACCTACGCTGATATCAATGTTCTTGGCGAGGTTAAAACTGACAAGCCTGTTATGCCTTTCTTCGATAGCATGAAGGAAAATACAATTCGTGGCTGGTACTACGCTTCAGTTGTAGGTGGACAGACTGCTAATACCGAGTTTGAATATCTTACCGGTAATACCATGTCTTTCCTTAACCCACAGGCAGTTGCCTTCCAGATGTATGTTAACCATCCAATGGAGTCAACAGTCAAGTACTTAAAGGCTAATGGTTATCAGGGTCTTAAGGCCTTCCATCCAAACCTTGCAAGTAACTACAACCGTCCAAGAGTTTATCCTAACCTTGGTTTTTCAGATTTCCTTTCTATCGCCGATATGGGTGAAAAGGATGTTGATTATACAACTGTTAGAGATTATGTTTCAGACAAATCAAGTTTTGATAAGGTTATAGAGGAATACGAGGCTGCCAAGAAAGAGTCTGATGCTCCTTTCTTCATGTACAACCTCACCATGCAGAACCACAGTCCTTATAACTTAGATTATGACAACCTTGATTTAAAAATAAAGGTTGAAGGTCCTGCAAAGAAATACAGATATGTAAGAAGATATTTAAATCTTTGTAATATCACTGACCAGGCATTTAAAGAGCTTACAGAGTATTTTGAAAAGAAGGATGATCCAACTATTATCATTTTCTTCGGTGATCATCAGCCAAGAGTTTCAGATAAATTCATTAGTCTTATCTCTAACTCTGATTACGCTTCCTGGTCTAATGAAAAGCTTATGAATAGATACAAGGTTCCTTATAGAATCTGGGCTAACTATGATATCGAGGAAGAAGAATTTGAAGATACCAGTATGAATTACATGGGTGCAAATCTCTTCAATTACTTAGGTTTCAAGCTTACAGGCTGGCAGAGATTCTTAATTGAATTTGAAAAGAAGGTTCCTGTAATTACCGCCAATGGTTATTACGGTGACAACGGAAAATTCTACGTAACTAAGGACAAAAAGTCCCCTTACTATAAGCTTTTAAGTGAGTATAAGATTCTTCAGTACAACAATGTTTTTGATACTGATAATACTTATCATGATTTCTTCGAGCTCGACTATGATGGCAACACAAAGCCTGCTACAGGTAATGAATTCAATCATAAGTTAAATAATCCTGATGATAATGCAAGTAGCGAGGTAAGTAGTGAGAACTAATTAGACGCGAGTGATTAGTTCACGTGTGATTAGTTCATTTAAGATTAATTTATGTCTAAGAATAATAAAATCCCAAGGTAAAAAATTACCTTGGGATTATTTAATTTCTTCTTGTTTTATTATATTTCTTCCTAGTCGAGACCCGGCAGTGTTTCCACTATTGGCAAATTGAAGCTTTCAGCGTATTTTACACATTCTTCATAGGTTTTTAAGTCTGATAGCACATCCGGTGTATGGGCGTCAAAGCCTATGATACAGCTGTTTCCAACCTCCCGAGCTATCTCAAAAAAGTCATCATTAGGATAATGTCTTCCTTCAAATAATCCAAGTCTGTTTATCTCAACCGGTGAATCCTTTGACTTTAGATATTCACAAAGTCTCTTGTACTCTCTATAATATATTTCCTTACTTCCCACATAATTTAGTAAATCCGGATGAGCAAGATACCTGTATCTGCCTGTTTCCATGCCTTCTATGCAGGTGTCAACATAGAGAACCAAATCTTCTTCCTTAGTGGTTTCAAAGCCTGTATATGGGGCTCCTTTCTCCTCAGAAGTAGTAAAATGTTCTCCAAGAATCATATAATCATAAGGATACTGGTCTATGAATTCATACTGCTTATCCATAATTCCTGATACATATTCAGCTTCAAAGCCTATGTATATTTTAATATCCTTTTCATATTCTTTTTTCAGCTTCTCCATACAGCTTATGTAATCCTCTGTAAGGCTCGCTTTCATTCGGGTTCCTGACCTGTAGTCGGTCTCAAATAACCATGGAATATGATCGGAAAATCCAAGGATATCTATCCCTGCTTCAATTGCATTTTCAACATATTCTCTATCTTCACCCTGAGCGTGATTACATCTCTTTGTATGAGTATGATAATTCGCAAGCATTTCCATCCTCCGTAAATTCTACAACCTATATAGCCTCTTTCCATTGTTAAATGTAAATTCTTACAGTCTGTATAGCCTCTTTCCATTGTTAAATGTAATCTCTGCCACCTCTGAAGGCTCTACGCCCTTTATCGCGGCGATTTTTTCTATGACATAAGGAAGATACAGGGATGAGTTTCTCTTGCCTCTAAATGGCGTAGGTGCCATATAAGGGGCATCTGTCTCTATAACTATATCCTCGAGAGATATTTCTTCAACAACCTTCTTTAATTTCTTGCTATTTTTAAATGTAACTACTCCGCCGACACCGATATAAAATCCCATGTCAATGTATTTAACCGCATCCTCTGCAGAGCCCGAATAGCAATGCACAACTCCTGCTTTTTTATCAGGATTTTTCGACTTGAAATCACCATAGAATTCTCTTATGTAATCCATGGTATCCTTGGCAGCATCGCGGGAATGGACTATTATAGGCTTGTCTGCTGAAAGCGCCATATCCATCTGCCTTGTAAAGCTGTGATACTGCATATTCTTTACTTCATCAGTGTCCTCATAATGATAGTCCAGACCGATTTCTCCGAGGGCTACACATTTATCCTCTTTAAGAAATGTATTTATCTTGTCAAGGCTTATGGCGGACATTCCCTGCTCGGCGTGCTCCGGATGAATTCCCACTGCTGCATATACATGCTCAAATCTACTAGCTAGTCTTATACATTCCTTGCTGGTTTCCACGCTTGAGCCCACATTTACCACATAAGAAATTCCATTTTCCGGAAGGGACATAATAAGCTCGCGCCTGTCCTCGTCAAATGCTTCGTCTTCATAATGTGCATGGGTTTCAAATATTTTATAACTCATGTTCTCTTCCTTTAGTTAAAATATGCAAGGTCATCTGCAGGCTTTTCTATTTTCTCTGCATTTTCAAGGTAGAATACAGGGCCTTTTTCGCCGTATTCTTTTCTATATGCATATTCCATTTTAGCTGTAATTGCCACATAATCTTTGTCGTTGAACTGGTCCCATTTGTCATATTTTGCAAGGAAGCCAATGAACTGAATATCGTCTGCACAACAGGTCATGACTCTTCTTCCAAATACTGCAAAACCAGGCTTAAGTCCAGGCATTTTCTGAATCATTCCACGAAGTATTACTGTCTTTCCTTCGTAATTATTAGTATGCTCCATCATGTCTGTATACCAGGTTCCAAACTCGTCAAATGGCACGTCGATAGGCTCCTTCTTAATGTTAAATGGAAGCTCATCCTCCATCTGATAAAACATTGGATCCTGTGATTCAAAGGACACCTGACATCTTGGATTAACGCCCTTTACGCTTCCTCTAACCGCAAGTCTCTTAGTCTTTTCAACTGTACATCTGTTATCTATTACAAGCTGAGCAAGCTTAAAATGCTCAGTCATAAGGGATGGCATGTTCTTCATATAGAGATTAAAGGTCTCATCATTTACTACGTCAATAACCTGTATATAAACCTCTCTGTCAAATAAAAGCTCTGACATTTCCCTGTAGAATTCAACAACCTTTGTGGTTCTCCACATTCCGTTATATTCGATAACGAGTCTGTCAGGATTGTATTTTTTCAAATGCTCCTTTATGCCTTCAGCTGTGAAATCATCTTCCTCCTCAACCTCTGCAAGAGAAGCTCCAACCTTTGCGAGAAATGCAGGCTCATATTCCTCTTCGCCCTCCTCACAGGCAAGCACTAAGGTCTTACTCTTAAGGTCGAATAAATCCTGCTGTAAAAGATCCTTTATAAGACTCGTTTTTCCTGCTTCAAGAAAACCAAGTATCACATATATTAGCATTTCTTTTTTTCTGTTAAACATTTTTATAACCTCATTTGCAAGCTATTCTTAGCTCTTTATTACTCTTCTATAGCTTTTCTATAGCTCTTTTAAATCTTTAAGCAAAAAGCTTCTTTACTTCGTCTTTCTTAACATTGGCTCCGATTACACAGATTCTTCCTGTATAATCTGCTGCTCCACGTCTAAGCTCTGTCTCTCCTGGAACAAGGTCGAAGTGGAACCACTCGCCCTCAGTAGCTGCTACGATTCCCTTTGCTCTAAGAATCTCACCAAAGTCATCAGTCTCAGTAATCTTATCTAAGATGCCCTGAAGCTCTTCCTCTGTAAACTTCTTAGCTGTCTCGATTCCAATGCTTTCAAATATATCGTCAGCATGATGATGATGTCCGTGATGGCCATCTCCCTCATGATGATGGCAGCAGCACTCTCCATGCTCATGGTCATGGTCGTGATGACACTCATGTTCCTCGTCATGGTCATGGTGATGATGACACTCATGTTCCTCGTCATGGTCATGGTGATGATGACACTCATGCTCCTCGTCATGATCATGGTGATGATGACACTCATGCTCCTCGTCATGGTCATGGTGATGATGACACTCATGCTCCTCATCATGGTCATGGTGATGATGATGATGTCCATGCTCATGCATCTTCTTATGCTCCTCTGCTTCCTTCTGATCCTTCTCGTAATCGAATTTAGCAGCTTCCATAAGCTCTTTCTCAAGGGTGTTAACCTTTTCCATAGCCTCTAAAATATTCTTTCCATTGATGTCATCCCAAGGTGTGGTAATGATAGAAGCCTCACTATTTAAATCCTTAATAAGCTCGAGAGCTTTATCTAACTTCTCATCGCTTACATCCTGTGTTCTACTAAGAACTACAGTACCTGCTGACTCAATCTGGTTATTGTAAAACTCACCATAGTTTTTAATGTACATTTTACATTTTTTAACGTCAACAACTGTAGTTGTACTGTTAATCTCTACGTCATCGCCAATCTTCTTAACTGCCTTTATTACGTCAGAAAGCTTTCCAACTCCTGAAGGCTCGATTATTACTCTGTCTGGAGTATATTTCTCAAGTACCTCTTTTAAGGCATTTCCGAAATCTCCTACAAGTGAACAGCAGATACATCCTGAATTCATCTCTGTAATCTGAATTCCTGACTCCTTTAAAAATCCGCCGTCGATTCCAATCTCACCAAACTCATTTTCAATTATTACAAGCTTCTCGCCTGCAAATGCTTCTTTTATAAGCTTCTTAATAAGTGTTGTTTTTCCTGCTCCTAAAAATCCTGATATAATATCAATCTTTGCCATCTTCGTTTTTCCTCCTTACATTCTCTTAATCCATGCATTTTAACCTTATATATTATCAAGGCTCGTAAGAATTCACTCTTTTAAGTCTTGGTACTATCAACTTTTATAACCTTTGAAAGTCCTTACAGACTAGCTTCTGTAATCTCCATTAATGGTTACATACTCGTGTGTCATATCGCAGCCCCAGGCTGTTGCCTCTTTTTCTCCCTGGTGCATATCGATATTTACGATAATTTCATCCTCTGCTAAGATAACTG
>JAILGL010000026.1 GCA_024696825.1 Lachnospiraceae bacterium
TGACTCAGCTGCTGGTGAAGCAGAAGGTGATTCGGATGGAACTACTGCAGATTCTGTAGGTGTTAATGCTGAACCAGTTGGTACTGCTGCTGATTCTGTTGGAACACTTGATGGCTCTTCACTTGGCTCTACGCTTGGCTCTACTGAAGCTTCCTCTGAAGGAACGATTGAAGGCTCATCTGAAGGCTTAACTGGAGGTTCATCACTTGGCTCCATACTTGGTTTCTCAGATGGCTCAACTGACGGCTCTACAGAAGGCTCTTCACTTGGCTCAACTGAAGGCTCTTCACTTGGCTCAACTGATGAACCTGTAGGAGTCTGTGCTTCTTCCATTTCAGCAACCTTTTCCTCAAGCTCTGCAAGTCTTTCAATAAGCTCTGCATAAGTTTCGTCTTCCTCAGGAATTACTTCCTTGTATGCCTTATAACCATAATTTGCTGTGAGAACACTTGCATATGGTAATAATAAAGGTATAATCTCACCTGCGCTATCAGCATCACCTATTTCACTTATTAAATCTAAAATTTTATCTGCATCGTATGTATTAATTCCATAGCAGAAGGTAACTGTATCACCTTCAAATTCAAGCTTCTTTCCTGCAATATCATTTGCTGAATCATAAACTGTCTTATTACCTGCTGCGTCTATAACTGTAAGATTAAGATCAGCTAAATCAAAATTCTTAATACCTAATGAGTAAGTGTCATCGAAGCAAAGTTCAATCTTCTCAGCACCTGGCTCAGTATAGGTCTGAACAAGCTTATTTGCTACTTTACCAAGAATCTTTTCAGCATCAATACTACCACTTGTATCTAAACCGGATAATATATCAATTACATCATCTCTAATATGTAATGAAGGAAGGTCTTCTGATTTATTCTTCTCTGGATCAACCTTTACTACTATAAATGGAGCTACCGTCATTCCGCTCCTACCATATACCATATATGCATATACTGCAACCTTTACTCCATCAGATATTTCAACAAAGTCCTTATCGCTAGGTATAAATGAATATGTAGTATTTTTACCGTATTTCTTAATGCTAAAACCAGTATTATCTTCAATATTTAAATAACCCCATGCAGCCTGAACTACATTATTAAAATCGAAATCATCTTCAACAGTAACATTTAATGTTACTTCCTCATCATCTGATGTAATGAAATGCATTACCTTGTCACTAACGATGCCTCCAATTCCGAAAGTAGATCTTTTTTCTTCAATATGATATAAATACATTCCGAATGAAGTATCAGTATATGCACAACATACATATGTAGCATTTTCATAGACATCTTCGTCACTTAAAGCAGTTGTAAATGAAGCTTTATTAACGCCGTCTATAATTGTTCTATTACCATCAACTACTCTATACCACTTATAACTTATATTCTTACCAAGCTCTGACTCAGCATTTACCTTAAATGTCTTTTGTTCATTTTCTATTCCAGATACAGTTTCATACACTACATTTCCGACCAGATATGAACCACTAGTAATATAATGAATATTACCTTTACTGTAATTATTAGGCTTTCCTGATGAAGAAGAATAATTGATATTATCCATATACTCAACCATGTTATTTACATAATCGTTATTATTTACATCTATTACATTATATCCTTCTTCAGCATCTTCACCAATATCAGTAAATGAGATATCAGCCTTAGGTAAAATTCTTCCATAATAATTATACTCTTTATCCTTATATCTTATGCAACAAGTATATTCATTGTAATCTTCTTTCTGAACATTATTAATAGTTAATTTGTTACTGTTTCCAGACTGAATAACTTTGTCTGCTGCATCATACCATGTAAAATCGGCATACTCTGCAATACTTTCATCTATATCTAACTCTAATGTGGCATCTTCGCCTTCAAAAACATAATTATTTTGAATGCCAGCCCCCATAAGTGCTATTTCTTCTGTGGTATTAGACTCTTTAAGACTTATATCTTCAGAATAATAATCTTCATATCCATTATTCACTGAAACATAATAAGAAGCAAAATCATCCTTAGTTACATTTTCTATTGTTAGTGTATTTGTATTAGCACCTTCAATTAGTTCTACTGAATAATAATGACCATCACTACTATCCTTATACCATTTATATTCTAATTCTTCTGCACCCTGACATGTAGCGTTAATTGTCAATGTAACAGTATCGCCTATCTCTGCATAATAACTGCTAGCTGGATATGAAAAACTAACTTCTTCAGGATATCTAACTTCAGCTTCGAAAGTATGACGGTCTGTTTTTGTACCATCACTTGTTTCATAGGTAACAACAACCTCATATTTTCCTTCTTTATTATTATCAAAATCCTCTATAGCAAGAGAAGATCCTGTCTCTGAAAGCACCTCTCCTATCTCATTACCATCCTCATCAACTGAACAATTATCAGAGTAATATATCCATTTATATGAAATATCGGTCTTAGCACTTGCACTTACATTAAATTTAAAATCAGAACCTGGATAATAATAAATATCGTCAACTGGTGAACCATCTACAGAATAAGTAAAATTCACATTATCCGGATACTCAGATCTTTCTGTTTTATTCAAATCATAATAATAATTACCATCATAAATCACTTTTCCATCATAAGTAATAATATAATTACAATAATAATTACCAAAATCTGAATTAGTAATATCGTTTATACTATATGTATCCGATGTTGCTCCTTCTATAACTCTAGGAGCTCCATTTACAATCTTATACCATTGGTATGTACATTCAACACCTTCCTTATATGATGTAAATCTTAGTCCAAACTTTACATCATCTCCAACTGCTTTATTAAATTCATCTCCAGTAATACTTTCTATATCATAATAATTATCAACATCTTCATCTTTTGTATAAACATAAAAACCAACAGATTCTGTATCAACACCATTTGAAATATTACAGACAATATATTCATATGAATGATTCAACTCAAATTCTATAGATGAATGGGTAGTTACTACACTATCGTCAAACGGATAATACACGTTTTTCCATTTATATGTCAATTCGCCTTTTGACGAAGTAGCATCTATATCATATTTAAATGTATCTCCGTATTTTACCGGATACTCATCTTCTGGATAATTATTAATCATAATAGAACTAACTCTACTTAAATTCCAACTTGTTGTTATTGTCTTAGTAGTTTTATTAGTATCAGAAAAATAATATTTAGTATCTGATTCTGTATCAAGCTTTATTTCTGAAACACATTTATAAGTTCCAAAGCTTGCAGCACAAGTTGGTACAGTACTATAAGTCGCTTCTGTAGCGCCTTCAATCTTAGAATCACCAAAATACCACTGATAACTAATCTCTGACTTGTTATCATCACCTGTTAATGTAACATTTGGTGAAAACTCAACCTTCTCATTAATACTTGCTTCAACCTCGTCACTTGAAGGACTTTTAGCAACTGAAACATCCACATATTTAGTGTTATCTTCAATTAAACTTTCTTCATCTTTAAGTTCTAAATAATAATAATATGTAGAATAATCTACAACAACAGATGAATAATCAGCATTTTTTCTCTTAATGGTTACCTTTAAAGAATATTCGCCTTCATCATCACCATTAACCTTATCAACTGTATAATACTTTCCATCTACAGTATCTCTATCTGTGGATTCAGTATTAGTATCCTTACTCCATTCATATACATATTCATAGTTTTCATTTGTATATGTTGGACCTGTAATAGTAACTGAAGAACCTGAAGTAACATAAATGGTTCCTTCACTTTCACTAGGATCATATACAGCCTCAGGCATTTCTTCTTCTACGTTCAATTTATAATACTCATATTTAGTAGTATTATCCTTAGTAAGTGCTAAACGTAAATAAAAAGTTGTATAATTACTATTAGCATACTCACCATCTACATCCTTACAAACAAAGTCATCCTCAGATAACACGTGAGAAAAACCAGATGTGTTTTCATTATCTAATTCTTCTAATACCCTATAAGAACTTGATTCTTTAAGAAAACCATTCTCTCCTATAATGTCATCAGCTTCCTCAGTTGTAATATCGGTATCTTTTAAGTCTTTTCCTAACTTAACGTCACCTTTAACAAACCACTGATAATTAACAGTATATCCTTCAGGAATATTAAAGCTTACATCGTAATTAAGAGTATCTCCAACACTCACACCATCTATATAGTTTATTCTTCCATTGGACCATATAGAACTGTCTTTAGTTACCGACGAAATATACTCTGTCGTGTAACCAAAATCAACTTTAACTCTTCCTGCCTTTACATTCTTTGCAGGAAGATATGATAAACACATACTTGCCGCAAGAAGGAAGGCTGTGGCTTTCTTAAAAATAGCCTTTTTTCTCATAATAAAATTTCTCCTTTCATTTGTACAAGAACATTTTTTTCATAAGCCATTATACCAAAAAGGTGTAATAAAAAAAATTACACCTAGGTGTACTTTGGGTGTTTTTTTTTGTTCTAAGCTAAATTACCCTCTAAACCTTCGATTCAGCGTAAGTCATGAGAAATTTATTCATGATTAGTCGAGTTTAACGCCGAAAATTGCTACAAACCAGCGCAAACAAAACGAAAACACAACAAAAAAACCGCCGCAGGCACACCTGCGACGGTTCTATAATATAATTTCACTGTAAAATTTTATCTTATTCGACTATTACTTGTCCTTTTTTGCGGTTAGGTACCAGTCATAAGGGATTACCTTTTCCCCTTTTTCCCCCGCAACCTTAATTCTATCTTCCGCTTCTTCTAACGTGAGTGGAGAGCCCATCAACACGTCATCTCCCGGATTCCAGTCTACAGGTGTAGAAACATCTTCTGCGTCATGTTTCTGAAGTGAGAGGATAACTCTCTTAATTTCATCTATATTTCTACCTGTTGACATAGGGTAGTAAAGAATTGCTCTGATTACAGAATCAGGATCAATGATAAATACCGCTCTTACTGTCTGAGTTTTGGCAACTGTCTGAAGCATACCGTATTTGTTGGCAACCTCCATTTTTATATCGGCAACTATTGGAAATGGAACAATAACCTTGCCTTCACCCTTCCAGTCAATATCTTCGATGTTCTTTGCCCAGGCAAGATGTGAATGAAGTGAGTCGATAGAAAGACCTAATAACTCAGTATTAATAGCCTTAAACTCATCACATCTCTTCGATAATGCGATAAACTCAGTTGTACAAACCGGTGTAAAATCAGCAGGATGTGAAAAGAATACCACCCAACTTCCTTTGTAATCCTCAGGGAAATTGAGCTTTCCCTTAGTGGTCATAGCTCTAAAGGATGGTGCCACATCTCCTATCATAGGCATAGGAACTCTCCCTGTACTAGCGCAACCTGTGTTTGAATTTGTTTCATTATTATTATTGTTACAGTTTTCATTTGACAATTTATTTGCCTCCCTTCTTATTAATCGTTCTCAAAAAGAGGTGTTGAGAAATATCTTTCAGCTGTGTCAGGAAGGACTGTTACTACTGTCTTGCCCTTTCCAAGCTTCTTAGCGAGCTTCAATGCTGCCGCTACATTGGTTCCTGAGCTGATTCCACACATGATTCCTTCCTTGCGGGCAAGGTCTTTTGCGGTCTGGATAGCCTCGTCATCAGTTACTATATAAATATCATCGTAGATTTTCTGATTCAAATTCTTAGGAATAATACCGTCTCCTATACCCATCTGAAGGTGTGTTCCAATGTCACCACCTGCAAGAATCGCTGCATTTTCAGGTTCTACAGCCCAGATTTCGATGTCAGGATACTGTGCCTTTAAGGTCTCACCGATACCGCTAATGGTACCGCCTGTGCCGATTCCTGAACAAAAGCCGTGAATTGGACCAGCCACCTGCTCTAATATCTCGAGGCCTGTGTGATGCTTGTGAACCTTAGGATTTGCTGGATTTTCAAACTGCTGAGGAATGTACACTCTTGGATCTTCCTTCGCCATACGAAGGGCTGTCTGTAGACATTCATCTATACAGGCACCTATGTCGCCATCATCATGGATAAGGATAACCTCCGAGCCATAATGCTTAACCAAAAGTCTTCTCTCTGCACTAACGCTGTCCGGCATAATAATCTTAGTCTTATAACCCATAACTGCGCCGATAAGAGCAAGTCCTATACCCTGATTTCCACTAGTTGGCTCCACAATTATAGTATCATCATTTATAATTCCATCCTTCAAGGCCTGCTTTATCATATTGTATGCAGTTCTGGTTTTTATGGAACCACCTACATTAAGTCCTTCGTACTTTACAAGTACTTCTGCTGCCTCAGGATTGTTCATTCTGTTAAGTCTGATAATCGGAGTATGTCCGATATA
>JAILGL010000048.1 GCA_024696825.1 Lachnospiraceae bacterium
CTTACAGATAAGCTTCCAGCTAATGCCTATGTTTACGACCACGAGAAGCTTTATAATAAGGTGCTTAAGACTACTGATAAGGATAGATTTATAGATTTAAGAAAGCTCCTTAAGGAGAAGTCTAAGGAGGACAGGGTGTACTTCCATACAGATCACCACTGGACCTTAAATGGCGCTTACGAGGGCTATCTTGCCTATACTAATTACCTTGAGACAGGAAAGGTTCAGGATGAAATCTCTGAGTACAAGGAGAGTGAGGAAACTCTTGGTTCAGATAAGTTCTTTGGAACCATATATTCTAAGGTTATGGACAGCTCTGCAAAGGGTGAGGACCTTTATATTCAGACTGATATTCCTGAGGGAATTAAGGTTACCTGTGATGGTAAAGAGGGTGAGGTATATGATGAGGAAAAGCTGAAAGAAAAGGATAAATACGCAGTTTTCTTCGGTGGTAATTATGCGCAGATGACTATAGAAAATCCATCAGCAACCTCTGATAAAACATTACTTGTAATTAAGGATTCCTTTGCAAATAGTATGCTTCCTTATATGTTAAGTGAGTACAAGAAAATCGATGTTTTAGATCTTAGATATTACATGGGTTCCATAAAGGCCCTTATAGCTGAGAATAAATATAGCGAAGAGCTTATTTTATACGAAATGAGTAACTTTGCTGAGGACAGAAATATGTATAAGCTTGCCATGTAGGACAGGTAAGAATTAAAGAATAATAAGGCCTGCAGGCATATAATAAAATATAATAAATATAAATCATTATAAGAAAAAACAAAGCTATATAACAGTTTAAACCAACTGTTATATAGCTTTTTATATGTGCTTTAGTTAATCTTTAGTAAGCTGTCAATTAACGCTTTTTAGGCTTCTTTTTATTATAATCATAGAAGTTATGTCCGAAGCTTTCCATAGTATTTTTATGGCGCCTTTTAGTTTTCTTTGCTCTCTCATCAGGTGTTTTAGAAGCACCTAAGAATCCAAGTTCATCATTAGTCTTAGCTGAAGTAGTTTTATGCTTGCTGCTAAAGTGAAGACCTTCATTAGGATTATAGGTTGAGGTTCTTCTTCTAAAGCGGCTAGGACGTGATTTTGGTCTCTTACTTCTGGAAAATGAAAGTGTGCTACCGGTATCAGCTGCCACTGTCTTAGTCTGTTTCTTACTCTTAAAACGCTTGCCCTTAGAGAAGATAGCACTGTCATCGCTGCTGCTTGATTTCTTGGCAGTATGACTTGCGTATTTATAACTACCTCTGGAATGAATAATCTCTCTTCTTCTTAAGAAAACAAGTATTCCCATAACTGCTACCAAAATAATAATTATAATAATTATAAGATTATTCTTAAAAAATGTTCCTAAGTTTCCAAAGAACTGCATAAACTTAAAACGCATATTGTTAAAGAAGTTATGAAATGCATTAGACTTATTCTTGGAATTAATAAGGGTTGTATTAGAACCATCTTTTTTACCTGAGCTCTGATTAATGGAGACGTAAGGGGTCTTGGATTTAGTATATATAATATCTGACTGACCAACCTCATCGCCCTTATAGGTATAGGTAATATGTCCTATTACATTGTTACCAACCTTTAAGCTCTTAGGCATTTTATATTCAATCTTCTGCTTAACTTCCTTTACTGAAACACCTCTTGGAAGAATAACCTTAGCTTCCTTAGAAAGCTTTAATGGTGGGTTATCATCACTAAAGAAGGAAGAATATTTATTAAAGAAGCTGTCGCTAAGCTTTAAGTCAGAATTCTTTACAGACTTTAAGGTGTAATTAGCGAAGCCGTAATTCATAAGAGTTGTAGTATCTGTGTAGATATTAGGAGCGCCGGCCTTACTTCCCTGGCCCTTCATAACTACGCAGCAAAGCTTGTGACCATTCTTCTCTGCGAAGGTAACCAAAGTGTTACCTGCGGCTCTTGTATAACCTGTCTTACCACCGATACAGTATTTGTACTCGTAAGCTGAGGTGGTATAAGCTGTAAGCATGTTATGATGGTTATGAAGATAACGGGTCTGCTTACATTTATTAGTCTTTTTAAAGTTATAGGTCTTAGTTCTTGTAACCTTTCTAAAGGTTGGATTCTGAAGAGCTGCACTACCTATAACAGCCATATCATAAGCTGTTGTGTAATGGTTGTCATCATGAAGTCCGTTAGGGTTAGTAAAATGTGTATCCTTAAGACCTAATTCCTTAACCTTTTTATTCATAAGATTAGCGAATTTCTTAGTAGATCCGGATATGTGCTTTCCAACTGCTATACATACCTCATTAGCAGATGCAAGCATCATACAATAATAACAATCCTTCATAGATATTTTCTCCCCTATCTGGGTATATGGCCAGATACGGGCTGCACCACCTTCGATGAAGCAGGATTCCCTGTCGAATTCCACCATCTCATCATCTGCAGAACGTTCTGCAGCTATATAGGTTGTAAGTATCTTAGTGATACTTGCAGGATATAGTTTGGTATGTGGATTTTTTTCGTATAGAACCTTACCTGTGGTGATATCCATAAGTACGGCTGAATATGAGCTGATAGCACCCTTAGATGGTGCTGCACTTCTTTTAGCTTCCGCTTTTGGAACCGGTGCATATAATACATTTGCAAGTAATAATACTAATGCAAGTGTTAATGATAATACTCTAAATTTTCTCATTTCAAACCTTTCTGTATACATTGTAAGTAGTAATCTATCAAATGTAGCTTGTAAAATATATTTTTTAGTAAAATTATAATTATGATTATAATGTAAATTTTAAGTCTATAAAGTAAAAAATACTCCCAGTAGGAATCGAACCTACAACTGCCCCTTAGGAGGGGGCTGTTATATCCATTTAACTATGGGAGCATTTTGCACTAAAATAGGCAAGAAATATTGTAGCAAATCAAGTTAAAATAGTCAAGGAGGGGATATTTGACAGGATAAAGTCCTGTATCGTATAATTAGAAAGCTTGTGGGAGAAATAGAATATAACTAGAATTGGAGTATATATAATGGCTGAATCAATTAACCAAATACTTAAAAACATTGACGACTTTGTATGGGGTACACCCCTTCTGGTTTTAATACTGGCAGGTGGTTTACTTCTTACCATAAGACTAAAAGGTCTGCAGATTAGGCGTCTCCCCCTTGCTTTAAAATGGATGGTTAAAAATGAGGAAGGTGGAACGGGTGAGATTACATCCTTTGCAGCCCTATGTACAGCGCTTTCTGCTACCATAGGAACGGGTAATATCGTAGGTGTTGCTACGGCTATAGGTGCAGGTGGACCAGGAGCCCTTTTCTGGATGGAGATAGCAGGATTACTCGGTATGGCTACCAAGTTTGCAGAGGGCTTACTTGCTGTAAAATACAGAGTTGTGGATGAGAATAATCATTCCCTGGGTGGACCTTTTTACTACATTGAAAAGGGTATGGGGGAGAAATATAAATTCCTGGCTAAGATATTTGCATTTTTCGGAGTATGTGTCGGACTTCTAGGTGTCGGTACATTTTCCCAGGTAAATGGAATTTCTTCTGCCACTAATAATTTCTTTAGTCCATATGTGAAGGGAACTATAAACATCCCTATTATAGGTGAGTATTCAATAATTGTAATTGTAACTTCTCTTGTTCTTGCAGTTGCAGTAGCTATGGTTTTAATCGGTGGAATTCAGAGAATCGCTGGTGTTTCAGGATTTATAGTTCCATTTATGGCTATTATATATGTGCTTTCTTGTGTTGTGCTTTTAGTATGTAATATTAAGGAAATCCCTGATGCAGTAACTGTTATTGTGAAGGGTGCATTTAACCCAAGGGCAGTTACGGGTGGTGCCATTGGTTCCATGATGATTGCCGTACAGAAGGGTGTTTCCAGAGGTATATTCTCTAATGAGGCAGGTCTTGGTTCTGCACCTATAGCAGCTGCAGCAGCTCAGACTAAGGAGCCTGTAAGACAGGGACTTGTATCCATGACAGGTACATTTATAGATACTATTTTAATCTGTACCATGACAGGTTTATCCATCTTACTTACCGGTGCATGGAAGGTAAAAGGAATCGAGGGTGTTGAGGTTACAACCTATGCATTTCAGCATGGACTTCCTATTCCAAACGAGGTTGCATCCTTCCTTCTTATGATTTGCCTTATATTCTTTGCATTTACAACCATTCTTGGTTGGAATTATTATTCTGAAAGATGCCTTGAATACTTACTTGGTGGTAAGGTTGATAAGATTAAAATATTCAGATGGCTTTATATTATCGCAGTTTTCATCGGGCCTTATATGACAGTAAGTGCCGTATGGACTATAGCTGATATATTTAACGGACTTATGGCTATTCCAAATATGATTGCCATATTCTTCCTAAGTGGAGTGGTGGTTAAGGAAACTAATGATTTCTTTAAGAGGATGAAGGAAGGTAAATTATAAGAAAGCATAGAGGAAACCCTTGAAGAAAAGAAAAACTCCAAATTATTATTTGGAGTTTTTTTCTTCTTCAAGTAGCTTAATGGTAGCTTCCCTAAAATCCTCTTCCCTTTCAAAATCGTCGGGATTCAGGGTGAAAAAATCATCATTTTTATAGACCTCACGCCAGGCATATTTTTCCTTTTCTTCCTGCTCTTTAAGGGCAGCTTCTCTTGTCTCTTCATAGGCCTTTAAAAACTCTTCTTCTGTCTCATAATCACGAGGATCCAAATAACCTACACCCGGTATATAATGGTCTATATCAAGAACATATTGATCACGCCAGGCATATATAGCATTTGGAGAAAATAAATCAAGGGGACCAATTACATACTTTCGATAATCAAAGGGAGTGGTAGAACTTGAATCCTTAGTGCTTTCGATAGTATCAGAGTCTTCTGTGTCGTCCAAATCCTGGCTTTCGTGTAAGATACCGGCTGAATTATTATCTTTATCATCCTCTTCCTTTGTAACCTCATCATAGATTTTATAGGACAGCATTTTCTCGCCAAAGCTGGTTCTTCCATCTCCGTCAAAATCGAATAATCCACCCATAAAGTCATCTAAATCTAAGAATCCCATAGCTGTACCCCCTCTCTGTATAATATTTTCGTCCACATTTGTAACTCCATTATAACACATTTAGAGAATAAAACGAATTAAAAAATGCATTTTAAAAATGTAAAAAATCTAGCCAGGACATTGAGAATTAGTTATAATAAAAGGGTAATTTTTGTTTCGGAGAATGTATTTTGAAAAATGATAATATATGTTAATTAGAAAAAGAATTTTAGAATAACGGAGGCTTAAATGAAGGTTTTAGAGGATGAGCGTTATCAGGTGTCAGATGAAGCTATTTGCGATGCATTTCTTTTGCTTTTAAAGGAAAAAGAATTAGAAAAAATATCGGTTTCAGATCTTATAAAAAAGGCGGGAATAGTCAGGACTACATTTTATAATCATTATGAAAATATGGACTATTTCATAGAGGCTATGGAGGATAAAACTGTTAAGGAAATATTTGATATTATGGAAACCTTTAAT
>JAILGL010000052.1 GCA_024696825.1 Lachnospiraceae bacterium
GTACACCCTGTCCTCCTTAGACTTCTCCTTAAGGAGCTTTCTTAAATCTATAAATCTATCCTTATCAGTAGTCTTAAGCACCTTATTATAAAGCTTCTCGTGGTCGTAAACATAGGCATTAGCTGGAAGCTTATCTGTAAGGATACTCTCTGGTGAAGGCACCAGCATAAAGCTTGCGTTCTCGTTCATGGTCTCAAAAAGATTTACAAACTTAAGACTTTTATCAAATTTTTCATTATCAATATCGCTGTTAGTTACCTTCTGAAAATAGTAACCGTCCTTACCGATATAGACATCGTTAATGTCCTTCATTCCTGCTATTTTCTTAATCTTTGTGGCACTTTCAATCCAGAATTTTCTTCCTGGAAACTGATCACTTAAGGCCTCAGTAAAATCATCCTGAAACTTGTTCTTAAGGACTTTTTTCACTGAAATCTTAGGAAGAGTTGTAAGATATGCATTCTCATCCGGAGAAAAATCCTCCTGAGGAAGAATAAATATCAAAGCTCCTAAAATCAAGAATACGGAAAATGCTAATATAAAATATACTCTTTGAAGATTTTTCACTTTAACCTCCATTTTACTATTATCTGCTAAGTTTTTTACTATACAGATGCATTTACATTATTAATTCATGCTAGCCCTCTAACTCATTAACTCTAGAATCTAAAGTATAAAAATGGGTTATAGCTTCCACTTACTAAAAGTGCTATGGATATGAAAAGTATTAAAAAGGAATACAGGTAACCTGCACAGGTTGAAACCTTTAAAATAGTTTCCTTCTTCTCATATTTTTTCTTAATCATATTAGCCACAAAACCTCTGTAAAGCTTCTTAGGATATGAGGTTGAGGCTATTATAAGAATTATAATAAATGGTAAATATACAAGTAAGGTATAGGTAAACATCTGCATATTATGTCCCACTCCCACTCCAAAAAGAGCTTTTACATATTTTGAAAGTCTTGGAAGTGAATCGCAGGCAAATATTACCCAACCAAATACTATTAATAATAGTGCATATATATGTCCCACTACCTTAGGACATTTCTTTAATACCTTTAAAAGTACGAATTTCTCAAGCATAAGAATTACGAAGAAGTATAATCCCCAAAGGATGAAATTCCACTCTGCACCATGCCAGAAGCCTGTTAAAAACCATACGATAAATAAGTTGAATATCTGACGTGCAAAGCCCTTTCTGTTACCTCCAAGAGGAATATATACATACTCCTTAAACCAGGTACTTAAGGTAATATGCCATCTTCTCCAGAACTCAGTGATACTGTCAGATTCATAAGGATATCTGAAGTTCTCAGGGAAATAGAATCCAAACATTTTACCAAGGCCGATGGCCATATCTGAGTAACCGCTAAAATCAAAATATATCTGGAAGGTGAAGCATACGGCACCAAGCCAGGCAAGAGGCACTGACATTTCACTGCCACCCAGCTGAGCATAGATTTCATCCCACATGGCACCCACCTGATTTGCAAGGATTACCTTCTTACCAAGTCCCATTAAGAATCTCATCATACCGTCCTGGCAGAGCTTAAAGGAATGGTGTCTGTGATCCACCTGATTACTTACTGTTTTATATCTTACTATAGGTCCGGCGATAAGCTGTGGAAACATAGCTACATACATACCGAAGCTTATAATATTTTTCTGGGTTTTTACCTTCCTTAAGTACACGTCAATGGTATAAGACAAGGTCTGGAAGGTATAAAAAGATATACCTATTGGGAGGGCCAGTTTTAAGAGTTTTATCTTACTGTGGGCCACTGCATTTATATTAGTTATAAAGAAATCGGTATATTTAAAGAAGAATAAAATACCAATATTAATAACGACAGAAAGCACCAGAACTATTTTTCTGGCGCCCTCATTGTGTTTCTTATCAAAGTATTCTAAGAGCCTTCCGTTAGTATAATCAAATACTGTGGAGAATAGCATGATGAGAATATAAATAGGCTCTCCCCATGCATAAAATATAAGGCTCGCTACAAAAAGCAGTCCATTTCTAAGCTTAGCAGGACATGCAAAATATAATATCATTACAAGCGGAAAGAATCCGCATAAAAATACTATGCTACTAAAAACCATGTTTCTATGTCTACTTTCTCTTTGCTAACTGACCGATAAGATATGAATTACGAGTCATTGAAATGTTATTTACAAATAAAACGTTGTTAATACCATTGTCATTAACAAATTTTGAAATACTTCCATTCCAGTATCTATAGTCAATTACATGTACTTCCTTATAATGATCTGTAAGATATGGAACAAAGATATTACCGAAGGATTCCTTGATTACAAGGCATTTCTCATCGCTATCGGCTTTCTTATTTCTAATAATCTGATATGGGTTGTCACCTGAGATGAAAGCAAGGTACTTGAGACTTGTTCCAAGTGAATCAACCTTTGAAATCATTGGCCACTCTACATTATCACCATTAGCACTGGTGTATGTCATCTTAGTTGCTTTTTCATATACTGGATGATAAACCTCTAAAACATCATCCTTTATAAGAGAACCTGCTGCCTCAGCAAAGCTTCCTCTGAAGCCCTTATGCTTAGTGAGCTTATACTCAGAAAGCTCATGAGGTGTAAGACCTGCATTCTGGCAATATGCAACATATGCATAATAAGCACCAAGTGAAGTCCAGTGATGATCTGTTCTAAAGTAAAGATACTCTTTTCTATGCTCCATAAGTGGCTGATAAAGAGAAACCTTAGTTACTCTCTTCTTAATCCTACTATCTATCTTTTCCATAGCCTCTTCCTGATCTGAAGAATTAATGGCGTCCTTCTTGTTATCAGGGAAGCAGATACCTACACTGGTAGGAATAATCATGCTATAGACATTAACATCTGAACCCATAGCCTTTGAAATGCTATTAACAACCTTAGCATATTTCTTAGCTGAACTATCTACATAGTTATAAAGTTCATAAGCTGTATCGCCACAAACAACGATTCCATCCTTATTGATAACCTTATCATCAGTCTCTATCTTTTCATAAACAGGTGATGGTGATGGAGACTCTGTCTCTTCTACAGGCTCCTCTGACTCAGCATCTTTACTCTTCTTACTATCCTTCTTAGTTGCTGTAGTTGTCTTCTGATCCTTCTTGCTGGCATTTTTATCAGCCTTCTTACCGCATCCTGCAAATGAAAAACACATTGTAAATGCTAACATTAAAGCCAATACTCTCTTGTACATAAAGACCTCCCTTAATAATAAATTGAATAAATTATTTATAAATATTTATATTAATTATTAAAATGTTTTATCAATAATTTCCTCTGCTGTGTCCTCATCCTTAGTTACACAACAAACAATATAGTCGCCTTCAACATGTATGTCGGCGTCCTTCATCTTTTTAGCCTCTTCAGGTAAATACTTCTCAAAGGACTTCTCCATGTCATCCTTATAAGACTTAACCTCTTCTTCATCCTCTGAAACCTTACCACTGGCTGACTTTATAACTATAATGGTATCTGCCTTAGTACCATCTCCCATATACATAACCATCTTAGAACCATCTGCTAAGGAAATCATGGTGGTAGCAACTGAATCATCTACCTTTTTAAGCTTTGTATCATATTTAACATCTGAATTCAAGGTACTGGCTAAATCCTCGATATCTACCTTCTTTTCAGACTTTTTACTAGAACTCTTGGAATCCTTCTTGGTACATGCCACCATAGATAATGCCAAAAATCCAATAGAGCAAAATACAATTCCTTTTTTCACAAATAATCCGATACTTTTTCTATTTATCATATCTCTTATGCTCCTTAACCGTCTTAAATCTCCTAATTAACCCAGTCTTAGGCACATTTATCCTTGTTTTTCTCTTAAAACCAAGCTAAAAACACTTAAGACTAAATTAAACATTTCGTATAATACACTTAAAGAAATATAATGTCAATGTTTGAATTAAACATTTAATTAAATTGTAACATTAATGTTTTTTACACAAATACCACTTGCCTGCAGCACTTAAATCACTCTTATTAAAACCATAGGTTTTAGTACAGGAGGACTTAATTAACGCTGAGGATTCAGCCTTATTACAAAGGCTCCATGCACAATAGCTTATGTGATATTTCTTAAGAAGTCTCATCCAGGTATTGGCAGATTTCTTATCAAGACTACCGTTACCGGAAGCATCGCAGATGCTAAACTCAGTAACTATAACCGGAAGTCCCTTCTTTACAGCTGTTGTAAGCTTTTGTCTGTTCCAGTCCTTATGAGTTGCCGCATAAAAATGTAGCGAATACGCTATATTCTTACCCTTAAGCGGACTCTGGGCAGTTACATCTACATCCTGTGACCAGGTTGAAGAACCAACTATAATAATGCCCCTTTTATCATTCTTCCTTATAACCTTTGTAATCTTTTTGGCATAAGGCTTAATGTCGCTCTTCCAAGAAACGTTGCCATTAGGCTCGTTACAAATCTCATACATTACATTGTTATAGGATTTAAACTTTTTAGACATGGCTCTAAAGAACTTAATGGCTTTCTTTTTATTAGTATTAGGATTACCATCATTTAAAATATGCCAGTCTATTATAGCATACATTCCAAGCTGCTTTGCATACTTTACACCCTTTATAACTGTCTGTCTTGCAGCTTTCGAATAACCATCCTGCTTAGTGGTATACATAGCAAGCCTAATGCAGTTAACATTATACTTATCTCTTAAGGTTTTAAAGGCTCTCTTGTTAACATACTGAGGAAACCAGGCTACGCCATGAGTACTTACACCTCTGAAACGGAAGGTCTTGCCATTCTTATCTACAATTCTGGTACCGCGTATTCTAAGCCTTCCATGAGCTCTAACAGCATTTTTAGCACTTGCAGACGCAAGCTTAACACTATTATTATCAGCCTTATCTACAGGCATGACATATACGCTGCAAAGACATATAGCAAGTATCATATTTATGGCAATTACCCTTTTCAAGAGACCTTTTAGCGTTTTACTCATATTTCCTCGTACTCCTTTAACAATGATTTTAGCACATGTTGTTACATCTTATCTATAGGAAATCAAAACTATTTTTATCTTTTCCTAACTTACGCATCCTCTTCACTAACCTGAGTATCATCGTCATCATTAGTCTTAGGTGCCGTAGATTCCTTAACCTCAGGCTCCGGATTAGTAGTTGTAGCTGCAGGTGCTTCTGCACTTGCACTAGGTGAAGCATCTGTAGTTCCCTTAGTTGCCTTAGGTGAAGCTGAAGTGGATGGTGTCGCAGAACTACTGCCTGAAGGTGTTGCTGTAGCTATGGTCTGACTCTGATTATCAGATGGAGTATAACCCTCTGTATCAGTAAGCTCCAGATCAAATTCCTTAGTCTCCAAACCTATATGTATATCTGACATAAACTGTCTCCAGATATTTAATGGATAGCTTGCACCTGTAAGGCCATAGAGAGCCTCAGGCTTGTCACATCCAACCCAGACTGCAGTTGTATAATAAGGTGTATAACCACAGAACCAACCGTCCTTCTTATCAGAGGTTGTACCGGTCTTACCTGCACTTGGCATATTGGTAAGTCCCTTACCTGCTGCTGTTCCTCTTATAAGAACACCAGTAAGAATATCTGTCATCATACGTGCTGCATCCTTCTTATACACACGCTTCTTAGCTACTGTATCCTTTTTATCAACAACTATACTACCTTCTGAATCAGTAATCTTAACTATACAGGTAGGTGTTCTAAATACACCGTCATTCTGAAGACATGCATAAGCTGATGCCATCTCTACTGTTGTAGCTCCCGTAGTAAGACCACCCAGAGATGCCGCAGGAACGTTATCTCTGCTTGAAAGGTAATTAAATCCCATTTTATAAATGTAATTAAGTCCAACCTTTGGAGTTAGCTCCTCGAAAAGTCTCCATGCAACTACGTTCTTAGACTGCTCTACTGCAGTTCTAAGTGGAATACTTCCCGCATAAACACCATTTGAGTTTCTAGGACCGCCCTCAAAATATGTATCATTAACTGTAGAGTTTGGTGTATAACCTCTCTCAAGAATAGGTGCATATACAGCGATAGGCTTAAAGGAACTACCCGGCTGTCTAGGACTTTGATAAGCTCTATTAAGGAAGGAGCTTACATGTTTCTGCTTTCTTCCTCCAACAATTGCAACTATACGACCATTAGTGTTGTCGATACATGTAGCTGCACCCTGAACCTTATAAAGCTTCTCATCTGTTTTATCCTTAAAGAGCTTTAACTGCTCATTAACTGACTTCTGAAGCTTTTTCTGCTTTTTCTTATTAATAGAAGTATAAATGTGATATCCCTTGGAATAAATCTCTTTATTACAAGCATTGTAAACTTCTTCATAGTCCTTCTTATACTCGGTCTTTTCTTCGCTGTTCTTAAATTTATACTTAAACTTGAAGCCCTTCTTCATCATGATAGCCTTTGTTGCACAGGTTACCACAAATGAAGTGAGTGTGTTCTCGGCATTTTTAGTAACCTTAGGCTTCATAACTATAGCTTCACTTTTAGCCTTTTCATAATCGTCCTTTGAAATAACCTTCTGCTCGTACATTTCCTTTAAGATACGATTCTTTCTTTCAATGGTATTATCAAAGTGCTGCAATGGATTGTATCTGCTTGGACTGTTTGGAATACTACATAAAAATGCAGTTTCTGCCAAGTCAAGCTCTGCAGTAGTCTTGGAAAAATATCCTTCAGCTGCTGCCTCAATACCATAATATCCATTTGCAAAATATATATTATTAACGTAAAACTCTAAAATATCGTCCTTGCTGTACTTCTTCTCAAGCTCCATGGAGATAAATATTTCCTTAGTCTTTCTCTCAAGAGACTGTTCATTAGTAAGAAATACAAGCTTCGCAAGCTGCTGAGTAATGGTACTTCCACCTCTTGCAATTTTCTTTTTGAATATCTTACTGTTAACATACTGAACTGTAGCACTGGCAATAGCTTCGATATCGTAGCCCTTGTGCTTATAATAATCTCTATCCTCTGTCTGAATAAAGGCTTCCTTAACATTGTCAGGAATGTCGCTAAACTTAAGATAATAGGTCTGCCTATCTCCCTTAAGCTCGGCCATCTGCTTACCATTAGAGGTGTAGATTACACTGGTCAGTCCATTTTTAAAGGTATCCTTAGAGGACGCCTGCACTGTTTCCTTGGCATCCTTCTTCCACTTAGCAATGGTCTTACCATATTTTAAGTAAAATACTATGGATGCTATAAGTATAATAAGTAATATAGCAAGAATTACGATTCTGAAAATGAACCAAAACTTCTTATGCTTCTTTTTCTTTTTATCCTTTTTTGAACCCTTAGCCATAGCTGATGGTTTTTTCTTAGCATCTTTTTTTGCAGCCTTTTTAGCCGTCTTGTCAGCGTTAGAAGCCTTCTTCTTTTTGTTAGTTCCATCCTTTATGCTTGCTGCAACCTCAGGATGATTCTTCATATAACTCTCTGAATATCTTCTGCCGTTGACCTTGTTTTTGTCAGCATTTCTACCTGCTGCATTTTTCCCCTGTCTTGAAGCACTTCCCTTATTAGCCCCATTACCTGCCTGGCCATTACCTGAAGTACTCTTCTTTGCAGAGTTCCCTGAATAGGCTCTTTTAAGATTCCTGCTTATCTCATCAGCAATCTCATCCTCCCTATCCTTATTAATATCATAATCATCAAAATTAATCTTATTCTTTGGGCGATTTCCGGAATTATTATCCATACTTTCCTCCTGTCATACTACCAGATTACTGCTTCTTACCAAGTTCTGAAGCCTTCTTCTTAATCTTCTCAGAAAAAGTAAGCTTTCTCTTCTTAGGATCAAGGCTGGCATGTATACCCTTTACATTTAAAATGTATATACCACTTATCTCCGCTCTTACTTCCTTCTTCACAGGAATAAGATCAAATATAGCTTCTTCGCAAATAAGTGACATAACCTTAGGTCCTATCTTGGCCTTAACTATAGGTAACTTCTGTCCTCTAAATCTCTTAGGTGTCTGGTCTATAAGAAACTGCGGAAGTCCCGCATCCTTCATCTTCATTCGTTTTTTATCTATAACAAGCATTTTCATTACCTGCTTGGCAGCTTCCATCTGAGCCTTACTTTCCTCCTGTCTGGCCTGAAGCTTCTTACCATAAATCGCAAGGGCAATCATACCTGCGATTAAAAGAACCATTACAACGATAAAAATTATCCATGAAACTTTAATAGCAAGTAATGGATAAATACTAAATCCTAACATTTAAATTTCCTCCTAACTGATTCCACCACATAAACACTCCATTTTACTTTAAATTACCAGGGTGAATATGTCAAGTGTTGAGATACTTTTCTTCGTTTTCTTCCACCTTTTTCTCAATAATATCGTGGATTAAATCTCCTATTTTTTTCTTCTCACTTTTTTCCATGCCGTCCATGTCAATTGGCTCTAAATATTCTATAACCACATGAGTCCTTTTAACCCATGGAAGATGGTTTTCAAAGCACTCATCCATATTATTCATAGCTACAGGAACTATAGGGCAACCTGACTTATCGGCAAGTCTAAAGCTTCCTGCCTTAAAAGGAAGCATTTTCTTAGTCTTACTTCTGGTTCCCTCAGGTGCGATAAATACGCTGTGTCCTGTCTTTAAAAGCTCGATTCCATCCTTTATGGTCTGCATTCCCTTCTTTATATCCTTTCTGTCTAAGAAAAGACAATGCATATATCTCATCCATCTGGAAATAAGAGGGATATGAGCAAGGGAGTCCTTCGCCACAAAGAGGTTTAAGGAAGGTCCCGTAACATAGCCAACTATAATATCAAAAAAGCTTCTGTGATTAAATACATAGAGAGCCGCCTGGCCATCTAATATATTCTCCTTACCTAAAACCGTAACCTTAATACCACCTATAAAAAGCAGTGATCTAAAGCCGAAGCAAACCCATTTCTGAGCAAATCTATGCTTAAGATCCGGGTCCTTAAGACCAAGGAGCCAGCCCACTACAAAGAGGGGAAGACTTATTATATAGTAAATAATCAAATAAATAAAAATAAGTATGGTTCTCATATTTCTCTCCTACTAACAAACGGTTTTACCCATTAATCAACTGTTTCATCTGTAGTTTCAGTTGTCTCATCCTCATCCTTTGGTGCCGTACTCTGCTTAGCTTTAGCAGATGGACTTGGGGATGCTTTAGGCGTTACTGTTGCTGAAGGCTTCGGCGTCTTAGTAGTTTTAATCTCCGCTGTTGCCTTTGGCGAGTTCTTTGGAGCAGTTGTCTTCTTCGGTGAACTTGAAGGTGAACTTTTACTGCTGGCTGAAGGAGAAGGAGATGGGGATTCTGAATTAAGTGCATCTTTTCTCTCCTGCTTCTTCTTCTGTTTTCTATATCTTATAATATCAGCCTTGGTATTAATCTTTTCATCTACAGTTGTATATCTGTAGTATTCCTCTAAGGTATATTTTTTCTCATAAAGATAAGTGGCAAGACTTCTACCTACATATCTTATATGCCAAGGCTCATAATCATATCCTGTAATCTTTTCCTTACCCTTTGGATATCTTACGATATAGCCGTATTTATGAGCATTTCTCGCAAGCCATATACCCTCAGTAGTATATCCAAAGCTCTCTCCTAGGGATACTCCTGCAGAATCAGAAGAAACATCTATAGTAAGACCTGTCTGATGCTCACTGGAACCAGGCTTGGCACTAACTGCATTAGTCTCCTTCTTACCTCTGTTTCTCACATTATTCTCATAAATGGCCTGCTGTCTCTCATAAGAGCGATATCCTGAAACACCCTTAAGAATAACATTGTGCTTCTCGGCTGCCTCAAATAATCTCTCCAGATAAAAGGCCGCAATCTCTCTCATATAGCTTCTTTCATAGGTGCCATAAAATGAGAATTTTACATCAGGCACCACCAAATCCTTTGGCTCATAATCCTCAGGTAAAAGATGTCTTCTGTTAACTAAAACCGCTATGGAATTAGGATTTGTAACGGTCTTAATAATATTGGCATCGGGATCAGCTGATGCCTCCTCTTCTATCTCATGACCGTAATCTGCCTCTAATTCCTCGATAACATCATGCTCATCCTGCTCAATATCTTTAGTATCTTCCTTACTTTCTACCTTTTCTGCCTTTATAATATTCGGTGTTCTCACAACAAAATGAGACACAAAGGCAACAGCCATCATTGCAAAGATAACTGTAAAGCTTATAATTATTTTTTTCATATTAATTCAACCTGTTTTTTCTAAATCACTATTCTAATGTTAATCCCCTATTTATTACATTTATACACTCTATCATTACTGTCTTTCAAGAATTTCCTTAACCTCATTTATAAAGGTCTTCATTTCCTCGTCAGTACCTATGGTAATTCTCAAGTAATTATCAATTCTGTCTGCATTAAAATGTCTTACATAAATGTGCTTCTTCCTAAGCTCTTCAAATATAGTAACAGCGCTAACCTTTTCATGCTTTGCAAATATAAAGTTAGTCTGTGAATCAGGGAAGGTAAAGCCTAAGTTCTTAAGCTCAGCCTTAGTCCACTCTCTGGTTTTCTTTATTTTCTCAACACATTCATTAAAATACTTCTCATCCTTTATAGACTCAGCACCCACCTGGATAGAAAGCCTTGTCATAGGATAACTGTTAAATGAATATCTAACGTCGTTAAGGGCCTTTATAAGAGCTTTAGAACCGATGGCATAACCGATTCTCATACCTGCTAAGGATCTGGACTTTGAAAATGTTCTTACTACAACCACATTGTCATATTTATCTGCAAGGGACATCATAGTTGCAGGACCAAAGTCCACATAGGCCTCATCTATTATAACCACTACATCCTTATTAGCTTCTATAATGCTTTCTATAGTTTCCTGTGACTCAAACACACCTGTTGGAGCATTTGGATTAGCTATAACTATGCCGCCATTCTCTTGTTTATAGTCCTCCGGCACAATTCTAAAATTATCATCAAGCTTAGGTCTCTTATATGGAATCCTATACAAATCAGCCCAGACATCGTAAAAGGAATAGGTTATATCCGGGAAAAGAATAGGCTTTCCTGAATTAAAATATGTAAGAAACATAAGAGCCAGTACATCATCTGAGCCCACACCTACAAAGACGCGGTCACAATCCACCTTGTGAAGAGCTGCAATCTCTTCCACCAAATCCTTGGAAACAGGCGATGGATAAAGTCTTAACTCCTCTGCACTATAAGAGTCTAAAATGCTTTTAACTCCCGGCGCAGGAGGATAAGGATTCTCATTAGTATTAAGCTTTATCATATTTTTTTCATCCGGCTGTTCGCCCGGCACATAAGGTACCACATATCTGATATTATCTTTCATACTATTTTCCTACTTTCTTTTCCCTGGTTGTAAATCTAATATAAATCTATAATAGATTTAAACTAAATCTAACTTACAGACATTTATATTAGCTAAAGTTTTATACTTATTAGATTAAGTTATAGCTCTTAGCAAGCTTCTCAAATGCAACTAAAGCACGCTTAATCATGTCATAGTCTACACAGTAAGCTATACGCACATATCCAGGACCTGCAAAGGAAGTACCTGGAACAATGAGAATATTAAACTCCTTAGCCTTAGCTGAGAATGCCTTATCATCTCCATCCGGAGCCTTAACCCAAAGATAAAATGCACCTTCAGGCTTTACTGCTTCAAAGCCAAGCTTTGTAAGTCCCTCATATAAAAGCTTTCTGTTCTTGTCATAGGCCTCGATATCAGTAGCCTCATCAAGACATTCCTTAACAGCAAGCTGAATAAGAGATGGAGCATTTACAAAACCAAGAATTCTATTAGCAATAGTTGCTGCTGTAATTACATTTTCACTGTCACTTACACTGTCTGGAATTACGAGATAACCAATTCTCTCACCAGGAAGTGATAAGGACTTACTATATGAATATCCAACCACTGCATTGTGATAATAGTTAGTAAGATAAGGAACCTTAGCTCCATCGAAAGCGAGCTCTCTGTAAGGCTCATCAGCTATCATATAGATGTCTGTGCCAAACTCCTTCTCCTTCTCAGTAAGGATTGCAGCCATTTCCTTAATAACCTCTTCACTATAGATAACACCAGTTGGATTGTTAGGTGTATTTACAATAATAGCCTTTGTCTTAGGTGTGAGCTTTTCCTTAAGCTCAGTAAGATTAGGTAAAAATGTAGGTGGGTTTGGATTAACACGAACAACCACACCATCATAATTTGCAATGTATGAATCATACTCTACAAAATAAGGTGCGATAACCATAACCTCATCACCTGGATCTATAAGAGTCTTTAAAATAACATTAAGACCACCTGCTGCACCTACAGTCATAATAATATTCTTAGTTGCAAGACTGGTTCCATGCTTCTTATTAAGAGACTCAGCGATTTTCTCTCTAACCTCTTCATAACCCGCATTACTCATATAACCATGAATCTTATTAGGCTTCTCAGCATCTAATACATTCTTTATAGTCTCCTTAACCTTTACAGGTGGCTCCACACTTGGATTTCCAAGACTGAAATCATAAACATTTTCTGCACCGTATTTTACAGCCATGTTCTTACCTTCCTCAAACATAGCTCTAATAACAGAGTTGCCTTCAACATACTTTACCATTTTCTTAGCTATCATAATTAACCTCCATTTAAATGTGTTTATATTAGTTGAAATTGTAATATTTGATTATATATATGCATTTTATAAACCCTGTGTAAAAAGTCATATTGGGGCTTTATGAAATACTTTAAAAAACCAATATACCAGAGAAGTCAGACTCCCCTAAATATAATATTTTATCACGGTTTATTTATAAGCACAAGAAAAAAGAGACTTAAAAGAAAATTAATTCTTTTAAGCCTCTTTAGTGAATCATTTTTACTGATTAGAGGATTGCTTAAAAAGCTGCTCCTTCAGAAGGAGCTTCAGAACTCTGCTCCTCATCCTCATCTCCCATCTCTTCATATTTTTCTAAAATGAGACTCTGGATGCTTGATCTCGTGTCTGAGTTGATTGGATGAGCTATATCTCTATACTCTCCATCAGTAGACTTACGAGAAGGCATAGCGATGAATAAGCCTTTGTCACCATCGATGACCTTGATATCATGTACAACAAATTCATCATCTATTGTAATAGATACAACCGCTTTCATCCTTCCTGTTTTTTGCACTTTCCTGATTCTGATGTCAGTTATTTTCATTTATTGTCCTCCTTGAGCTACGCATTAATTATTCGACATTGATCCGTATGTCCATATGCGGCAGTTCTAATATTCGGAAAACGTAAATGACTTTCCTCTCTCTTTTCTTATAATGTTATCCCGGATTATAGAGCATATCTTTCATTCTTCTCTATAACAATCTTTATGTCGTCTTCTTTTCCAACATAGTTCATGTTTGCACGAATGGTATCTCTACTCTCTACAATACAGTTTTCAATGTGAGTATTGTCCCCTATGTATACGTCATTTAGAATGATGGAATTCTTAATAGTACAATCCTTTCCAACGAAAACATCCTTGAAAAGAATAGAATTCTCCACCTTTCCATTTATGATACAGCCACTTGAAACGAGGCTGTTTTTAACTTCCGCACCTGCATTATATTTTGCAGGAGGAAGATCATAAACCTTAGAATAAACATCTGGATACTGTCTAAAGAAGTAATCCCTGATTTCCGGATTAAGGAAATCCATGTTAGTTCTGTAATAAGACTCAACTGAAGAAATGTTGCTCCAATATGAATCCATCTTATAAGCATATATTTTCTTAATGCTTCTGTAACGAATAAGAATATCCTTTACAAAATCATACTTCTCTTCCTGCATTGATTTCTCAATGAGTTCGATAAGAAGTCTTCTTCTAATAACATATATACCTGTAGATACAAGCTGAGAATTAGCACCTATTGGCTTCTCCTCAAACTCTGTAATTCTATCATCACTATCAACGTTAACTATACCAAAACGACTTGGATCGTCTCTCTCGTCAAGCTTAGATACAACTACTGTTATATCAGCCTTCTTTGAGATGTGATACTCTAAAACCTTATTATAATTAAGCTTATAAATACCGTCTCCGGAAGCAATGATTACATAAGGCTCATGACTATTCTTGAGATAATCAAGATTCTGTGCAATCGCATCTGCAGTACCTCTGTACCAATAACTGTTCTGTGGTGTAGTTGTAGGAGTAAAGAGGAAAAGACCTCCCTGCTTACGTCCAAAATCCCACCACTTAGAGGAATTAAGATGTTCATTAAGAGACTTTGCATTATACTGTGTAAATACAGCAACCTTCTGTACATGAGAATTACTCATATTACTAAGTACAAAGTCAACACCTCTAAATGAACCGGCTATCGGCATTGCAGCGATAGCTCTTTTGTTAGACAGTTCTCTCATTCTATTGCTGTTACCACCAGCAAGAACTATGCCAATAGCTTTCATCATCTATCACCTACCTTTATCAGAGTTTCTCCAGCAGCCAATTCGTTATTAGGGTAATCTGAACTCTCAGTAACACCTGAAATAGCTGTATTCTTTCCAATTGTAACACCATCCGGTATAACGGAATCTCCGCCAATTGTAACCAGACCAAATGCATAGACATCAGGCTTAACCTTGTTAGGAGCTTCCTCGCCAACGCCAAGCTTACAACCATCACCAATCACTGTATTCTCAGCGATGATCGACTTATCTACGACAGTATTAGCACCTATAACAACATCATTCATGATGATGGAATCTCTGACTACGGCACCCGGTTTTATAACGACTCCGGCACCTATAACTGAGTTGTGAACTTCTCCATATATCTCTGAAGCCTCTCCAATTATAGCCTTATCTATAAGTGCACTCTCAGCTACATACTGAGGTGGAATCTTCTCAGTATGAGTGTAAATCTTCCAAAATTCTTCATATAAATTAAATACAGGAATAAGGTCGATAAGCTCCATATTAGCTTCCCAATATGAACCTAAGGTTCCTACATCCTTCCAATAACCATTAAACTCATAAGCAAAGATTCTGCTACCCTTCTCATGACAATATGGAATAATATGCTTACCAAAGTCACAAGCTGGCTGATCCTTAAGCTTAATAAGAGCATCACGAAGAACAGGCCATGAGAAAATGTAAATACCCATGGAAGCTAAGTTGCTTCTTGGCTTCTCAGGCTTCTCTTCAAACTCTAAAATCTGCTTATTCTCATCAGTTATAACAACACCAAATCTGCTTGCCTCTTCAAGAGGTACAGGAAGTGTTGCAAGAGTAATATCAGCTTTATTAGCCTTATGATAATCAAGAACTACTTCGTAGTCCATCTTATATATATGGTCACCACCAAGTATAAGTACATAATCAGGATTATAATACTCCATAAACTTTAAGTTCTGATAAATAGCATTTGCAGTACCTGTGTACCACTCACTACTTGTACTCTTCTCATATGGAGGAAGCACTGAAACTCCTCCCACGTTCCTATCCAAATCCCAAGGTATACCAATACCTATATGTGTGTTCAGTCTTAAAGGCTGATACTGGGTTAAAACACCTACAGTGTCAACACCTGAATTAATACAGTTACTAAGTGGGAAATCGATAATTCTGTACTTTCCGCCAAAAGCTACAGCCGGTTTAGCGACGTCAGCTGTGAGAACACCAAGTCTTGAACCCTGTCCTCCTGCAAGGAGCATCGCTATCATTTCCTTCTTTATCACGTTATCACCTCTCTCTAGTTTATTTCCGTATGATTAATAAGACCAATGCTTCTAAGCTTAAATATCGCGATATTCTCGGATATTATTAACAAATCAATGTTTTAAAAAGCATCCATCAAAATATTAATATCGGACCCGTTGATAGTATGTGATTAATTTTACCAAAAAAAATAGGAATTTTCAACTATTTTTGCACATATTGCATAAAAATATTATATAAATCTTAAAACTTTATAAAAAATTCTTGGAATAATTTTATCCTATAATAAAGAAATAACCAGTCCCTATGGAATTATAAAAAAATATGTGCTACAATACCTACGTAATTACATTTTTACCCATATGAATGGAGGATATCATGTATAAAATTAATTTTAACAAGCCCGAAAAAGCTTATTTTATCGGCATCGGCGGTATTAGTATGAGTGGTCTTGCACTGCTCCTTAAGGACAGAGGATTTGAGATAGAAGGTTCTGACATAAAGGAATCTGACGTAACTAAGAAGTTAGAAGCCGCGGGCATTCATATAAATTATGGTCAGGTAGCAGAGAATATAAAGGATAACTACGATTTTGTAGTATATACAGCTGCAATTCACCCTGACAACCCTGAATTTAAGCGTTGCAAGGAGCTTAATCTCCCTATGATGGAAAGAGCTTCTCTCGTAGGTCAGATTATGAAGAACTATGACCATGCCATCGGAGTATCCGGTACACATGGTAAAACCACCACCACCTCAATGCTTTCATTTATATTTTTAGAGGCAGACTTAGATCCAACCATTTCAGTGGGCGGTCTTTTAGACAGAATCGATGGAAACATAAGAATCGGTCATTCAGGAAACTTTATAACTGAGGCTTGCGAGTACACTAACAGCTTTCTTAAGTTCTTCCCAACCTCAGCTATTATTTTAAATGTAGATGCAGACCATCTGGATTTCTTTAAGGACTTAGACGATATAAGAAATTCCTTTAAGCAGTTTGCAGATCTCTTGCCTGAGGACGGAAATCTTGTAATCAATGGAGAGATTCCACAGCTTCAGGATATAACTAAAGATTGTAAGGCTCGTATCGTAACCTTCGGTATTAATGGGGACTTTGATTTTAAGGCCGAGAATCTCACCTTTGACAGCGAGGGACATCCTGATTTTACAGTAGTTGAGAAGGATGGAACTAAGACTTGCTATCATTTAAATGTAGTGGGTATCCACAATGTATATAACGCCTTATCAGCTATAGCCATGGCAGTTCTTTCAGGTGTATCTCATGATGTTATACAGAAGGGACTTATGGGTTACAGCGGAACACATAGAAGATTTGAAGTACTTGGTAAATTCAATGATGTAACAGTAGTTGATGACTATGCTCATCATCCAACAGAGATTTTAGCAACTCTTACAGCAGCTGAGAAGTATCCACACAACAAGCTTTGGGTTGTATTCCAGCCACATACCTATTCCAGAACCAAGGCTCTTTTCGAGGAATTTTCAGAGGTTCTTTCAAAGGCAGAAAATCTCATTGTAGCTGACATATATGCAGCAAGAGAAAAGGATCCAGGCGACATCTCCTCTAAGATGTTAGCTGACAATATCAACAAAAAGGGTGGAAATGCAACATATCTCCCATCCTTTGATGAAATTAAAAAATATTTTGAAAAAAATTGTGAAAAAAATGATTTGTTGATAACTATGGGGGCTGGAAACGTTGTAGATATAGGAAATGACTTAGTAAAATAATTGTTATTCACATTATCCACATTGATTGGTGTTTTTTATTCACTACTTCAATGTGGATAATTTTTTGCCTATTTACAGTCTTTTTTAAAGTTATTTACATTTATCCACTTATCCACATTTTTTCAAGGCAGACTTACTAACAAGTTAGTAAGATTTTCATTTTTTCGATTCTGTGTTACACTCTTTTACAGTGAGCAGAAAAGGGGAATTTTTAGGAAAGGCATTTTTGTGAAAGCTTTATAAATACGCCCTTTGCTACGTATGTGATAATACGAGGAGGAAAAAAATGGGAAACATAGTTCTGCATTCAGAACAGGAAATACATACTACTACTATTGAAAATACTTTTATAGATAAATACATGGTTCAGGCTAACGGTGAATTCGTAAAGGTCTATCTTTTCCTTATTAGAGCTTTACAGGCAGGCTGCACAGATGGTTCTATCTCAAAGATAGCTGACAGACTTAATTCATCTGACAGAGATGTGGAAAGAGCCCTTAGATATTGGGAGAATGAGGGGCTTATCGTGACCTCTAAGGATTCTCTTGGTGAGATTTCACTTATTCGCATCTTAAACTGCAATAAGGAAGTAGAATCAGATAACCATGTAGCAGGTACAAATCATAATAACCAGGCAGTTCAGACCACTAAGTCTAACTTCATGATTCATATGAACAGCATTGACTCTTCAGCTAATGCAAAGGCACCTGGAATTACCATTCCTGAGTTTAATATGCCTACTTCTAAGGTAAAGAAGCAGATGCAGGATAGTTCTGATAGCTATAATATTAACAGAAGCAACATGAACTCAGGCAGCATGAACTCAGGCAACATGAACTCAGATAGCATGAGCTCAGGCAATAATAACGAGACTAGCGAGGATCAGGAAATATTTTCATGGCTTTGCAGTATTATAGAAACCTATCTAAACCGTCCTATTAAGAAGAACGAGTTGGATGTGATTTCATATGTATATAATGATTTACATTTTAATACTGATCTCATCTTACATTTGTATGAGTACTGCATTCGCTTAGGCCGTACTTCACCTAAGTATATTCAGTCTGTTGCCACTAACTGGGCTGAGAATGGAATCAGCACTCCTAAGGAAGCTGACGATTATTGCGAAAAATACAACGACACCTATAATACCATAAAGAAAATACTGGGCATTTATAAACCTCTTGCACCTTTGCATAAGGGTTATATCAATCAGTGGCTTAATGAATATGGTATGGATTTGGAGATCATAATAGATGCCTGTGAGCGTACCATTAAGAATTGCGGCGAAGGTGACTGGAATTACCTTAATGGAATCATTTCCAGATGGCATAATGACGGCGTTACCACCATGGAGGATGTAAGAAAGGCCGATGAGCTTTTCCTTATGGAGAAAAAGAAAAAAGGTTCTAACGGTTCCAATGGTTCTAATAATCAGAGTACCCCAAAGCCTATTAAAAACCAGTTTACCGCCTTCCCTCAGAGAGATTATTCCAAAGAGGAAATGGACGAGTTGGAAAAGAAACACACGTTTTAAAAAAGGGAGCGATTATGAGTCTTTCAAATGCAGAGTATAGGGATATTATAAATCAGTTAGATGAAGTGAGAACCAAAAATCAGCTAATTCACGAAGAACGCCTAAAGGAAGTATATAAGAAACATCCTGATATAAAGGCTTTACAGGATGAGATTGTGTCTCTTTGTGTATCCAGAATAAAGGGGCTTAGTGCCGATAGTTCTGATTCCACACAGGCCGAGATAAAAAGACTTTCCGACAAAAAGCTTGATCTTCTTGAATCCTACGGATATCCAAGAGATTATTTTGCGCCTATTTATGATTGTCCAAAATGTAATGATACAGGTTTTATAGACAACGAGCCTTGTATATGTTATAAAAAAAGAGCCATTGCAAAGCTCTATGATCAGTCAAACCTCTCAGCTGTTTTAAATAGAGAGAATTTTGACACCTTTAATCTGGAGTTATACAATGACGAATCGCCATACAGTGATAAGATTAACCGTACACCGAGAGAAAATATGAGAAGGGTATACAATATTTCAAAGGATTTTATTAATAATTTCGATGAGAAATTTGAAAACCTTCTGGTTTACGGAAAGACAGGGGTTGGAAAGACATTTCTTACCCACTGTATAGCTAAGGAACTACTTGACAGTTCCCACACAGTTTTATATATTTCTTCCATCGATCTTTTTAAGAAAATTGAAAAGTATCGATTTAAAAATGTGGATGATACCGCTTATGATTACATTATCAATAGCGATTTATTAATTATCGATGATTTAGGGTCAGAATTAGTAAATTCCTTTACAGATTCTGAACTTTATAATATCATAAATTTGAGAATTTTATATTCTCGTTCAACCATCATATCAACCAACTTAGAATTTGATGGTTTGAAAAACCTTTATAGCGAGCGAGTTTTTTCCAGATTTTTGGGCAGCTATACCTTTTGCCCTATAGTTGGAAAGGATCTTCGTTTGTAATAACTAACACATTTACTGGTGATACCAGTTAAAGAAAATGGAGGATTTTTATCAATGAAACGACATGATAAGCTTGCAGAGACCATACCAGTTGGAAATCTGGGTATTATCGCACTTGAGAGTAGCAGAGAGATGGGCAAAAAGGTTAACGATTATATCGTAGAGTGGAGAAAAGAGCGCTCCAAGCTTAATGCTCCTGCATCATCTATCTTAGGCTACAGCAGAGATACTTACCTTATAGAGTCTTCCTGCCCAAGGTTTGGATCAGGCGAAGCAAAGGGTCTTATTAATGAAACCGTAAGAGGTGATGATTTATTCTTACTTGTAGACGTGGTTAATCACAGTCTTACCTACAAGGTATGTGGACGTGAGAATCATATGTCTCCGGATGATCATTATCAGGATTTAAAGCGAATTATCGCTGCAGTAGGCGGCAAAGCCAGAAGAATTACAGTTATCATGCCGTTTTTGTATGAGAGCCGTCAGCATAGACGTTCTACCAGAGAATCTCTTGACTGTGCACTTGCACTTCACGAGTTATCTAATATGGGTGTTGAAAGTATCATTACATTTGATGCTCATGACCCTAGAGTTCAGAACTCTATACCTTTAAGAAGCTTTGAGACAGTTCAGCCTACATATCAGTTTATAAAGGCTCTCCTTAAAAATATACCTGACATCAAGCTCGACAAAGAGCATATGATGGTTGTCAGCCCTGACGAAGGTGCCATGGGCAGAGCAGTTTATTATGCTACTCTCCTTGGACTTGACGTAGGAATGTTCTATAAGAGACGTGACTACAGCAGAATCGAAGGTGGAAGAAACCCTATCGTTGCACACGAGTTCTTAGGTGCTGATCTTGAAGGAAAAGATGTATTTATCATTGATGATATGATTTCATCAGGTGAAAGTATGATAGATGTTGCTACAGAGCTTAAGAGAAGAAATGCTAATAATATCTATGTGGCAGCTACATTTGGTCTCTTTACCAGTGGAATGGAGAAATTCGACGAGGCAGTTGAAAAGAATATTATTTCTAAGGTTCTTACAACTAACCTTGTATATACTCCTGAAGAAGTTCTTAAGAGAGATTATTATATAAGTGTAGACATGAGTAAGTATGTTGCTCTTCTCATTGATACTCTTAACCATGATCAGTCCATAAGCGGACTCTTAAGTCCTACTGAGAGAATCCAGGATATCATGCACAAATATCATCAGTCAGGTTTTGAAGATTAATTATTATTTGTTTTTGTAAGGAAATGTAATTTGAATTAGGATTTATTTTTTACTTAGATTAGCACCAACGAAAACCTCGAAAATATTTACTAAAATTTTAGTAGAATTTTTTTTAAAAAACTTGCAAATAGTTGAAAAAAGGGTAGTTTTTAATGAAAATTAATCAAAAGTTTATATTTTTTTTAGAAACTATACAAATTTTATTCATATTTTTATACTATAATTACTTCTAGATTAACAAAAACGGACATAAAATTTTAGACAAGTTAATCTTTATGATGACATTTACTTATGTTTGATATAGATTCTTTTTCATTTTTTTCATTTATCGAACTGATGGCAAGCTCCCTCTTCCATCAGTTCACTCCTTTCTTATGAAGACAGCCCGGATTTCCTGGCTGTCTTTTATTTTTATCTTAGGGATTCGGTATGAAAAAAAGGCCAGCTTCCGCTGACCTTAAATCACATGTCATCTCTCCCCCTCGCAAGACTTGAATCAAAAAAATTCTTACCAGGCTCCGAACTCCTGTGACCAGTAATATCTATAGGTGGCACTGGATTTATAATAATATCCGCATCCAAAATATTTGTACTCTTTTTTTAGTATATTTTTCTTATGGCCTTTGGAATGCATCCATCCATACATAACCTTTTTCGGTGTGTCGTAACCTGCTGCTATATTTTCTCCGGCATAATAATACTTGATACCATACTTTGTAAAAACCGTAGAAAATGACTTTCCTGAAGGTCTGTCATGAGAGAAGTATCTCACTATTTCCTTAGAGCGTACATAGGCTGCCACGCAAAGTCTTTCATTTAATTTAAGCCTTGTACGGCCACGCTTAACTCTCTCTTTATTTACAAGCTTAAGCACCTTTTTAGCGTATTTCTTGGATCTTTTATAGCCCTTACTTTTCCTGATTTTATTATAGTTTGAGGCTGCCTCCGTCCTCTTTGCAGGATAAGCTTCATCCTCATAATCACATATACTAATTACAGAAAAAACCAGTATTAAAGCCATAAAAAATGAAAGAGCTCTTTTAAATATAATCTTTCCCATAAGCCTTGCCCCCTTCAGTAAATTATTATAGTACATTAAATTCCAACCTCCTCTCTAAGAGGATAGTTAGATTGATAAAAAACGCTGCCGACCGCCCAAAAGTGGCCGACAGCGTATTAAATTTAAATCGTCAGTATTATGTTAATAATATAATACTTCAAATCTCAATTAACTGTCAAATTAAGTAATCTTAACATCTTTCCCATTACTTAACAGTATTTAATTACTAAATTAGTTAAGACCTGTAAGCTTGAAGGAAACCTCCATCTTAACCGGCTTTTCAGCAATCTTAGAGAAGTCAAGATAAAGACCACCTGTCTCCTCGAAGGTTCCTACTGATACATCATCACATACATTGGTATCGAATTCCCAAACATTGAATGGGTTTCCTGTATCAAATGATGTTCCCTTATATGGGAAGAACTCAACGTTCTTATCATTTAATGTAAGCTCGGTACCATCAATCTTAATGCTTGTATATACAAGCTTAGCATTTTCATAATATGACTTAGTACTTGAGGTATCTGCTATATAGATAGAACCTACCTCTGTAATAGCATCTATACCTGCACGCTGTGCACTCTTGCTAAGATCTGCTGAAGCATCAAATGATACTGTATATTCGCCATCCTCAGAAACTGTGATGCTATCACCATGCTCTGTACTGAAGAACTGATATGTATCTGAGTTGTATAAAAGGTTAAGTCTCAGTTTAAGTGGATACTTAGTATCATCTGAAGGAATATTTAAATCACTGGCTGCTACTACATTAACCTTAATATCCTTTGTAAAACCTGAACCTGTTGTCATTGTAATAGTTGCAGTTCCTGTCTTATTAGGATCTACTAATTCTTCCTTTCCATCAGTTGACTTAATAGCACCAGGAACAACTAAACGACCCTGACCTGAAACAGTTACAAGTGAAGGATCAGATGACTTATATGTAATATCATAAGCATCGTCGCCTTTAAGCTCTGTAGTTCCGTCAATTGCGAATCCATTTAAGTATCCAGGATAACCATAAGCAATTGTATATTCTGCATAATCTGTTACGATATCAGTAACTGCAGTTTCTGGAGTATCAGGCTCTACAGTAACCTTTATGGAAGCTGTAACTGAAGGATTACGCATTGAATAAGCTGTAAGAGTTGTGGTTCCAGGAGAACGAGCCCAGATTTTTCTGTTAGCATCCATTACAGCAATAGTTGCATCCTCTGACTTCCAAAGAATTACATCGCCCTCTGTTGTGGTATCCATCTTAGCGCTAAGAAGTGTTCTACTTCCAAGTGCTACTGTAGTCTCTTCCTTAGAAAGAGTAATCTTAGAAGCTACACCATAGCCTTCAACAAGATTCTTATAAGCTGTAGGATCAGGTACATAGGTTGCATAATCAGGAATTGTATCTATTGAATCTGAATAGTATCCCTTCATAACAGCATTTAATATCTGCTGACGGCTGTTACCTGACAATGTTCTATCAACAATTCTATCAGTACCGGTTGCTCCATTATCCCAAAGAACAGGTACTAAACCATATTCCTTACATACAGCATTAAAGCCTTCATAAGTAAGATCAATACTTGCATTATATCCTGTATCTGTATCATATGCCCATGAACCATTAGCCATAGCTCTGATTCCATACTCACCAACAATTATTGGATATCCCTTATTGAGATATTTCTTTCTAAAGGTAGAAGCTGTAAGCTTAAATGTTGAATCATCCATGGCTTCAACCTCATCACTAAGTGAATTCTCTGTATAATCACCATAGTTATGGAACGAAATCATAAGTCTTGGACTTTCGAGAGTATCCTTAGGCATCTCAAAGCCAAAGCTCTCATCGATTGCTCTTGAAGCAGATGCATTCTTAGATGGTACAAGGAGCCATCTGTTAGCATTGTTAGAACCTGTAGCACGTACATTATTTACGAAAATCTGGTTCAAATTCATAATCTTTGTCATCTCACCAGGAGCATCCTCTGAAGCCCAGCCCCAGTTCTTTGTCTCACCAGTCTCTTCATCATAATCTGTCTGATATAACTCATTAAGAGACTCTAAAATAAGGTGCTCATCATAGTTCTTAAATCTCTCTGCTATAGATCTCCAAATCTTACCATACTTAACATACATAGGATCTGTAAGATCGTCAGCATCCTTAATTTTTGCAATCTTTAAGAAGTTGTTAAATGTAGGAGTTGCAGACTCACAATCCCAATGCATATTGATAATTACATACATACCCTCATCAATAGCATAGTCAGTAATTTCCTGAACTCTACCAATCTTATACTCATTAACTGTACCGTCATCATTCATAGCATCTCCCCATGAAACCGGAAGACGAAGAGTTGAGAAACCAATCTCCTTAAGATGCTTGATGAATGCCTTTGTAGTAATGATATTCTGCCACATAGTCTCACCTGTAGCATTGTTAACATAGTTAAGTGCATCATGAGTATTACCTAAGTTCCATGCAGTACCAAGCTCTTTAGTAATAGCCTTAGCATTGTAATCTGTGAATGTCTTAGGATTCTCAGGAATATCAATCTCACCTGTGTTCTCACCTATAACAGCGCCGCCTTCAAGAGCCTTACTGTTATTCTCCTTTGGAGATACAGCTGCTGTTGCTGAAGGACTTTCTGAAACCTCAGCACTTGCTGCAGGACTTGCATCCGCACTTGCTGCAGGGCTTGCTGATGCATCTGCACTTGCTGCTGGACTTGCCTCTGCACTTGCTGAAGGGCTTGCTGAAGTCTCTGTACTTGCCGCAGGACTTGCGCTTGCCGCAGTAGCTGCCTTCTTAACGGTAACAAGACACTTTAATTTCTTAGTGATCTTCTTCTTACCCTTCTTATAAACTACCTTTGCAATAACATAAGTCTTGCCGGCTTTTTTACCTTTAACTACACCCTTCTTAGTAACACTGGCAACAGTTTTCTTCTTAACTGACCAGGTAACCTTAGCTTTTTTAGGTGCATTTTTAACTTTCAGTTTAACTGTTTTCTTAACCTTAATAGTTGCTTTTTTCTTATTAAGTGCAAGCTTCTTAGCGGCCTCAGCCTTACCAGCCGGTACCGTAGCAGAAGTAATGACCATAGCTGCTGTAAGGACAGCTGCAACTACTTTTTTGTACATTTTTTTGCTTCTTCCCATACTTAACCTCCATTGAAAATAATTGAAAATATAGTCATGTCGCCTTATTGACAACATATGTACATTTATTATATTTTATACTTATGTGTAAAACAACAAAAAAATTCTACATGAAAACTTAAAATTCTAGACATATGTTTTTTGTGTGTCGCATAAACAGGGAATCTAGCACGATTTTAATACAGAAAGGAGTGGCCATGTTTACTATAGAGATATCAGTTAGAGAATTAGCAGAATATGTATGCCGTTCCGGAAGTATTGATAAAGCAACTGACTCCTTAAAGGACCCTAACCTCTTAACGGAAGGCATAAAGGCTCACGAAAAATTTCAAAAGCTTCAGAAAACCAAGCCTCTTCTTAATTACAGATCAGAGGTAAGTCTCTCTCATATAAACACCTTACAATACAAAAAAATCGAATTTCTGCCGGATTTAGGTAAGTTTGTAACAGAAACCAACGATCCAAATCTTTACTGTATTAAGGTTCAGGGTAGAGCTGACGGTATATTTAAGGACGGTGAGGATTACGTTATAGACGAGATAAAATCCACTTATGCAGACATTTCAAAGCTTAAGGAGGCAAAAGAGGTTCACCTTATGCAGGCTAGAATCTATGCCTATTTTTATTGCCTAGATAAAAAGCTAAGCTCCTGCAAGGTGCGTATTTCCTACATTAGCCTAAGTAACGAAAAAGAGAAATTTTTCTATGAGAGTCACACCCTTTCTGACCTTGAAGAAATGTATATGGAGCTTTTAGATAAGACTCAGGAGTATATAGATTATCAAATTGCCCATATACTCTATAGAAATAATAATTTGCACACTCTTCCCTTCCCTTACGAATACAGACCGGGCCAGGAGGAGCTTATTAAAAATGTATATATTTCCATACTCCGTAATAAAAAGCTCTTTATACAGGCTCCTACGGGAGTTGGAAAGACTCTTGCTACCCTTTACCCATCTCTAAAAGCTGTAGGGGAAAAGCTAAGCTCTAAGATTTTTTATCTTACTGCAAAAACTGTAACCACCACTGTGGCCCGCCAGGCAGTAATTAAACTAAATGAAACCATAACTGAAGATGATACTACAGCATCACAGCCCTTACAGTCCTTGCAAAAGCTTCGCGCCACAATTCTCTATGCCAAGGAGAAAATCTGTCCTTTAAGTAAAGCCGAATGCACCAAGGAAAGCTGTCCCTATGCCAATGGGCATTTTGACAGAGTGGACCAGGGCCTTAAGGAAATAATCCAGACTAAAACCATGGTGGATAAGGATGTCCTCCTGGAAATATCCGATAAATACACCATTTGTCCCTATTACCTTTCCTATGAATCATGTCTATTTTCCGATGTGGTAATCTGCGATTATAATTATGCATTTGACCCAAATGTGCTGATTTCAAGCTTCTTTGGAGAGTCTCGCGGGAGCTTTCCTGATATCTCCATAGCCTTTACAGACTATCTTAGAAGCCTTGAAAATAAAGTAGAATCCACCGGTAAATATATATTTCTCGTGGATGAAGCCCATAATCTCATAGGCCGTGCCAATGAAATGTATTCTGCAAAGCTTTCAATTTCAGAATTAAAGGGCTTTAAGAAGGTTCTTGGAAAAATCAGGAAAGAATACAAAGGTAAAAATGAGGCTGAACTAAAGAAACGTTTTTCAACTATTTCATCCTACTGTACAAGGATTATAAATGGATTAACAGAGCTTGATGAAGTGGCTTTATATGATAATAATAAAGCCTTTTATCCTGACATTACAAACTACGATTCCATCCTTTCTAAGTTCTATAATCTGGAGCTTTCCGTCAGCAAGTTTTTAAGTGACCACGAGCTTAGAGATGTGTTAAATAGTTCAGAAGATAAGGATTATTTTATAAATACATTTTTCAAAATACTCGCAATTAATATGGTTGCAGAGCTTTTAGATGATAAGTACAAGGTCTATCTCTACAAGGAATGGAGGGGAGATATCTCCTTTAATCTAAGATGTATGGAGCCTTCAACTAATTTGGAAAACTATCTTATGAAGGCCAGAAGCACTGTATTTTTCTCAGCTACACTGCTACCCGTAAACTTCTATAAAAAGGAGCTTTCCACCACTAAGGATGACTATGCCATATATGCACCTTCTTCCTTTGATAACAGCAGAAGAAAGGTCCTTGTGGCTAATAATGTCTCCAGTAAATATACAAGAAGAAATGAGCAGGAATTTGAGAAAATCGCAAACTATGTTAAGACCTTTATAAATGCAAAGGCCGGTAATTACATAGTTTTCTTCCCATCCTATGCCATGCTTGAGTCCGTAAGCCCTTATATTATCGAGGAAACTAATAAAATCACCTATATAACTCAGACCCGTGATATGGATGAAGCTGCAAGAGAAGCCTTTTTACAGGCATTTGAAA
>JAILGL010000068.1 GCA_024696825.1 Lachnospiraceae bacterium
TGGTTAGTCTGTTCCCACATCCAGCTTCCTTCAGATTCCACCTCACGATGGACACCCTTGCCTTCGGCTATATCCTTCCCACTACCGGGCGGATTCGGGACTTTAACCCGTTAGAAACGTGCGCCGCTAGGCGCACAACAATAAAAAAATGCTACGGAAAAATTTTCCGTAGCATTTATTTTTTTATTATTAAACTTATTCCTTTAATGGGCTATATCTTTTTCATAATAGTAAATATATTATATTTATCCTTATACTCGTAAGCTACCTCATCCATGTTTTTCTTAACAAGGAATATACCCAGACCACCTATCTTTCTTTCTTCTGCGGAAAGAGTAGTATCAGGATCTTCCTTATCCAACGGATTAAAAGGCATACCACTATCCTTAAATACGATTGTATAATTACGAAGCTCATTATCAAACTCTGTAGCTATAGTCGCGTTACCCTCTTCGGATCCATATGCATAATTACAAATATTTACAAAGATTTCTTCAAGACATAAATCAATCTGCATCTGTGCCTTCATTCCGCATTTATTAGCTTCAAGATCATCATCAACGAAATTCAGCACCTCATCAAGATTGTCAACAACAGCCTTTAATTCCAATTCTCTCATTGATCATTACCTTTCCTAATGATAATCCTATATATAAAGGATTACTCAACAGTAAGAATATCTGAAAAACCGGTTACCTCAAATATCTCGACAATAGCCTCATTCGCATTCTTAATAACCATGCTACCCTGCTTATTCATCTTCTTCTGAGCAGTTAAAAGCACACGAAGTCCTGCACTGGAAATATACTCTAAATCTGAAAAATCAAATGTAAGTGCTGTAACACCCTCTAATGATGCGTTAAGTTCTTCTTCAAGTTCTGGAGAAGTAGTAGTATCTAATCTACCTACAAGTCCCATAGTAAGATCTGTTCCGTTTAAATCTTTTTTAATCTCCATTATAAAAAACCTCCTAAATTTATAATCTAAAACACTTGTATCTATAATATCACACAAATAGGTATTAAGGCAAGTTTTAGTTCTATTTCTTATACTTTTTTACCTTCTTTTTCGCAGACCATTTGGAGAAATATTTCTTTCCTGATTTCTGCTTATAAACTCGAATTCTGACATAGTAAGTCTTGTTCTTTTTAAGCTTTTTAATGGTCTTCTTAGTCTTAGACTTCTTCTTAATGGTATATGTCTTTTTATTCTTAGTGAATTTCTTATTAGTAGCTATCTGAATCTGATAACCTGTGTATTTCTTCTTTTTCCACTTAAGAACAACTGATTTCTTCTTTCTCTTAATCTTAGTAAACTTAGTCTTAGGAACAGTTATAGTCTCAGGTGTTACTGACTGACCTGTTGGTACAACTGCTGACTCTGAAGGCGTTCCCGTCGCACTTGGAGCAGTTGACTCAGATGGTGCTGCTGACTCACCTGGAGCTGCTGATTCACCTGGAGTTACTGTCTCACCTGGTGCTGCTGATTCACCTGGTGCTGATGACTCACCTGGAGCTACTGACTCTGATGGAGCTACTGACTCTGATGGAACTACTGACTCTGATGGAACTACTGACTCTGATGGAACTGCTGATCCACTTGGAACAGCTGAACCTGTAGGCACTACTGATTCTCTCGGCTCATCTGTATCAGCAGGAGCTGACTTATTATGATTAGAATCTAATGCTTCAACATAATCCATATTAGTCTGTAAATAATGTTCTCCAATTATAGTATCTACATTACCTGCTATAGAAAGTATGTGATATAGGGCTACTGTTGGATGCTTTAATAACACGCCATCATTGTAACCATACTCGTAACCCACAGCATAATACTTTTTATAAGCTTTTTCATATGCTGCAGTATAGGTATCTAGTGAAATGGTATCATCATAACTATCCATATAATGAGCTCTATCCATTAACTCACCATCCGGCTTACCATCCGTCTTGCCGGCCTCATAGCCTGCATCATGACCAGCACTCTCACCTCTCTGGGCATCTGTATTACTACCAAAGCCTAATGTATAACCAAATTCATATCCCTTCTTATAAGCTTCAACCTCAATCTCTGTATCGTAGGTTCCATCTGCAACTGAATCATCATAGCTATATCTGTCTTCTAGCTCATAGCCCGCCTTAGCATCATTTTCACCTGCTATCTCTCCTGCTTCATCACCTTCCCAGTAAGAAGCATATTCATCATAGGCAATTTCTTCACCGGACTGTCCTGAATCATCAGTCTCTTCTTCATCTTTACTATCAGGATCATAGGCTTCATCATAATAATCCACAGGTAAAATATAACTGTAATCAGAAACTCCGTCATGGTACTGCATATCCTTTACAAGCACAGGACCAAATACTCTTAAGAGAGGATATAAATCACTCTTTATAGTTTTAAATTCATCATTGGTAAATGGCTTAGTTTCACATGAATTGTAAGCCTCATCCAAATAACCCTCAATAGTATCTGAAACACTCATATAAACTTTGTCATTATTATGATTGGTAATCATTCCAATAATACTAATCAGATTATATAAATCATCCTTAAGAAGAGGCAAAAGGTCATCGGAAAAGAAGCTTAGAAATGCATCTCTTTCTGAAAATGATTTACTAAAATAAATAGTAAGTAAATCTGAAAGTGGCTTCTGACCATACTTTACATACTTTTCTCTGTCCACTTCATCAGTTAATAACTGGAAGGTTTCATCCAAAAATTCCTTCTGACTTCTTTCTTCGTAATCATTCATAATATCGCCTGAACCCATAAGTCCAGCAAGGTTAAGCTCCTTTGTCATGATTACGTTATCAGCTTCATTAATTATCTCTTTTACACCACAATTGTGGAAGCCCCACTGCTTCATAAAAGCATATGGAATTAAATCATCCTCATTTAAAACATTGTGGATGTTAGCATATTTTGTTTCCTCTATGGAAGCTGCAGGAGCCTCAAATGTATATACATAAAGGTCATCTGCTGTTATTCCAAATTCATCAGGATTCTCATTAATGTACTTACCTGCCAGGTCGCAGACAGCACCTGATCTGGAATAACCCGAAAGCCAAAGCTTAGCACCTGATAAACCATTAGAATTCTCATAACCCTTGATTCTCTCTATAAGTACGTCAGCTGCATCTGTAAAGCCTTCTGCATCTCCACTTAAACCTGCAATGAAATTCTTGCCCCACTCAGTATTATAGTCAGAGCCTCGACCTGCTACAGCAACCACCTCTCCATAGGCAGTTTCCTTGTGAGCGATAACCATGCCAAGGGTTGCGTCATCATCATCGTAATCATAACAGGTAATGTCCTTATAACCCATTTTACCAAAAAGTGAAATAGCAAAAACAGGTTCACTTGCACTACTGGCAGCTAAGGTATTTGCCATAGAAATGGTGCGAAGATGCTGATTTTTTATGCTTCCTGCATTTTTAAAATAGTTATCATTATAATAAAATGTTCTTTCATCTACAGGAACTTCCTCGTCATAACTCCTATAAAACTTAAAGGTTCCCGTAATGTCCTCTGTGCTCTCACCTTCTTTTTTTACAGAAGTTACAGAGCTTTTCTTAACACTTGCAAATGCATTAGATGGCACAAGACCTATAACTAATGAAAGAGCTAAAGTGCCTGCAATCAAACCAAGTTTGTTTTTCTTCCTCATAAAATCCTCCATTCTTCAATTGTAAGGAGTAGCTTAAGTGTTATACTGAAGTATTGTCTGAATCTCCGTAATTATCACTACCCTTAATGGTATAATCATCAACAGCACTGCTAGTACTGCTATAATCACTTGTATAATCTGATGTATCAGTAAGATCAGATACAGTTGATTTTACTGCAGAATCAGTAGAACCTGGTGTTGCAGAAAAATCAGTGCTTCCCATGGAAGATGTATCTACCGGTGTCTCAGGCATGCTTGGTGTCTCTGGCATGCTTGGTGTAACCGGGGTAACCGGTGTTGCAGAGAATCCTGTATTAGGTGCCTGATTAAACTGATTGTTCATAGGTGTCTGATTTGGTGCCTGATTAAACTGGTTATTCATCTGGCCCTGATTTGGTACCTGATTAAACTGGTTATTCATCTGGCCCTGATTTGGTGCCTGTCCAAACTGGTTGTTCATCTGTCCATACTGGTTGTTCATCTGGCCATACTGATTGTTCATCTGGCCCTGTCCTGGTGCGCCGTATGAGTTATTCATCTGGCCGTAACCGCCCATAGGTGGTACTCCCGGACCTGGTGCTGGTGTAGGTGGAACATATGCCATTCCGCCTCTATCACGAAGTGCATCGAAAAGAAATGCATCTGTAAGACTCTTATATGGTGTTACATAGAAAATTGCAAGAATACCACATGTTAAGATTGAAAGAATTGACCATCCGATAAATGAAAGATCAAGAATAAATGCATTCATCTTCTCGCCATCCATCATCATCTTAGATCTTGCAAATGCTTCCTCACGTGAAACACTAGGATCATTAGCTAAAATATATGGAATCATACGATATTCATAAGCCTTAACAATACCTGGGATTAAGAATAAAAGTGACCAAAGTCCAACAAACAAATTCATCATAAACATTGTTAAAACAGTATTTTTATAATATCCATTTTTAAATGGCTGAACAACCTCACCTATCTGAGTTTCAGAATATATTTCCTTACTATAGAAACCTTTACATCCAACTGAAAGTGGATAAACTAAAAATACAGAAAATACCATTCCTATTACAAAAGCTACTAAGAAAATGATAATTACTACGCCAATAGCTACTCCAGCCAGTGCGTTAACGGCTCTGGTATTATTTCTAGGACTATAGTTGTTATAAGTCATAGGCTTAGTAATAACAGGTTTTTCTTCTGTTTCATAGATTACCTCTGCCTCTTTAACAACTGCAGGCTGAAGTGATGCAGGCTCTGCGACAGAAACTGTCTCTGGCTCAATGTCATTTTTCGCATCAGGTTTAACCAAGCTTCTCAATCCATCCAGATCCAAATCATATATATCATCGTCATCATCATAATCATAAGTTCTATAATTACGATAGTTGTTAGTTTTATTCTTATTTTTTATAAGATCAGATATGCTGTTACTAACTCTTCCGGCTCCGCCACCGCCGCCACCGGATAAAGCTGCAAGAATCAAACCAACAACTACACAACGCCAATATGAATTCTTAAGAACCAATTTAGCATTTTCCTTTAATTGAGAAATAGACCAATTCATAAAACTACCTCCATTAATTCTTTTTCATAATAATTTTAATTGTTTTCCAATTAACAGTACTTTAATTATAATTTAATAAGGGGTTATAGTCAATCATTTGATTATAACCCCCCTTGTAAAATCGTGCTATTTAATTAAACTTATTCACTGCCCCTCTTAATTAAAATTATTCACTAATATCCTAATTAAGATTCCTGGTCCTTCATAAGTACATTTACATAGTCATATGGAATCTCGATATTATTATTCTTAAGGGCTTCCTTAACCCTTGTGTTAATATCATTTTTAACCACCTCAGTAGGTGAATCAGGTGTAAAATATACTGTTGTGGACATGCAAAGACTACTTGCCTCATAGGAAAGGAAATACACAGGTGAATATTCCTTCGGTGCATTTTCATCCTCAGTAGGCTTCTCAATGCTGTATTCACTGGACTTTACAGCATCCTGAATAACCTTCGCCGCAAGCTTTATATCAGTGCTATAATCCACATGAAACTTAAGATTCACAGAGCGAATGTCAGGGCTGTAACTCATATTTTTAATGGCCATGGCATTTATCTTACTATTTGGAATTATAAGATCAATGGTATCAATAGTCCTAATTACCACGTGTCTCACAGTTATATCCTTAACAACTCCTGCAACATCATTCTCCAGCTCGATTCTGTCGCCAATATCAAATGGCTTGTTAGTACTTATCATAAAGCCACAGATGAGATCCGCGATAACCGGCTGCGCCGCAATACCTGCTATAGCACCGATAATGGCAGTTCCCTGAAAGAGAAGCTTTCCAAATGGAGCGGTAAAATGTGTATCCGCAATCACGCCCATAACAGCAAATGCAACAATTGCAATCTTCAAGGTATGCTCAGTAAATCGCATATAAATATTAGTATCCGAATGCAGATACTTTCTAAATACCATCTTTCCTATAGTAAGAATAATAATTACTATAAGGGCTGTAATTGCTGCAGTCATAATAAAATCCACAAAATTTTTAAATGGACCTGAATTAATTATTGATTCTAAAGTCATATTGAAAATCCTTTCTTGGTAAATGAAAATTGATGCTTAAACTCTTACTCCATCACGCCATCGTTACCTTCGAAGCCTTCGCTTCCGGCACTTTCACCGCCTGCGAATTCATCGCCACCCTCAAAGCCTACGTTTTCTGACACTTCTTCGCCTTCACGTGCGTTTAAGGTGTCTTCGTCTCCAAGGTCTACGGCCTTCATTTCCTTCTTTCTGTAGAAGATGTCGTAGAGTACTGGAACGATGAAGAGAGTCATGAGAGTTGCATAGGTAAGACCGCCGATAACGACGATTGCCATACCATGGCCCATCTCTGAACCCTGGCCCTTGCTAAATGCCATGACAGTCATACCAAGGACTGTTGTAAGAGCTGTCATAAGGATAGGTCTCATACGGGTTTTACCAGTTTCCACGAGAGCCTCTCTCTTCTCCATGCCGCCTATTCTAAGCTGGTTCGCATAATCGATAAATACGATACCGTTGTTTACGACTACACCCATAAGGATTAAGAATCCCATAAGAGAAAGCATTGACAGGAATTCACCTGAAATCATCAGCGCTATAAATCCACCGGTAAATGCAAGTGGTATGGTGAACATTACTATAAATGGTGAAAGGAAGTTCTGGAACTGACCTACCATAATTAAGTAAATAAGGATTAATGCGACAAGCATCATAAGAAGCATGTTCTTAATCATCTTGTCTGTACTTTCATTTTCACCACCGAGCTTAACCTTATAGCCCTTTCCTGTCTTAATTTTATTAATCTTTGGCTCAAGCTTTCTTGTAAGAAGCTCATTATTTTCGCCATCCTTAACCTCTGCTGATACATTCATTACCTTAGTACCATTTTTATGTGAGATAGAAGCCACACTGTCTTCAATGCTGTAGGAAGCAATCTTACCAAGCTTAACCTTCTTCTCCTCCTGAGTTCCATCATCCTTTGTCTTAGTATATGGAATCTCGTAATCAAGAAGCTTTTTAAGCTCTAACTGCTCAACCTCATTATTGACATTAACCTTTAAAATATCGCCATCAACATTTATGGTTGTGGCCTGCTTTTCGGTAGTAAGCTTGCCTGCTATTTCCTGACAAATCTGAGCTACTGTAAGTCCCTTTCTCATAGCCTTATCCTTGTCTATGTCAAGGATAACCTCCTTATCAGCACCCTCCTGTCCGTTAGAAATATTTTCATAACCGCCATTCTTTTTAACGGTATTCATAACCTCTTCAGAAAGTCTAAGAAGTTCTTTATCATCATCACCGGTTATCTCAACTGAAAGTCCTGAACCAAGCATAGAGCCTGAATCCATACTACTTTCAGAAACCTCTACATTTTTGAAATCCTCTTTACTTAGGATTTTCTCAATCTTCTTGGCAATCTCTTTATTTTTGTGAGAATATTTTTCTTCAAGAAGAAGCATTATCTGGTAATTCTTATTAGAGGTATTACCAAAGCCAAGTGAGGAAGCCTGTACGGAACCAACCTTCTCAACACCCTTTATCTTTCCTATTTCCTTAGAAGCCGCATCGATAATCTCGATGTCCTCTGCCATATCAGTTTCAGGGTTAGCATCAATAGATGCTGAAAGCTGTGTACTTCCCATCTCAGGAATCATAACTATACCGGTTGTAAATACCTTAACTGCACACATTAAAAGAAGTGCAACTGATATAAGAATTGGAACCCATTTCTTACCAAGGCAGAATCTTAAAACCTTGTCATATCCATTTAAAACTGCATCAAACCAGCGATGCTCTTTATTAATATTTTTCTTAAGAAGTGTCGAACCAAGTGCAGGTACAACTGTAAGTGCCACCGCAAGTGAAGCCACAAGGCTGTAGGTAATGGTAAGACACATATCCTGAATAATCTGTCTGGTAAGTCCGTCCGTAAATACGATTGGAAGGAATACGCAGATAGTTGTAAGAGTTGAAGCAAATATAGCTCCTGCAACCTGATTAGCACCCATTACGGCAGCTCTCGCCGCGCCTATTCCCTTGGCCCTCAGTCGGTAAATGTTTTCTATAACCACGACTGAGTTATCTACCAGCATTCCTATACCCAGAGCCAGTCCAGACAGTGAGATAATGTTCATGGTAATGTCTGTAAAGTACATAAGAAGTATTGCAAACAGTACACTGAGCGGAATGGCAAATGCAACTACCGCCGTAGGTCTTATATCCTTTAGGAAGAAGAACAGTACTATAATTGCAAACAGGGCACCCCAAAGAAGGTTTGAGAATATAGATTTAATAATAATCTTAATATATTCTCCCTGATCCATAAGGTTAGTAAAATGCAACTTAGAGTTCTTCTTATCAAGTTCATTTATCTTAGCATTTACTGCCTTTGAAACTGATGAAGTTCCTGCTGAACTTGACTTGTAAACAGCAAGTACAACTGCATCATTGCCATTTACCTTAGCATATACTTCATCTGAGTTATTTATAATTACAATGTCTGCAACATCCTTAAGTCTTATGTCGCCGACCTTTTTAATCTTAGTAAGAAGAGTATTTGCAATGTCTTTTTCTGTCTTCTCGGACTCATCTATCTTTAAGAGGTACTGAGTTTTGTCGTCATTAATGTAACCTGCAGGCATAGAGAAGTTCTGAGCTGTAAGAATTCCTGAAAGTGTCTCAAGTGTAAGAAGCTTATCAAGATTAGCATTATCAAGTGCTGCTTCCTTACTGTTTTCAAAGGATTTCTTAGCATTTTTAATTTCCTGCTTGGAGCTCTTTAAGCTTCCTTCTCCAGAAGTAATTCCAGCCTGTCCGGAACCAAATGCTATGGAGGCTGTCATCTTACCCTTCTCAACCTCTTCATAGTTGTCAGTGGCCTTATCTATCTGCTCGCTAACCATTTCAAGAGCCTTCTTGGCAGCTATTTTCTGAACCTTAAGAGTCGCAAGTGCAGACTTGACCTCAGGAAGTCTCTTCTTTACGATGTTATACATTTTCTGAAGATTTTTCTTAGTCATCTGCTTAGCTGCTTTTTTCTGTCCCTGCTGCTCTAAAATTTTCTTATAAGCCTTTAATTTATCAGGGTTATCTATAGCATCCTTAACACTTGTTGGAAGTGAATTTAAGGTTGTTTTACACTGAGTTTTGGTCAATGTGGTTGCCTGTGTTTTGGCAGCACCCTTGATCTGATCCTCTGTTTCATTTGGAAGCTTTTTAAGATAAGTGTCTACATTTTTAGCTGTAATGGTAACATCATCACCCATAGCTTTGTAAGCACTCTGAACCGCTGCCACAAGTACACTTGAATAAATATTTTCATACATTGCCTTGTAGCCAGCGCCGCCTTCCTTAAATGATTCTCTCACAGTCTTAAATCCCGTATTCATGGCATCATACATACTCTTAACGCCATTCTTACCGGTGTAAGCCTTTTTCTCCATTTTGAGAACTGTTATATAGGACTTGATACTCTGATACTCAGCCTCGTAACCTGCCTTTGTGGCTATAGCTTCATTTAACATCTTGGTGTATTTGGCCATCTCAGAGGTTGAACTATCCTGCTTATCCTCGAGATTTTTCTTCTGTTTCTCAAGCTCTGCCTCAGCCTTTTCAAGCTTTTTCTCAGCCTTGGTAAGCTTTTTCTTAGCCTTACTTAGCTCACTATCAGTAGTTTCAAGTATTTTCTTATTAACCTCGTCTATCTTATCCTGGTTAAATTTGACCTCTACTGAATCCTCAATCATACCCATGGTCTGAACACTTGCCACACCGTCCTGACGCTTAATCTCAGGAAGTATATTATCATTAACATACTGTGTAAGCTCGCTTCCGTCTTTACCATCATAATCAATACTGGTATAGAGAGTTGGCATCATGTCCATGGAAATCTCCATTATCATCGGGTCTCCAACACCCTCAGGCATCTCTATCTGATTAAGAGCCGAGGTAACCTTTACCATGGCACTATCCATGTTGGTTCCATCCTCAAATTCAAGGGTAACCATACTATAGTTTTCACTTGATGTACTATTTACATTTTTTACACCATTAATGGTAGCAAGTGAATTCTCTATTGGATCGGTTAACTCTGATTCTACCTTCTGAGGTGATGCACCTGTATATGTGGTTGTTACAACCATATATGGAAGCTCCATCTCCGGTAAAAAGTCTGTGGTCATCTTTGTGAATCCCGCAATTCCAAGTACCGTAAGAGCAAGTACAACTACGAGAACCACGTAAGGTCTTTTTACACTAAATTTTGACATTTTTTCCTCCTCGAAAATACATTTTTAAATGTATCTCTTCATAATATTTTTCCTAACTACTTTTGGCTTTATCAGCCTAATATATTTGTTATATGCCTTTTCCTAAATACCTTTGCAATGTTTCATTGCTTTTTCAATGCTTTGCTGCTTTGCAATGCTTTGCTACTTTATTTTTTCACTTTGCTTTATAGGTTTTAATTAAATGTCATAAGTGATTGAAAACTTTTTATCTGTGCTTTTATTAAAGCTTACACTTGCTTTTGCTCCTGCAACCATAGGCATGGCCGGCGGCAGATGTCCAAGATCTGCATCCAAAATTATCGGAACATTTAACTCACTTAATGGCTCCAAAAATGCTTCCTTCATGGTTATTCCAAAGCCCTCATTATCATAGAGCATAGGGCGTCCGATTATAAAGCCCTTTACATTTTCAAACCAGCCTGCATTTTTAAGCTGGAACAATGCTCTTCTAACGCCCATTACATTTAAATCACAGGACTCAATAAACCAAATGATTCCGTCCTCTTTATATTTCTCGCTGTATTCCTTAACCTTGTCAAAGCTGGTTCCACAAAGGCCCTGCAGACAGTCAAGACATCCCCCTATTAGTCGCCCGTCAAATGCAGCGTTTTCTATTTCCTTATTTTCAAAAAATGCTTTTGTAGAATTGGCTTCAGTCATATTATAAGGAGCAAGTGGATTCTCCTCTGACTTAAGGCTCTCTATCTCCCATTTTTCGTAGTTTTCCACAGTCTTCTTACTACCCGTAAGTATATCAAATATATCCTGCTGTGAATCAGACCAAGGGGTTCCAAAGCTCGGAGCACATGATCCGTAAATCGCCATGGTATCACAAATGGTAACTAATGGAAGTATGGCATTAGTATTATCTGAATAACCTAAGAACCATTTTGGCTTTGCTTCCTTCACCTTCTCCCAATCCATATATGGAAGTATCTCGCACATAAGCTCTCCACCACCGGTTGAGATAAGTGCGTCAATGCTGTCATCTAACAGCATCTTCTCAAATTCACTTGCCATATCCTTAGGATTAGTAGCGATTCCAACTCCATCTTCTTTATAGACATTGTCACCAACTGTGACCTTGTATCCAAAATCTTCAAACTTCTTTATAGTCTCCTTAAGACAGGTTTTATAGGGCTCTATGGTGCAGCCAAATGAAGTGGCACACAGGCCTATATTCTGTCCCTTTTCTAAACTGTCAGGTTTCCTCATGAAATCCTCCTAATGTGGTTTGTTGTGCTTTTTATATTTGTTATGTTTGTTAAATTTGTTATGTTTGTTATGTTTTTATGTTTGTTTTCTTGTCTATTCGTCGTAGTTTTCTAATATCTTTATGGACTTTGCCAGGAATTTCTTTAACTGCTCTATCTCTTCTATCTCTAAATGTGAAAATATTATTTCCTTAACTTTTTCAGAATGAGAAACCGCATCACTAAGCTTCTTCTCGCCCTTCTTAGTCATCTTTACTATGGTAACTCTGGCATCATTCTTACTTCTCTTAGAAATAATTAAACCCTTCATCTTCATCCTGCATATAAGTCCTGCACTGGTGGAGGATGCAATGTTTAATTTCTTTTCTATTTTCTTAAGAGTAAGTGTCTTATCCTTAGCATTATTTAATATGTTTAATAAAATAAACTGCGAAAAGGTAAGGTCCACACCCTTTAGTGAATTATTAGCCTTTTGATTTATCATGGCATCCAACTGTTTTATCATAAGCAAGGTGTTAAGATAATAGTCGTAATCCTGGATGTCATTTTCCAAATCATCATTTTCCAGATTATCATTTTCACTTTTTTTATTTTCAGCAACTGTTTTTTCTTTTAATTCATCTGCTTTTACAGTTTTCTGCATCTTTTCCTCCATTTTCTTAAATGCTGAATTTATGGGGTTTTGAGCCCTTTTGAGGCGAGGTAATTACTAGCACGCTAGTTTTACCTAGGTGATAATACTAGCACGCTAGTTAGTTTTTGTCAAGTGGTCGCTCATAAGCACATTGGGAAAGAAAATAGAATTATGATATAATACGCGTGCATGATATCCAACGCAGACAAGCTTTTGCCGGTTGTAACGCAACGGGATGCTAAGCTCTGTCGGCTAAAGCCGCCAGTCGCTAAGCACCGGCGTTACAACATACGCACCGCAGGTGCGTTTGTCTGCCATTATGGATTATCATTGCACGCTCCTTATTCGTACTTTTCTACTTTCTCACATGTACTTACTCGCTAAGTAAGTTAACAAACGGAAGGTTGTGATGAAGTGATAGGCATCGGAATGGCAAGTTTATGAGAAAATCGATGCCCGCTGGAAAGTTGAGGGCATCGGAAAAGAATCTTTTCACAAAAATCGATGCCGGTGGGAAAGTGGAGGGCATCGGAAAAGCAAGTTTTTGGTAAAATCGATGCCCGCTGGAAAGTTGAGGGCATCGGAAAAGCAAGTTTATGAGAAAATCGATGCTCGCTGGAAAGTGGAGGGCATCGGAAAAGAAGCTTTTCACAAAAATCGATGCCCATCTAAAAGTGGAGGGCATCGGGATGGCAAGTTTTTCGTAAAATCGATGCCCGTCTAAAAGTGATAGGCATCGGAATGGCAAGTTTATGAGAAAATCGATTCCGTTGGAAAAGTGGAGGGATTGGTAGAGTCGAGGTAGCAATAATTTCTTTGTGAGAAGATTATAATTATTGCTTTTCTAGTTAAGCTGAGGTGGGATTCAGGGTTAGGGGCAAAAAAATACCGGGGTTTTTGGCCGCCGGTATTTTTGTCGTTCAAATCATATTTTTTTCTTTATCGTTTTATAATTGTGTTATGTGGTTTAATAATAGATGAATGCTATTATTAAAGACCTTCACAAATGATATTAATTGAAATTATCGAATTATCTTATGTAATTCTTTTTCATTTAATTACAAGTTTATCTAATTATAAATCTTCTACTGGGATTCCTTCGTCTTCTTTTTTAGCCTTCTTTTTCTTCTTGGAAGAATCATCTGCTGCGGATGGGTTTGATGCATCTGCTGGTGCTTCTTCGTTAAAGAGCTTTGCTCTTACCTTTCCTTCTACTTCACTTAAAAGTTCAGGATGTTCCTGAAGGAAGTTCTTGCAGTTTTCTCTACCCTGGCCGATTCTCTCGCCATTATAAGAGTACCATGCGCCAGCTTTATTAATGATATCATTGTCTGCTGCAATATCTACAATCTCGCCGATTCTTGAGATTCCTTCGCCATAGACGATGTCAATCTCTGCCTCACGGAATGGAGATGCAACCTTATTCTTAACTATCTTAATCTTAGCACGGTTACCTACTACTTCGCCTCCACGCTTAATCTGCTCTCCTCTTCTTACCTCGATACGAACTGAAGAATAGAACTTAAGGGCACGACCACCTGTGGTTGTCTCAGGATTACCAAATACGATACCAATCTTTTCACGTAACTGGTTAATGAAAATTACTGTACAGCTTGTCTTAGCAACAATACCTGTAAGCTTTCTAAGGGCCTGTGACATAAGTCTTGCCTGAAGACCCATATGTGAATCTCCCATCTCTCCATCGATTTCTGCCTTAGGAACGAGGGCTGCTACTGAGTCTACTACTATAATATCAATGGCTCCTGAACGAACCATAGTTTCTGTAATTTCCATGGCCTGCTCACCATTATCTGGCTGAGAGATATAAAGATTATCAATATCTACGCCAATCTTGTCTGCATAAACAGGATCGAGTGCATGCTCTGCATCGATGAAACCTGCAATACCGCCAAGCTTCTGTACCTCTGCTATCATATGAAGTGCTACTGTGGTCTTACCACCTGATTCAGGACCATAAATCTCTACGATTCTTCCCTTAGGTATACCACCTACTCCAAGGGCAAGATCTAAACCAAGCGAACCTGATGGAAAGGTCTCAACCTGAAGATGCGCATTATCCCCAAGCTTCATAATGGCACCCTTACCATAAGACTTCTCAATCTGTGACATAGCACTTTCAAGTGCTTTTTTCTTATTCTCATCAACTTCAAAACCTTTAGTCATAATACTAACTATCCTCCAATACTGTTATTCATCAATTCATCAATACATTAATTCGTCAATTCTTTAATTAACTAATCACAATCCGGAAAACTGTAAAATAAGTATATAGCCACCACTTAATTTTAGAACAGTTGTTCCACGAACTTTTGTTCGTTTTTTATATATTATCATTTTACTATTCAGTTGTCAAACATTTTTTATTATAATTTATCGACGTATTTGAAAGCCTTAATTTTCAGGTGTTTAAAGCATTTATACTGAGTTGCATTTACAACCAATTTGATTAGTATTTACGCTGTGTTGCAATCTATATCCACTTGTCACCTGCAATAAGCCTTACTAAAGCTGCTCTTTGATTTTATCATTTTTCGCATAATAAATATACGTCATATTGCACAAATTTTTCGAATTTAGAGAAAAGTTGCCTTGTGCAATCTGCTATTTTTTTAGCCTATGATTCCTTAAACTTCCTCATCATTTCATTAGTAAGGCTTAGATTATTAGGCTGTAAAACTATGTCTTCCTTCTTCACCCACTGGGCGTATTTTAATTCATTTTCATCCATGTGAATGTGGGAATCGCCGTCTACTTCACAGTAAAAGCCTGCCAGAAGATCCTGGGCCATTCCCCAAGGCTGAGACTTATAATATCTTATATTTTTAACCTTGATTCCGGCTTCTTCCATAACCTCTCTTGCTACGGTTTCCTCCAGGGTTTCACCAATTTCTGTAAAGCCTGCAACCAGTGCATTATGAGCATATCCGCGGCGGTATCTGGTTATTAAAATGGAGTCTCCATTAGTAACTCCTATTATTACTGCAGGATTAATTCTTGGAAAGATCATATTGCCACATTTAGTACATCTTAGGGCACGTTCCTTGTCATCATGTATAAGCTCTTCGCTACATTTTCCGCAGTACCTGTTATCAGAATACCATCTCCAAAGATGATAGGCTGTAAATATAGCAAATACTTCTTTTCCTGAGAAAGTGTCACGTGCTTCCCTTATGGTATAGTAAGAGAAACCCTCTTGATTCTTATCAAAATTATTCTCTTCAAAATCCAAATCAAGAAAATATTTCTTTTCGTCTAAAGAAAAAAGATAAACAAATTGTTTATCCTTTTTGCTACATTTATTATGGTTATTATTTTCGGATTTATTGGATTTATATGTAGGAAAAATCGGTGTAACCTCGTCCTTTCCCACATATATCCTTCCTTCATTGTCAAATATCATGAGGGCGTCGCCCTCTTTTATATCATAATCTGTAAACTCATTATTTAACTTACTTGGGTAAATATCCTGAATCATAATCCACCTCAATCGGAAGTCATAACCTTATTTTATCTAAGTCTGCTTCCCATATATTTATCATTAACATTTAAGTACTTTAAAATGTAATTAATATTCTCATCTAAATTTTTACTGTCTAAATGAAGATCTAAACCTATGGCCATACTCTGAACCATACTTGGTGTGATTTCTTTTCTGTTTTTTCTGATTATTTCTTTTTTGCTTTTAAATGAGTCGGCATCAAGAAAATCCATGAGTATTTTATTTTCTTTTTCACTCATGGTCCATCTTTCTTCTGTGGATGAAGCTTCGTCTTGGCCTGCTCCTGCTGATGCTGAAGCTTTCTCTACCTGAACTGCCGGCTGTCCTACAACCTTACTTGGATCAGGTGAACTTACGCTTGCAGGCTGTGCTGCACCTGTATTTACTGTTGCGATGCTTTCATCAGCTGCCTTAGCCTGCTCCTTAGAAGCACCTGCTGCCTGTGTGTGCTCCTTGGAAGCCCCTGCTGCCTTATCAAATTTTACCTCTACAAATCTATAAATCTGGTTCATATATGGAAACTCATCTGAGCCTGCGTATTTCTCCGGAATAGGTGAAAGGAACTCTTCCATACTTCTTATCCAGGTGCCAAATGGCGGATACATTGCCTGATAGACAACCTTTTCTTCCTGGGTTTCACAGTCACGCGCCACGCACTTTACCTGATAAATCTTACCCTTAAAATGTCTGTAGAATCTACCCTCTATTACTCTTCTTTTCTCCATATAAACCTCCAAACCATGCACCTGGCAACTTAGCCAAATCACCCAGGAACATTAACCCTCATAGTTTTCGCTGCATTTTACTGCTGCTTTAACATCTCCAATATCTTCATAAGAATGGCGCTTTCAAGTCTCTTCTTCTGGATGCCGCAGGCCAAATCATAGGAGTCAAGAATGTCTCCGTTAAATATATAGTTATTAGCATTGCAGCCACCGCTACAATAGAATCTTGCCCAGCACTCTCTACATTTTGGCTTTGAAAATACGTGGGCCCCTGCGAACTGAGTCTTAATATCCTGATCGATTTCGCCATCAAGCACATTTCCCATAAGGAAATCTTCATTTCCAACGAACTGATGACATGGATAAATGTCGCCGTCAGGTGTTACGGCTACGTATTCATTTCCACTTCCGCAACCTCTGAGACGCTTGATAATACATGGTCCCTGATTAAGGTCTATCATGAAATGGAAGAAATTAATGTACTTTCCTGAATCTCTGATTTTGCTGATTTCATCCACGAGCTTATCATACTCTTCGTAGATGCGCTCCAAATCCTCTTCCTGAAGGGAGTATTCCTTGGTTGGGTCGTCCATAACAGGCTCCACTGAAATCTCCTTAAATCCTTCATCGTAAAGGGATAAAATGTCATTTGCAAAATCGAGATTATTGCGGGTATAGGTTCCTCTTACGTAATACTCCTTCTTACCACGCTTAGCTACAAGCTTCTTGAAATTCTCGATTATAATGTCGTAGCTTCCCTTGCCATCCACGCGAACTCGCATGGCATCGTTAATCTCCTTGCGGCCGTCGATGGAAAGAACCACGTTATCCATATATTTATTAATAAAATCAATGGCTTCATCATTCATAATCATGCCATTGGTGGTTATTGTAAATCTAAAATTCTTATTGTGGATTTTTCCCTGCTCAAGAGAATATGCAACCAAATCCTTAACTACTCCGAAGTTCATCATTGGCTCTCCCCCAAAGAAATCTACCTCGAGATTAGGTCTGTCAGGGCTTTCCTTTATAAGAAAATCTATAGCTGCCTTACCGATGGAAAGTGGCATGAGCTTTCTTCCCTTACCAAAATCACCAGTTGATGCAAAGCAGTATTTACAACGAAGGTTGCAATCATGTGATACATGAAGGCAGATAGATTTGATAGGACTTTTAACTCTGGTATTAGCATATACCTCATACTGGTCCTCCATAAATAACATTTTCTCATTATAAAGATTCTTAAGCTCTTCGTAGGCTTCCTTTATGTCTTCCTCTTTATAGCGATCAGAAAATGTATCTATAATATTTTTAGGACATTCCATACTAAAGGGTGGCTTCACCTCATCTAATAAATCGTATGAAATGTCGTCTACAACGTGCACTGCACCGCTGTTAACATCTAATACAATATTTAAATCCTTAGCCTTAAACTTGTGTATCATTACCTTTTCTTCCATAACATGCACCTTTTTTTCCTTTTTTCTTCCTATTTTTTAATGTCTTCTAACCCTTTACACTTATAGATTATGTTTTCTAAAAATTCACATTATTTATCTTATTATCTTAATTTTACTATCACATAATACCATATATCTCTTAAGTTTGAAAGACATAAAAACTCCCATGCATTATAACATGGGAGTTTATTAAATCTCATTAATTATAAATCTTATAATAATTATTTCTCTTCTTCTTCACGTGCACATGCCTGATTTCCAACTGTACAAGAAGTCTTACAAGCTGACTGACATGATGCCTGGCACTTTCCACATCCGCCCTTATTAGCAGACTTAGCAAGGTTAGCCTTATTGATAGTGATTACGTGTTTCATAATATAAACCTCCAATCTTCAAAATAGTTAATTATAAGTACTTTTCATTCTAATTTATATTATATATAGTCGATTTCTAAGTATCAAATCTCGCCACATACATTTGCATTATATCATATATGCATTTAAAGATAAAGTGGTTTTTCAATTTATTATCATGGTGCAAGTGCCGTTATAGGTACGATAAACACACCATCAGGCCTTTGACTCTTCCTCAGCCTCTGCCTGTTCCTTTGCCTTTACAGACTTTCCCTCTCTTCTTGCCTTTCTCTCCTCCAAATGAGGTATTATGTAATTATCATAGATATAATCAAGTATAGCTGCTGCAGGAATTGCAAGAAGAATTCCAAGTACGCCAAACATTTTTCCACCTACTATGATGGCTACGAGAATCCATACTGATGATACTCCAAGGGTCTCGCCAAAGAGCTTTGGCTTTAAAATGTAGCCGTCTATGGTCTGCAAAACTATAGTAAATATAATAAATATAAGGGCCTGCATAGGGTCTACCAAAAGCAGGATGAATCCGCCTACGCCTGCACCTAAGATAGGACCAAAGGTTGGGGCTAGGTTAGTTACGCCTACTACAACTGATATAAGTACAGCATAAGGCATGCCAAGAATAAGCATAAATACAAAGTTTACAATACCTACTATAAGACCATCAATTATATCAAATGCAATATATCTTACAAGAATCTGGTTACATTTTCTCCAGAAAATACTGCTGCTCTTATACTTTTCTTCAGACATAACAAGATGTAAAAACTTCTTAAGACCGTCTCTAAGTCTCTTCTGATCCAGCTGAAAATATATAGCAAGAATGGATGCAATTACGAGATTTGCAACACCAGCTCCCACTGAGAAAGATTTATTTAAAATATTTCCTGCATTGTCACTAACAAAGTCTGTCATATCAGCAAGAAAATCATTGATTTTATTCATGATTGCAGTAAAATCAAAGTTCTGCATCTGCTTAGAGGAGGTAAATGTATTCATTAACGCCTTAAGCTTGGATGTATAAATCTTTATGTTAGAAGCAAATGTTACTAAACTATCTACTAACTGTGGAACCAGCGTTAATACTATAAGTACAAGTAAAGCTAAAAGAACTATTACCACTATGGCCACCGCCAGGCTGTGCTTTAGCTTCTCCTTTTTTATCCCCTTTAAGAGATATTTTTTCACTATATTTACAAATGGATCAAGGATGTAGGCAATTACTATTCCAAGTACTACAGTTGAAACGTAACCGTAAAAGGTTTGGAACCATTTAACATATAATCCAATGTGTGAAAGCAGCAGGTATAAAACCACTGCCGAACAGGTTGCTACCGTATATGCAACCCATCGTTTCTTTAACCAGTCTTTGTTAAATTTCATACATAAATCCTCTCTTAAACTTTAATAAACCTCGTATCTGTTACTTCTAAGCTTTAATGAGCTTCGTACCAGTTGCTTCCGGTACTTACCTCAACCTCTAATTTTACGCTTAGGTCTGCTGCGTTAGTCATCTCTCGCTCAAGTATTTCCTTAACCTTCTCCACCTCGTCGTCATAGGCCTCGATGAGAAGCTCATCGTGAACCTGGAGAACTAACTGTGAACGAAGCCCCTCTTCTCTAAGGGCACGGGCAACCTTAACCATGGCTATTTTTATAATATCTGCAGCGCTTCCCTGAATAGGTGAATTCATGGCAACTCTCTCGCCAAATGCTTTCTGCATGTGCTTCGCTGCATTTAACTCAGGGATAGGTCTCCTTCTTCCATAAATGGTAGTGGAGTATCCCTTTTCCTTGGCATCACTTATAAGCTTATCCAAAAATGCCTTGATATCCGGATAGGTCTTAAAATACTGGTCGATGTATTCCTTGGCCTGCTTAGCTGAGATATTAAGATCCTGGCTAAGTCCGAAGGAACTCATACCGTAGATAATACCGAAGTTAACGGCCTTGGCATTTCTTCTCTGCTCCTTGGTAACCTCCTCAAATGGCACGTTAAATACCTTTGAAGCGGTTATGGCATGGATGTCCTTTCCAATCTTGTAGGACTCTATAAGCTCCCTGTCTCCTGACATGTGGGCAAGAAGTCTTAACTCTATCTGTGAGTAATCTGCATCTACAAAGGTGCAGCCTGGCTTTGGCTTAAATACAGCTCTAAGGCGTCTTCCAAGCTCCATCCTTACAGGTATGTTCTGAAGGTTTGGATCTGTGGAACTAAGTCGTCCTGTGGCTGTTATGGTCTGATTAAACTTTCCATGAATCCTGTTATCATTGCCGATGTAAGGCTGAAGGCCGTCAGCATAGGTGGACTTAAGCTTTGAAACCTGTCTGTACTCTAAAATCTTTGGAACGATAGGGTCTACATCTATAAGCTTCTCCAGCACATCTGCCGCTGTGGAATAACCGGTTTTAGTTTTCTTTGCAAATGGAAGATTCATTTTTTCAAAGAGAATCACACCCAGCTGCTTAGGTGAATTAATGTTAAATTCTTCACCGGCTAAGGTGTAGATATCCTTTTCAAGCTCTGCAATGGTCTCACCAAAAAGAGTACTCATGCGGTTAAGCTCTTCCTTATCCGCCATAACACCATTTCTCTCCATAATGTAAAGGTAATAGGCGGTCTTAATCTCCACGTCCTTATATAAACTTTTAAGTCCATATTCCTCGATTTTTTCCCAAAGCTTCTTTCCTGCAATAAGGCTGTAAAATGCTTCATTTAGCATGTACTCATCTAGCTTGTCAGCTAGGGTTTCATCGTTAAATACTTCGGAAATATTTTTCTTTTTATCAAATAATGCCTTAAAGTCGTCGATAATTATTCCGGATACACTGTTAATTACACTTGCAACGCTATATCCGTCACTAAGAGGATTCATAAGGTATCCCATAAGACTTATGTCATAGATTTTATCACTGTTTTTAATTAGCTCATCTTCCATAAAAAGCTTGTCATCTGAGGTAAGTAAATGCAGTGCATTTTTGGCATCAGGAACTACTATTTTTTCAGCCTTATTAAAGACTTCCTTTAGGATATTTAATACTGCCTCGTAGTCCTCAAAACCGGCATTAAATTCTATGATATAGGTCTTTATATTTTCTCCAAGTTCAAGGGATAAGCTTACTCCATAAAAGTCATATTCGTTATGTTCACCTGCCTCTTCCATAAGGAACTCAAAGGTCATCTGTTTACCCTTAAGACTCTTCTTAACCTTGGCATAATCACTTGACCATTCATCGCCCATTAAGGCTATGGAAGCAGTTTTAAATTCAGCTTTTTTTACATGATTTTTTATGTCTTTTTCTGCCTTTTTAAATGCAGCTAAATCCTTTATAATTTCGTAATCAGAAGGAGTTATTTTTTCTGCTTCACCACTTACTGAAAGCACCTCTCCTTCTACATTTCCCTCTACATTAAATCTATCTCTGAAACGCTTTATAAGTGAATTTAATTCTAACTCATTCATCATTATAAATGCATCTTTGGTAAATATATTTACAAAGTCTGCTCTTTCCAGATCATATTCAATATCTGCATGAACCTCTATGGTTGCAAGGTCCTTTGAAAGATAGGCAAGCTCCTTATTCTCCTCTAAAAGCTTCTTGGTTCTTGCCTTGGTTATATCCTCAAGATGTGCATAAACTTCATCTAAGGTAGGGTAATCCTTAAGAAGTGAAAGTGCTGTTTTTTCACCTACTCCGGGAACACCCGGAATGTTATCAGAACTGTCTCCCATAAGGGCCTTCATGTCTATAACCTGAGCCGGTGTAATGCCATACTTTTCCTGAACATTTTCAGGATAATAGTCCTCTACCACCGTTCCTCCACGGCCTGTTTTAGGGATTCTTATGAGGATATTTTCAGTAGAAAGCTGAAGCATATCCCTGTCTCCGGATATAATAGAAACCTTGTAGCCCTTACTCTCAGCGTCCTTAGCAATGGTTCCAAGAATATCATCAGCCTCATAGCCACCCTTTTGAACAATGCTTATATTCATTTTAGAAAGCATTTCCCTAATAAGTGGCATCTGCTCCTTAAGCTCTTCAGGCATACCCTTTCTGGTACCCTTATACTCCTTAAACATCTTATGTCTAAAAGTAGGCTCGTGAACATCAAAGGCCACCATCATATTGTCAGGTTTTTCCTCTTCTGCAATCTTAAAAATAATATTTAAAAATCCATAGACCGCATTAGTATAAACGCCCTTGGAATTAGTGAGAACAGGCACTCCGTAAAAGGCTCTGTTCATGATACTGTTACCGTCAATTAATAATAATTTTTTCATTCTACTCTCCCGCTAGAAAAATAAAAATCCGCCCACCAAACAAATAAGCACGTATAATAATATTTTTTGAAATCTGATTATCTTATATTTAAATAAATAATCCTTGGCAGATTCTATTTTCATCTCAGAATCAAGTCTGGTATTACCATATTTTTCTACATCTTCAAGTATCTTCATACCCATAAAAACTGTATAGCACATGTCATATTCTTCTCTGCATTTTTCACAATTATCCAAATGCTCCAAAAACTCCTCCAACTCCTTTACAGAAAGAGAGTCATTGACAAATGCTTCTATGTTTTTTCTGGTTTCCTTACAATTCAAAGGCTCTCCTTTCCTAAGAGCTTGGCCATTTGTTTCATCTCTCTGGCGCTCTTAATTACTGCATCTGTTATGCTTACGCCTCCAAGAATTCTAGCGATTTCATTAATCTCTTCTTCTTCATTTAATCTCTTAATACTTGTAACTGTAACGTCCTTTTCGTCGGACTTTTCGATGAGATAATGATTGTCTGCCATGGCTGCAATCTGAGCCAGATGTGAGATACAGATTACCTGATGTCTTGCAGATATTTTCTTCATTTTCTCTGCCACCTTCTGGGCTGTTCGTCCACTGATTCCCGTATCAATCTCATCAAATATAAGTGTTGGAATATCCTCTTCCCTTGCAAAAAGTGATCTTAGGCCAAGCATTATTCGTGAAAGCTCGCCACCGCTGGCAGCGTCCTTTAATGGCTTAAGTGAGCTTCCCTTATTAAGAGAAACCATAAAATATACTTCATCCATGCCATCCTTTGTTATGCTTTTTGCCTTATTAATCTCTGTTTTAAAATTAATATTTGCAAAGTTAAGATTCTTTAATTCCTCTGTTATAGCCTTGTCAAATGCATCTCTTACACTAAGTCTCTTCTCAGATATTTCTTCTGCTAAGGCCTTCATTTCCTCAGCTTTTTTCTTAAGCTCTTCCTTCAAATGCTCATTATTTTTCTCAGCATTTTTAAGCTTTTCAACCTTATTTATTAACTCTTCTTTATAGGCATTAACCTCTTCTACAGTATTACCATATTTACTTTTAATACTCTTAACCGTGTTAAGTCTTTCAAGAGTTTTATCTAAAAGTCCCTCGTCCAAATCAAGCTGTGACAGGTAGTTTCCGGCATCAGAAAGAAATTCTTCCAGCATAATTTCAGCCTGAGATATTTCCTCTAAAAGTGTTGCAAGAGTCTCATCATTATCAGCCTCTTCACGAACTGATACAACTGCCTCAGATACCATCTCTCCTGCACCCTTAGCACCACCTACAAGAGAGTATGCCTTTGACAAACTATCCCTTAACTTGTCAGCCTTCATAAGCTTTTTATAGCGGGTCTGAAGTTCTTCCTCCTCCCCATGCTTTACATTAGCCTTTTCTATCTCATTTAATTCAAATTCATTAAAGGATAATTCCCTCTCTAATTCACTTGGACTAAGGTCATTATCATCTAATTCCTTCTTGATATTTTTATAGCTGTCATAGACTTCTGCAAGCTTAGCCTTAAGCTTTTCAAGCTCTTCTCCTGCAAATACATCCAAAATCTCCCTGTGCTTATTATTATTCATAAGGGACTGGTGTTCATGCTGACCATGTATGTCTATAAGAGTCTCGGAAACCTCCTTTAAAACCTTGGCTGTAACGGTTTCCCCATTTATTCTGTTGACTGTTCTGTTAGCATAGATTTTTCTCTGAAGCATTACCTCATTGTCTTCTACGCTGATTCCATTTTTCTTAAGGACCTCAAGAGTCAGTTTATTCTCTATGGAAAATATAAGCTCCACAAGTCCACATTCTGCGCCGTCTCTAATTATTCCCTTAGGAACTCTGTCTCCAAGGGCTAACTGCACAGAACCTATAATTATGGATTTACCTGCACCGGTTTCACCTGTAAGTACATTTAAACCCTCGTCAAAATTAACCTCTATCTCGTCTATAATTGCGAGATCTTTTACATGTAAATTGTATAACACTAATTTTTCCCTTTCATCTTTAAATGCTTTTCCCTATTTTAAATAATGATACGCTTTCGTTATATTTTTTGTTATATTTTTTTATAATTTAACTCATTTTAACTCAGCCGGAGCATATCTCCGATTAAGTAAAAAAGCAACTTAAAAAAGAACAATCTCCTAATTAAGCTGCTTTAAAAATTCTACACTATATTTAATATTACTCTTCTTCCCAGTTATGATATACAGACTGTACATCATCATCAACATCAAGTAAATCAAGTGTTTTATTCAACTTATTAATATCCTCTTCATTAGAAAGAGTAACATAAGTCTGAGGAATCATAGTTACTTCTGCACTTACAAATTCGATGCCTTCCTTTTGGAGTGCTTCGTGAACCGCTGAAAAATCATTAGGCTCAGTAAGTATTTCGTAGCTGTCATCTTCCTCTATAAAATCTGCAGCTCCTGCATCAAGTGCAAGCATCATAAAGTCATCTGAACTCATTTCAAAATCTTCTTTATCAACAATCATCTGACCTTTTTCATCAAACATATATGATACACAACCCTGTGTTCCAATACTTCCGCCACCCTTTGTAAATGCATTTCTTACATTACTTGCGGTACGGTTCTTATTATCTGTAAGAGCCTTTACAATGATAGCTGTTCCACTTGGGCCATATCCTTCATAGGTAACTACCTCATAGTTAACTGAGTTAGCATCACCTGCTGCCTTCTTAATACCTCTTTCAATAGTATCATTAGGCATGTTGTTAGCCTTAGCCTTAGCGATTACGTCTCTAAGTTTGCTGTTATTATCAGGGTCCGGACCTCCATCCTTTACAGCTACTGCGATTTCTCTACCAATAATGGTAAATATCTTTCCCTTCGCAGCATCGTTTTTCTCTTTCTTGTGCTTAATATTAGCAAATTTTGAATGTCCTGACATTGTTTTTTACTTCCTTTCAAATCTCTTTTTTCATATAAGAAAATGTTTTTAAATTTTCCCATAGATTATAAGTATAGCACTACGAGATCATTTTTTCAATACTCTTCATAACCACAGGCACTTCCTTAACAGTCTTTATGGCGCACATAATGGTATCATCACCTGCGATGGAGCCCACAACTCCGTCTATCTCAAGGTTATCGATGGCAGCTGCAACCGCCATAGCCATACCGGACAGTGTCTTAATCACAAGGATATTTTCCGCAGCCTCCATGGTAAGGAATCCCGTCTTGAGTATTCTTACATATCTTGACTTGTCAAAACCCTTATCTCCCTCTATAAATACATATTTACTTGTATTTTTATCAAGTGGCGCCTTAGTAATTCCAAGCTCTCTTATATCTCTGGACACAGTGGCCTGAGTCACCGTAAAACCTGAATTTTTAAGCATTTCCATGAGCTCTTCCTGAGTTTCAATCTCATTATTTTTAATGAGCTCAATAATCATATTTTTTCTTTTATCCTTCAAAATATACCTCTTAAATTTATATTTATGTTTTGTATTTACTCAATGCAGGAAAAATTACTCTCCAACAAGTGAAGAGAATTTTCTTCTCATTTTTTTGAAAAAGCTCTTGTCCTTAAACTTAATGAATTTGGAATTTTCCTTAGATACATTAATATCCACAAAGTCCCCTGTCTTCATGTTTATAAGACTTCTTCCATCCATAACAAGAGTTCCATGATCATTAAATCCTTCCTTGGTTTTATCTAAGGAAAGCTTGATGGTTTCATTAGTGGAAAGCACTATGCTTCGCTTGTTAAGAGAGTGTGGACAAATAGGTGTAACTACCACTGCATCTGCATCCGGCACCATTACAGGACCACCGGCAGAAAGATTATAGCCTGTAGAACCTGTCGGTGTTGAGATTATAACTCCGTCTGCATTATAGGTATCTAAAAGCTCCCCATCACTGTAAACTGAAGTAGTTATAAGTCTGTCATTACCTCTCTTAAATAAAACAGCATCATTTAAGGCATATAAAACCTTGCTTTCACCGCCCTCGGCAGTATGTGCAACAGCCTCTAACATAAGTCTGTTCTCTAATTCATAATCCCCGGTAAATAGCTTCTGGAGGGCTTCCAAAATATCCTCTACATCCACCTCTGTCAGAAATCCAACGGTTCCAATATTAACTCCCAGCATGGGGATATTTTTACTAACCAAATCTATGGATGCCTGGATAAGAGTTCCGTCTCCACCAAGAACCAGGGCAAAATCCGTTCCCTCCTGCACGAGAGCCGCATCGGTATAATGCCTGTCCACATCATCCTGTATAAGCCTGTTTGGTAAAATGTAGCATTCTCCCTCAAGCTTTTCTATCTCGTTTTTTATGAATTCAGCATATTTGCTGTCCTCATCCTTATCGGAATTAATGATGATACAAAACTTTTTCATATTTAATCCTTTCAAATGTGCCTGCCAAAGTGGCCTACACATTTAATCCAGCTCATTATGAGCTGCTGCTACTATGTCATCTATGTCTTTTAGAAGGTCTTCAGAAAGCTCTATAACCTTACTGCTATCCGCTGCATTTTCTGAATTTTCTGAATTTTCTGCGCCTTCTACAGTCACCAAATTATCAGCATTTCCTGCATCCGCAGAAGCGTCCTTCTCAATATACATAAGATATTCTATATTTCCCTCAGGTCCCTTTATAGGGGAAAAGGACAGGCCCTTTAACTTAAAGCCTAAGCCAAGAGTAAATCCTATTACCTTTCTAAGAACCTCTATGTGAACCTTTGGATCTCTTACAACACCCTTATTACCTACCTGCTCCCTACCTGCCTCAAACTGAGGCTTTACAAGACAAACCATCTCTGCCTTATGAGATAAAAGTGTATAGGCCACCGGAAGCACCTTATCAAGGGATATAAATGCTACGTCTACACTTGAAAAATCAATTGTATCCTCAAGCATATCAGGTGTCACATGTCGAATATTGGTTTTTTCCATAACCACAACACGTTCGTCATTTCTAAGCTTCCAGGCCAGCTGATTGGTTCCAACATCTATGGCATAGACCTTTGGCGCATCATTTTGAAGCATACAGTCTGTAAAGCCTCCCGTAGATGAACCTATGTCCATACAAATCTTATCCTTAAAATTAAGTCCCCAGGTGTCAACCGCCTTCTCAAGCTTCTTGCCACCACGACTTACGTATTTATCTACATTTCCGCGATATTCTATATTTACGTCATCCTTAAACATAGAACCCGCCTTATCTTCTCTTTGATTATTTACGAAGACATTACCCTCCATAATCATAATCTTTGCCTTAGCACGGGTTGGCGCTATGGCGCGTTTTACGAGAAGTACATCTAATCTTTCCTTCAAGGCTATCTCCTAACTATCCTTACTTCCTATGGTTTTTAGAAATGAATCTAACTGTCCTTACTTCCTATAAATTTTCAAGAATTGTCTCGCTGATTTTCTCAGGAGTAAGTCCGTATTTATCCATAAGATCAGGTACTGCTGCATGCTCTATAAACTTCTCAGGAAGTCCGATATTATGCACCTTTACCCTATCTACATCCTCTAAAAATGCCATTACCTCGCGTCCAAATCCACCTGTTAAAACGCCTTCCTCCAAGGTGAAAATGTGAGTAAAGCTTTCTGCCATACCCTTTAGAAGCTTAGTGTCTAAAGGCTTTATAAATCTGGCATTTACAACTGCAGGATTAAGTCCCTTTTTCTTTAAAAGCTTCCTGGCCTCCATGGCAGTCTGAGTCATGGTTCCAACGCTTAGAATAAGCACCTTCTCGCCATCACACATAATCTCTGAGGTGCCCTTTTCTATAAGAGGTCTCGCCTCATTATCCATAGTAACGGCCTCGCCTCTTGGATATCTTATGGCAACAGGAGCTTCTGTGTCCCTTGCATATTCAAGCATCATCTCCAGCTCCACCTTATCCCTAGGTGCAAGGCTTATAAGCCCCGGCATGTGATTGGTGTAGCTTATATCAAATATTCCCTGGTGGGTTTCACCGTCTCTTCCCACAAGTCCTGCCCTGTCGATTACAAATGTAACGGGGAGGTTCTGCAGGCACACATCAGAAATCATCTGATCATAGGCTCTCTGGAAAAATGTAGAGTAAATAGCAACAAATGGTTTAAGCCCCTTTCTCGCCATACCTGCTGCAAATGTAACTGCATGTTCCTCTGCGATTCCCACATCAAAAACTCTGTCGGGATGAGCCTTTATCATAGGCACAAGGCCCGTACCTGTAGGCATTGCAGCCGAAACTGCAACTATTCTCTCATCCTCATCTGCCATCTCAACTAACTTATCACCAAAGGCTTCTGAATAACCTTTTTTCTTCTTTGCATTTGTAATTCCCTCTTTCACATCGAAGGAATCAACTCCATGAAATATGGAAGGATGCTTCTCTGCAGGCTTGTAGCCCTTACCCTTCTTAGTGCATACATGAACGATAACTGCTTCATCAAGCTTTAGTGCGCTTTCCAAAGCATTTTTTACCTGCTCCACATCATGACCGTCAATAGGTCCGATATAAGTAATACCCATATCCTCAAAGAGCATTCCCGGAACCATCATCCTCTTTAATAAATCCTTAACTCCTCTGATTCCGTCGGCAAATACATCTCCGTGAGGCACCTTTAAAAGGGCTCCCTCGATATTTTCCTTAAGGTTGGTATACTTTCTGTCAGTTCGTATTTTACCCAGATAACTTGCCATACCGCCTACATTTTTGGATATGGACATCTGGTTATCATTAATAACTATAACCATGTTGGACTTAAGGCGCTGCGCGTTATTCAGGGCTTCAAATGCCATGCCCCCTGAAAGAGCACCGTCTCCAATTATGGTAAATATTTTCTCATCTGTTTTAAGAAGCTCCCTGGCCTTTACAAGTCCAAGTCCCAGAGAAATGGATGTTGAGCTGTGACCGGTATCAAATGTATCGCAGTCACTTTCACATCTCTTAGGAAAACCGCTTATTCCATCAGTCTGCCTGAGAGTGGAAAATTCATCCTTTCTTCCCGTAAGAATTTTATGTGTATAACACTGATGACCTACATCAAATATTATTTTATCCTTTGGTAAATCAGCCACCAGGTGAAGTGCCATGGTAAGCTCTACAACTCCAAGATTAGAAGCCAGATGACCACCGGTATTACTAACATTTTTTACTATAAAGCTTCTTATCTCCCTGGCAAGATTTTTATATTCTGATTTATCTATTTTTTTAATGTCATTAGGATTATTTATTTCATCGAGTATCATGACATTCTCCAATCTTATATGCATTTTTCAATCTAATTTACTTCTTCCTGTCTATCATCATGTAAAATAGATTTTTAAGAAAATCAGCCTTTTCGCCATATTTTGAAATAATTTCTATGGCCTCCTTAGAGTAATCTTCTACATACTTTTTAGATTCCTCTAAGCCATGAATTGTAACAAAGGTTGTCTTCTCATTTTTCTCATCACTGTGAACCGGCTTTCCAAGAACCTCGTCGGTACTTGTAATATCAAGGATGTCGTCCTGAATCTGAAATGCAAGCCCCACATTTCTTCCTACGGTTTCCATCTCATTTACAACCTCATTAGATGCCCCTGCAAGAGTCGCTCCAATCATAAGAGGAGCTTCTATCAGGGCTGAGGTTTTAAGTCTGTAAATAAAATCTATCTGCTCTTCATTTAATGCATTACCGCTTTCTGAAACATCCACCACCTGACCGCCAATCATACCATATACACCCGCTTTTTTGCTAAGTATATTAAAGGATTTCACAGTCTCAATAGTCATGTTTTTTTCTAATTCATCTGCAATTATCTCGAAGGCATAGTTTAAAAGAGCATCTCCCGTAAGAGTTCCCATTCCTGCGCCATATACCGCATGAGTGGTCTTTCTGTTACGCCTGAACATGTCATTATCCATAGCAGGTAAATCGTCATGCACAAGGGAATAATTATGAATATATTCAAGAGCCGCCATGAAGACTTTAACAGTCTCATCTGTATCAGCAGCATCAGCTTTTTCACAAGCTGCTGCATCGCTTTTTACGCAACACTCATTCCCCTTAAACAGCTCGTAAGCCTCTTTTAAAAGTAATGGTCTTATTCTCTTTCCACCTGCAGTTACGCTGTACTCCATAGCCTCAAATACAAGCTTCTGAAGGCCTGTAACCTCAGGTAATCTATCTGCTATTATTTTATCAATTACTGCAACCTTTTCTGAAAGGGTTTTATTAAAATCCTCCATGTTTTGCATCTGTACTCTCCTCTGTTTATCCTTCGCTTCCGGTACTACTTGCTTCATCGATAGTCTGCATTTCCTTCTCCACTCTTTCGATGGACTTATTGCAAACCTCAACTAATCCCATACCCTCTTTATAATTTTTAAAGGCATCGTCCAAGGATATATCACTTTTCTGCATTTCTTCTATAATGCTATCAAGCTTTTCAAATGCATCTTCAAGCTTAATGTTCTTATCTTCTACTGCCATAAGTCTTCCCTCTTTTCTGTATTTATTACCTTTCCAAGAATCTCTCCATCCTTAAGAGTTACATGGAATTCATCGCCTGTATTAATATCCTCTACGCTTTTAATGCTGTGACTGGATGCATCACTTATATAAGCGTAACCGCTGGATATTTTTTCCAATGGTGAGAGGCCTTTTAGACGCTCCACCTTTATATGAAATTCATGCTTTTTCTTATCTATTACGCCATTCATGAGAGATGTTAAATCATCTGCTTTATCAGCCCTAAGCTTAGCATCTCTAAGTCTGTCATTAATGGCATTTTTAAGCTTCTCATTTTTAAACTTAAGTTCCTTTTTCTGGGACTCTATTTTCTTCATGGGAGACAGGGAATAAATCACTTTTTTCCTGTTTAAAACAGCCTCTTTTTTAGCTGCTATAATCTCCGACATTCTACCCATGAGAGCCGTCTCAAGTCTGTCTACCTTATTGTCAAAATCCACTAAGGAAAATACTGCAAGCTCAGCAGCTGCAGATGGTGTAGGGGCTCTTAAATCCGCCACAAAATCAGCCAGAGTATAATCCGTCTCATGACCAACTGCAGATATAACAGGCTTTTTTGAAGCATAAATCGCTTGCACCAGCTTCTCATTATTAAACTCGAATAAGTCCTCTAATGAGCCACCACCACGACCGATAATAATCACATCTACATCCGTTGTATTAAAATACTCTATACCCTTTATAAGGCTTTCACTTGAACCCGGGCCCTGCACCTCAGATGGAAACAGTCTTAAATCTACATATTTATTTCTTCTGTAAGAAACATTTCTAATATCCTGAATCACAGCACCGGTAGGGCTTGTGACAACGCCTATCTTCATGGCATATTTAGGAATTGGTTTCTTTTTAGCCGGATCAAAATATCCCTTAGCTTCAAGCTCCTTCTTTAATCTTTCGTACTCCTCATAAAGAGTTCCAAGACCTTCTTTTTCTATGGAAGTCGCATAAAGCTGATATTTTCCAGCGCTCTCAAATACAGAAATGCTTCCACGAACTAAAACACTTAAACCTTCAGCAAGCCTGAATTTTAAGCCTCTAGCATTGGAAGCAAACATCACACATGAAATAGCTGATGTCTTATCCTTAAGCGTAAAATAAATATGTCCTGAACGGTGATAGGTACAATTAGAAATCTCACCCTTAACAGTAATCCTGCTAAGCATGGACTCTCTTTGAAACATCCCCTTAATATACATATTTATCTGCGTGACGGTTTTAACATCAGCATTATTATCTCTTTTTTCCATTAAACCCATTATATAGCACTCTTTTCTACATTAAGCCTCGCTCTCGGCTTCCTTATCGGCATCCTTAACCCTGTCATTCTTCTCTACCTTAGGGATACTGTCATCCTTAGCTACTGCCGCAAGAATACCATTTACAAAGCCGGCTGACTTATCTGTTCCGTAAGCTGCTGCAAGATTTACAGCCTCATTAATCGCTACCTTAACCGAAACATCATCATCCATAGTAATTTCATAGATTCCAATTCGAAGAGCCGCAAGATCAGTTCTTGCAATTCTTGAAATGTCCCAACCTATGGACTTATTCTGAATAATGTCATCTATATCTTCTATTTTTTCTGCAATCTTCCCAAGCTTCTCAGTTATAAAAGCGCCGTCCTTCTCATTAACATTTTCTTCCTCAAGAAAATAGGCAATCTGCTCTTTATACTCCTCCTCATTGTAATTATCCAATGAGTAGAGAAGCTTAAAAAGATTTTCTCTAAATTCTCTTTTTTTCATAGTAATAATTAATCCTCGTACTTGATACCGGTAATCTTAACGTCAACCTTTTCCACTTCAAGTCCGGTCATGCTTTCTACCTGTGTTTTTGCTCTCTGCTGAACCTCTTTACTAACCTTAGGAATGCTCTTTCCATACATAATTGCAATAGAGATTCCAAGCTTAACCTTAGTGTTCTCAAGAACAACCTTAACACCCTTCTGTATCTTCTTGCCGCCAAACATGGCAACTATATCATCTGAAAGTGTTCCACCCATAGAGTAAACACCGTCTACCTCAGCTGCTGCAAGTGCTGCGATGGTAGCTACAACGTCAGAAGCAATCTTAACTTCACCTACATCGCCATACTCGTCAATGCTTATAGTGACATCTGTCGCTTTTGTATTATCCTTACTAGCCATAAATTACCTCCATCCCCGGTGAAACCTCTAATTAATAACCGTCACCGGAATATTCAAAACTCCTAATATTATAGCAGATTATAGGCATTTAGTAAAGCAGACATTAGCAGGACATTGGCAAGACATCAACATTTTGAAATACCCTATATTCAGTAAAAAAATAACTGTATAATAACACCAAAAATTAGTGCTTATTTTGGTTAAATGTTTCAAAAATAGCCTTTACATAATGCAAATACTTTATTATAATTAAAGTAATTATGAACATTTTTAAACATAAATATTTATAAATAATTACTAATTTTTGGAGGTTATCGTGGTTTCAGTAAATAATATTAATTTTGGTGAAGGAATACCTAAAATAGGGGCATCTGTTACTGAAGAAGATCAGAAATCAGTTATTGCTGCAGCCGACATAATGGTTCAAAAACACGTCGACTTTGTGGAATGGCGTTTGGATTATTTTAAGCAGTTGGAAAATGAAAGTGTTATGAATGAGACCTTAAGACGTCTCAATATGTCACTTGAAAAGCTCCCACTGTTATTAACCTACCGTTCTAAAGCAGAAGGCGGTAAGGGTACTCTTCCTAAAGAAAAGATTTGGGAATTATTAAAGAAATATGCTGCATCCCCTTACGTTGATATGATTGATGTGGAAGTATTTGCAGGCTTTGATTTCAACGAAAGTATAGATGGTTATATTAATGATAATGTTATTGATGAAGAGACAGAGAGCTTCATTGCAGATATAAAGAAATCAGCAGTAGTAGTAGGTTCTTACCATGATTTTGATGGCACTCCTGAGATTATAAAAATCGAGGCTGCCCTTAAGGTAATGGATTTGCTTGGTTGCGACATTTTAAAAATCGCTGTTATGCCAAAATCTAATGCTGATGTGCTGACACTTATGAGTGCAGTAAATGAAATGAGCGAGATGGTTACCAAGAAACCTATCATCGCTATGTCCATGGGCAAGTTGGGTTCTGTATCCAGACTAATATGCGAGTCCTATGGTTGCGCCGCTACATTTGCAAGCGTGGGCCAGGCAAGCGCTCCGGGACAGATAGAGTCTGCAAAACTAAGGGGTATAATTGGCACTCTTCACGATATACGAAAATAAATTTCAAACGGATATTATAAACGTATATTAATAAATCAAATTTAAGAGTATACTTTTTTAGTATGCTCGAGAAATGGAGAAACTTATGAGTAAATTAAAAGGTCATGTTTTTTTAGTTGGTTTTATGGGAGTTGGTAAAACCACTGTTTCACACGAACTTAGCAGAAAATTCGAGATTTCAGAAATCGATACAGACCAGGCAATAGCAGAAAATGAGAAAATGTCTATTCCTGATATCTTTGAAAAAAAGGGAGAGGATTATTTTAGAAAATGCGAGACTCGTCTCCTATTTTCCATTATGCAGATTTCACCACGCGTGGTTTCCTGCGGTGGCGGCATAGTGTTAAATGAGATGAATGTTAAGGCCATGAGGGAGGTCGGAACTATAGTCTTACTTACAGCAACACCTGAAACAATATATGAAAGAGTTAAGGGTAATAAGGACAGACCACTTTTAAAGGGACGCCTTTCTGTTAAGGGAATCTCAAAGCTTATGGATGAAAGAAAGGAAGCTTATGAAAATGCGGCTGATGTAGTTATCCCTACAGACGGCCTTTCACCTAATGAGATAGCACAGAAAATCGAGGATGCTATTTCACCTCGTGCAGATGCAGTTTTACCTCGTCTGTAATTTAATTAGTAATTCGTTTAAATGTAATTTAATTAAAATGCAATTTAACTCAAAAAGGAAAATGTAAAAGGGATTTGTAATAATAATTGTGGCGGTTCAAGCTACATTTGCTTACAAATCCCTAATTAATTGCAATTTCATACAAATCCACAATTGATTATAACTTCATATAAATCCCCAATTGATTATAAGTTTAGGTTTACAAATTTAGATAAATAGTATAGAATGTTATATGTATTTTTAACAAAAAGGGCGTTTTCGCGTTCTTGATTTAAGGAGGATTTTTATAATGGTTTCAGCTGGTGATTTTAAGAATGGTCTTACAATAGAAGTTGATGGTGGAATTTATCAGGTAATGGAGTTCCAGCATGTTAAGCCTGGTAAGGGTGCAGCTTTCGTAAGAACTAAGTTAAAAAATATCAAGAGCGGCGGCGTAGTTGAAAAAACTTTCAGACCTACAGAGAAGTGCCCACAGGCTCATATAGATCGTTCAGAGATGCAGTATCTCTACAAGGATGATATGTATCATTTCATGAACAACGAAACATTTGATATGGTTGATATGGACCCAGAGCAGGTTGGTGATGCACTTAAGTTCGTTAAAGAGAACGAGATGGTTAAGATGCTTTCTCATCAGGGAGAGGTATTCGCTATCGAGCCTCCTCTTTTCGTAGAGCTTGAGGTAACTGAGACAGAGCCTGGTGTTAAGGGTGATACAGCAACAGGAGCTAACAAGCCTGCTATCGTTGAGACAGGTGCTCAGGTTACAGTACCTCTTTTCGTTAACATCGGCGACAAGATCAGCATTGATACACGTACCGGTGATTATCTTAAGAGAGTATAATTATATTGATATTGCTATTAATTATTAATCATTAGAATATTGATTATTGATGGTCGATTATATCGATTTAATTTAAATTTTAAACTAATTAAGCCGGGCTTTTATAAGCCCGGTTTTTTATGCGATTAATTGCGTGGTTTTG
>JAILGL010000084.1 GCA_024696825.1 Lachnospiraceae bacterium
CTTACAGAAAAGGGATATAAGATTATGAAGGGTGATGATGGAAAACCTGCTAATCTAAATGATGGCTCAGGTTCTAAATCAGCGCTTTCTGACTCACCGTCAGAGGTTTATGTGTACCTTGGTTATAAAACAACCACAGATCCTAATGATGCCATAACAGATCTTGCTGTTATGAACATGAAGGGTGGCTATAGCTTTTCTGATTATGAAAAGCTTCTTGAGAATAACATGGAAACCAAGATTAAGCCTTTTGTAAAAGAATTCATAGCTACCATAAAGGAATACCGTGAGAATTATAATAAGCCGGAGAAAACTATTAACCATAAAAGGGCTAACATGATCCGTGTCTTATTAAACTTTTTTACTGATGACGATACAGGAGATAAACCAATAGGAGACCTTCTCCTTAATAAAACAAAATATGAACTGGGTGATGAGGCTTACGAAAAGCTTTCAGATTCTGACAAGAAAAAGCATGCAGATATAGTAACCATTATCATGCAGGGAAGTGTTTCTGGAGTTTATCTGATTGAAAAAATGCTGGTTAAGGCAGCAGATTGTTCAGATGACACATGGATACAGCGTTTAGAAAAAATAGATCCTGATGAATTTGAAGAAGATTTTGAGGAGGAATATTTTAAAGAAAATCCTAATGATACAAGAGAAAAGATGTATAACGCCTTTGATAAAAAGTATCAGGATACAGCTAAGAAGATACTTGAAAAATGGGACGAATTTGCAGAAATAGCCAGTGATTATGAGGCGTTTTCAGATGAAATATTAAGTGAAATAGAAGATGAAGATGAAAGTCTTAAATTTGATAAAGATAACCCTGGAAAGTTTATAGCAGACTTGGATAAAGAGGAGAAGGACTTATATGATTTGAAAGAAAAGGCAGTGACAGTTTCTGTCAGTGACAAGATGGAGGAAAAAGAATATGGAGACCAAACCATGCGAGAGTTCTTTTCACAGTCATCTGAGGCCTTTAAGGGTAATAAAATAAGAAAGCTCTATCCTATAGTTAAGGTACTATCAAAGGGACAGATTGCAGGACTTGATTATTTATCCATGGAAGAATTAATGGATGCGGGATTTAATAATATAGCAAAGCTTGATACCAATTCTGAAGCGTATAAAAAGTTAGAAAAGAATTCTGTATATGGTGGAGTTAATCGTGAGATTTATAAAAAAAATACAGTGGCATTAACAAATGAAGCATTAAGATTAAGAACAGCTCAGGAAGGCTTGAGTATGGAGGATGTTTTATATAGTACCTTCACGACAACAGCTATTATCACACTGGCAATCCCTGCTTTAGCCACTGGTATACTTTTTGGTGTATATAAACATTTAAACAATAAGTTAATACATATAAAAAATATAATGGATGGACATATTAAAACTGCTTATACAAATTCAGCAAATGTATTTGATAAAAGTGTAATTACTGATCATTCTAGTAAGGAGATGGCTGATATGTTTGCAGATGATGTACAAAATTTAACTACCAAAACTGGAATATTAAAAACAGTTGGAATTATTTTTGCTGTTATTACATTTGCTTTAGCTGTTTATGATATTGCTCATTTTTTAATTAATGCTACAGAAGTATATAAAATAGACTTCACTCCTATACCTAAGTACATAGTATCTGAAGAAGATATTACCCGTGTTAACAGTAAAGGAGAAAAGGAATTTTATAGAAATGAAGAGGCATATTATAGGGTAGTTGAGTGTAACAGAAGTACTATGAAGGAATCCGATGATGACGATGAAAAAGCTTATTTATCTAAAAAACTCGAAGAAATAGGTGATTATGCCGATTTAAATGGTACAGTAGGAAAAGAGTGGTTAGCTCTTTACTATTTAAAGAAAACCAATTCCACACCTATATTAGCAGATTCCTTATTAGTTAAAAAAGGTGATAAGGCAGGCGAATTACCTGATGATTATAAGACAGGAATACATATGTTTGGAGACACAGGTGCTTATAATCTTCAGAATGATAAGCTCCTTCACAGATCACCTGATAAGTTATGCGTTTACTTTAAGCAGGATGAAAGTGCATTTGCTAAAGGCGCTACTGATACTAAAGAAGCAAGTGCAAGTAAAACCGGAACCTTTGTATCAAAGGGTTCAGGAGTACTATATGGTACAGCCGGATTTGCTTCAGGAGCAGTAATTACATATGTGATTTTATTCCTTGCAAGAAGAAAGAAGGAAGAAAAAGCCTAATAAATGCAACCAATGGATTTTAATTTAAGAAAGGAGGGATATGCCTATGAAGGGACATTTTAGTAATAATATTAATCGTATTAAAGCTGTAGTACTTTCAATAGCTTTAATAACAGGGAATATTATAGGCATATTCCCAAGTAACTATATTAATGCCAATGCAGAAAAAACCGTAAGTGATGAACAATCACTTAAGGAGGCTGCGGATTCAGAGGAAACAATCGTTTTATCTGAGGATGTAGGTATAGAAGAGGTTTTATCCTTTAATGACGGAAAAAGTCATACATTAGATTTAAATGGACATAACCTTTATAGAAGTGGAGAGCGTGATAAGAAGAGTATTTCTGAGGATGGAGGCGTTATAATTTTAAGTAATGGTTCATCCCTTAATATAACTGATAATTCCACTTCAGATAGTGGAACCATCTACGGAGGAGTTGCCAATAAGGGAGGAGGAATCCTTGTAAAAGATGGAACTCTTGATATAGAGAATATTAATATAACCAATAATTTTTCAAAAATAGGAGGAGCCATTTACATTAAGAAAGGTTCCGCGAAGCTTTCTAATATTTCCTTTGAGCAAAATGGTACAACAGAGGAGGAAAGTACTGACGATGATGTTACGGTATCAACGACCTATAATATATTTTCAAGTCTTTATAAATCCGTTGTGAGTGCCTCAGAAGAAGAAGAAGAG
>JAILGL010000089.1 GCA_024696825.1 Lachnospiraceae bacterium
CAGGCACCTAAGAATAAAATGGTTCTTGCATATGTAGAAACTGCATTCATTGAATTACTAATAGTATCAAATGTCATGGTTGTATCTTCATAGATTGGATTATAATCATCATCATAACCTACTTGGCTCTTAACCTTTACACCACCGAATTTATCCATAGCTGTAATCTGCTTAAGGACATTTTTATAAACCTTCTCATAATAGTCCTTAGCTTCAAATCCAGCTTTCATAAGATTATAAACTGTAAGTAAGGTAGAAGCTGATTCCATACCAGGAACATTTTCACCGTTCTTTAAGTTGTTCTTATAAATAGCCTCACAAAGCTTTAATCTTGCATCCTTAGCTGACTTAAGCTGCTCAGTGGCCTCTTCTTCAGTAATTGTAGTTCCATCGTCTGCAAATGAAGGAGCCTCTGTTACAGAATCACCATATGGCTGATAAAGGAAATTAATCTTATCACCATTTTTAAGAGTATATGAGCTTGTACCAACCTCTGAAGCAACTCCGTTTACAGTGAAGTTCCAGTACTTACCACTTACCTCATCGTATCCAAGATAAAAAATACTGTCATAGTAATCACCATACTCTGACTTTACAATATTGTAATTAATACCATTTTGATCAAGAATGATCTTAAACGCATCTGTAGCTGTAGCACCTTCCTCAAGGTGAAGAGGTGTCTTAGCTATACTAAGTGATGTTCCTGTAGCATTAGTTGCATCAAGAGAATCAACTGCTGCCCAAACAACTATCTTACTTGCATCCTCAGCACTGGCTGTCTTTGTCGCAGTATTAACAGGTGCCACTAAACCAAGGGCTAATGCAAATACAGCAACAAATGAAATAATTTTGTTTACGTGTTTCATTATCTTCCTCCTAGATATTTTTTTATGTAAATCTTTAAACTAATAAGCTTAAAGAATTCCATACTTAATCTTTACTCTTTGAAGTTTTTTTATAAGTCCCTCTCCAAAGAAAAATATAACCAGCGACGCCCCAAAGGCATGGTGCAAATCATAGGGGACTCCCGTGATATACACCGTTCTAAGAAATTTCATTCCCACCTCATTACTTTCAGGATCCACCATTCCCTGCATCATCATGGATGCAAAATTAAGGATTCCTCCATATATTATAAAGCTTACAAAAAATGTAAATATAGTCATGGTAACTACATCTGCAGGAAGCTTTTTACGCTGTGTTATAACTCCAACAATTAATCCTAATACGCCAAATGCATATAATCTCCAGCCGAAGAAATTTCCACGAGCTCCCTGAATCAGAAATATAATGTATCCAAGCATTTCACAAAATATAACTGAAACCACAGGACCTGCAACGATTTTAAATGAATCGTAAACCCTTCCCGTACTCTCTTCAAAAAGTGAGCTAGCCTTAATATCTGCCCTGTTAAAGGTTAGTCCGCTTAAGAAGCCTATAAGTCCCCAGGCTACCATCTGCCAAGGTGTCCAAGGCCCCTGACCGTCAAAGACATTACATATAAGTCTTGATAAGGCCCCTGTTAAAAAGCCTGCCTCAGGCCCTAAGGATATGCCTGTAATTATTACTATGGCAGTTCCTGCATGGAGGGGAACCGTATGAGTACATATAACATTACTAACCACTGCAAATGCAGTCATAGTGGCAAGAAGCACCACCTCTCTGGCTCTTGGTTTCCTATATTCAAACACCATGAAAAATGGCAATATACAGGTTAAAAGCACCAGTAAACTCATAATTATATAATGCTGTTGTTTAAATACATAATAAAATACAAAGAATAAAAGTGGGATTATTACCATTATGGAAATCACTGCAAGAACTCTTCTTTTAAGAATATTTTCTTTAAATTTTTCAGCGTCAAAAACTCTTCCTATATTCATATAATCCCCCTTTCTTTAGCATTTTACAGGCATTTTTATCAACCCTTCACTTTAAATATGTATTATAAATTTTCTAAATTTCTTTCTCAGAAAACATGTCCTCCACGAGTATCACATCCTCCACAAGACCTGCACAGATTCTTCTGGTATTAGTGGTATAAAACATATTGTCTATAAAGAACTTTCTCTTTTCATCTGATACTATGATTTCACCGTCAAATAAAAGTGAAACATAATCAGAATACTTTGCCACAAATTCCATATCGTGAGACACGATAATTATGGTCTTTCCTTCATTTTTTAACTCTAATAAAAGCTCTGCAAATTCATCCTTTGCCTTGGCATCAAGCCCCTTTGTAGGCTCATCTAATAAAAGAATATCAGGCTCCGTAAGTAAAAGCTTTCCTATGGCAAGTCTTTCTGACTGACCACCGCTAATATCATAAGGATGATTTTTTCTTATGTCAGAAAGTCCTAAGGTACTAAGCATCTTTTCAACTCTTAATTTTATCTCTTCATCCTTTAGTCGCCTATTACCTCTCTCATAAACTGTAAAGCTTTCCGCAAGCTCATCTTCCACGGTAATCTCAGTAAATAAAAGCTTTGGATTCTGGGGAAGATAGGCTGCACTTCCCTCCACCTTAAGCTTACCTCGTAAAGGCTTATATATGCCTGCTATTAGCTTTAAAAGAGTAGTTTTTCCTGAACCGTTACCACCCATTACGGAAAATATACAGCCCCGATTCACCTTAAGACTTAAGTTATTTAAAACATTCTTACCTGCGCCTTTGTAAAGATAATCGATTTCTTTTATATTAACTACAGGCTTATTTTCTGACTTTTTTTCTGACTTTTTATCTGTCTTTTTACTCAGCTTTTTCTTAAAAGCATCACCTGTTTCTGTCCCTTTTAATTTACCCTCATAATTATCTAACCTCTTCTCACTGCTTACCGTAAGCTTATGAGAAAGCCCATTACCAAGCTCATTTTTAAGCCATTCTCG
>JAILGL010000139.1 GCA_024696825.1 Lachnospiraceae bacterium
CTTTCCAGCAGGCATCGATTTCTACAAAAACTTACTTTTCCGATGCCCTGCACTTTTTCTCAGGCATCGATTTCTACAAAAACTTACTTTTCCGATGTCCTCCACTTCACCACAACCTCTCGTTCGTCAACTTACTAAGCGTAGTAAGTACATTTTAGAAAAGTAAATTAAACAACAAAAAAAGCGTGCAATGATAATCCATAAGGCGACAAACGCACCTTCGGTGCGTATGTTATAGACGCCGGTGCTTAGCAAACACGATGCTAAATAAGTGCAGCGCAGTGAGGCTTTGCGCAAATTTTCGTCAGCGCAGTTGTACATATTCTCCTTCGGAGAATTTGCAGTCGCCATCGCTTAACTTGCTCAACAACGCCGCTCAGTAGTGTATAAAGCGCATTAAATGCGCTTGCGAAAAGGCTTTGCGTGCATTTTCGTTAGCGACGATGCAATCATATTCTCCTTCGGAGAATTAGCTAGGAGCCGCACGCTTAGCTTGTTCAACAACGCCGCTCGATGTGTGTGAAGCGAAAAGGCTTTGCGTGTATTTTCGTTACCGACGAACACGCTAGCAGGAGCCGCACGTTTAGCTTGATGTTTGAGTGCTCACTACCTCCACTATATCTACCAACCTTCAAGCACGAGTTTCAAGCGACGCGGCGACGAAAAAGCGATTGCACGGCGGTAGAAAATAGCAGCTTTTTGCGATCACACACGAGCGTATTTACTCCACATTCTTCAGCGCCTGGTCCATCGGCACCTTCTTAATCCTCCTATAATCAATCAGCATTATAAACAAATATGCCACAATAACCATAAGAATCATATCAACCATGCTACGGAAAGGCACGTAGGCCGGAAGAAAGCCGTCCATATCCATAAGCATTGTATACCATAGCTGAATCAATGAAATTTTGGCCAGGTAAGCCGTTAGTATGGTGCTTAGGACCACTGCTATGGTAGTTGATGCAAGATAAAGACTTGCAATCTCTTTATTCTCATAACCGAGGATTTTAACCATGGATATTGAATTCTCATTTTTCTCAATGATAACCTTGGTTAAAAGATAGATAAGAATCGCAGCAAAAATAATACATGCAACCTTAAAATAATTCATGTAGCCACCCATGGAGTGATCTAACTGTCTTGAAACCTTGGTAATATCTTCCTCTGTGATGGAGGCCTGAATATATTTATCATCAATATCTGTTACTTTTTCACTGGTAAGGTAACCGGTGAAATAATCTTCATCGTTGTCAAAATATGAGTTATAGTTGTCAATAGGCATAAACATTGCGATTCCGCCCATATAATCATAGATACCCTTCACCTTAAAAGTATAGATATCTCCCTCATATTTTTTCTTAAGTTTAACCTTATCTCCCTTTTTAAAATCAAACTTATCAGCATAGGCAGAAGATATTAAAACCTCATCATCCTCAACAAACTTTGTATCAGATAAATCAATGTAATGGCTATCCTCTATAACTCCATAAACCTGAACAGTTTCACCTTCTTTTTTACACTCTGTGGTAACAAGACCCTGAGTCGCAAATTTCTCGGCACCTTCAGCACTGGTAGTTATAAGATTTTCATCATCATCCTCTGTATCCTTTAAAATGTATTGATACTTTGCAAACATTTCTTTAACAGCATTTTTCTGATAATGCTTAAGAGTTGTTGGAAGTCCAAATGCAAAGGTTAACATAAATAATACAAAATAAATTCCTACAAGTAATATCAGATAATTAGGCAGATTCTGAAGCATGATTCTAAGTCTGAAACGATTTAAAAACTTGAATCTTGGAAGCCTCATAGCCTTCTTTCTCTTGGTAGTTTTTAGGTCATGACGAAGGAATCTAAGAGGTGAAAATCTAAGCATAGTCCTTACTACTAAGTAGTTAACTACAATCATAATAATTACGGGAACTAACGTTGTTTTTATAAATGCTTCGGAATTCCAAATGGTTTCATAGGTTGGAAGACTGTAGCTGTTATAATACATTGCTACAATTATCTTTTTAAAGCAGCTGTAGCCAAGAACATTTCCCACTATGGCAGCGAATAATGTTACTAAAACAGGCATGCTCATATAGTGGGCCACAAGCTCAGACTTTGTATAGCCTGACGCCCTTAGGGTACCGATTACGGACGCCTCTTTTTGAATAGTGCTGCTTATAGTAAGAGCAAATATAAATGCAAGTACAGCCACGAGAATATATAATAAATAGCTTCCCATGGTCTTATCTCCTGACATGTCATCAGGTGCAAATATAACGGCATTATTTCCATATCTTGGAATGTAATCCTGCAATTCATTTTTACCCTTTACAGTCTGTGAAACCAGAGCCTGAAGGAAGTTGTCAGAAAGCTTACTTTCCTCATCACTGTTCTTAAAGCTGTCCTTATATTTCCAGGAATAGGTATAGCGAATCTTTCCATCCGCTCTGTCCCAACCCTCCTTTGTTACCATGGCAACGTCGAAGTTTAAGGCATCAAACATCATATCAGTATTATTTTCATAAAGGGTAGAATAATTAACATATGCAATGAGACCACATACCTTGTAGTCAAGATCAGCTACCTTTATGGTGTCTCCAACCTTGATTTTATTATTGTCAGCATGCATTCTGTCTATTGCTATTTCATCATCTTCTTTTGGTAAATGTCCCTTCATAAGGCAGGCCTTATTAATCTCATCATTCTTGGCATAGATTCTTACCTTACCTACCTTCTTTCCATCACCCTTTATATCCTCTTCTACATCCTTAAAATAAAATGGATAAACAGTTACTTCTGTGACCTTAAAATTCTTTTCTTTTTCCTTTTCTTCCTTGCTCTTTTTGTCCTCCTGTTTATCGAATTTTTTATTTATTTTTTTCTCAGCTTTTTTATAAGCTTTGTCCTTTGCTTTCTCTATTTCTTCTTTAAAATCATCACTTTTAAGAGCCTTTTTATAAGCCTTTTTATAATTCTCATCCACAGTCTTTTCAAGCTTTTCATCAAGAGCTTTTTCAACTGCTTCATCCTTCATTTTCTGAATCTCTTCATCAGAAGGCTTCACCATAAAAGAAGCCGCCGCAAGTTTAGCTTCCACGCCTGCTTCTACAGCCTTTGTAATCTCTTCAGTAATCTTTTCTTCAAGAGTTTTTCTAACTTCTTTTTTCAAGGATTTTTTAGCTTCCTTATCCACTTTTTCATCTATTTTATCGTGTGCTTCATCAATATAATACTGTCTTAAATCTATTTTTTCTCCGCTTTCAATAGCGGTAATAAGCTCATCCTTAGCTTCTTTTTTTAGTTCAAAATTACCATCCTCAAGCTTATATTTTACCTTGCCCTCTTCATTTGCTGTAAGCATACTATCATTTGCAACAAACATTCCCGATACAAATCCAATGGTAAGTGATAAAAATAAAAATATAACTAAAAACTTTCTCCACTCTCCTAAAAGTTCCTTGGGTACACGTTTTATAAGAGGATTGGTTATACGTTTTTTATTATCTTTCATGTCGATTCTTTAAATCCTTTCACATATATACCTTATAAAATACTTTATATACATTTACATTTACATATACATTTACATATACATTTACATTTTCTCTTCACTTTGCAAATTTTATGAAATGTATTTACCAGTCAAGCTCCATGGCTGAAATCTTATTTTCAATCATGTTATTATGTCTTACTACGCCATCTCTAAGCTTTATAACGTGGTCAGCCATATTTTTAATAGCCTCATTATGTGTAACCATAATTACAGTATTACCATACTTCTCATTAACATCTTCAATAAGCTTTAGGATTTCCTTTGAAGTGTTATAATCAAGGGCTCCTGTAGGCTCATCACAAAGAAGAATATCAGGATTTTTAACGATTGCTCTACCGATAGATACTCTCTGCTGCTGTCCTCCGGAAAGCTGATTTGGAAGCTTATATCTGTGATCAAATAAACCTAAAGTTTCAAGGAGTTCATCGATATCCAAAGGATTATCTGAAAGATATGCTCCTACCTCAATATTTTCTTTTACGTTTAAATTTGGAATCAGATTATACATCTGAAATACATATCCAAGATGCTTTCTTCTATATCTGGTAAGCCCCTTTTCTCCCATATCTCGGAGCTTATCTCCATCGATGGAAATGTATCCTGAATCAGGATTATCTATTCCACCAATAATATTTAAGAGGGTTGATTTTCCTGAACCTGAAGGTCCAAGAAGTACACAAAACTCTCCCTTTGCTACTGTAAAGTTCATTCCTCTAAGAACTTCCTGTCTGGTGTCTCCCTCACCGAAGCCTTTTTTTAAGTCTACAATTTCAAGAAATTTTCTCTCTTCTTCTGACATTATGTCCTCCTTTTTGTTAGCATATACTAACACTGATTTTAAAAAATAATTCGTTACTTCAAATAATAAATTTATCGGTCAGCGAATTTTAAAAATGCGTAATTTCTACGTGTGAATCATTTTCGAAATATGAATACATTTTCATATGTTCGTTATAATAGTATATTATTTTTTCTTTCTTGTCAATATATTTTTTACTCCTTGCCTTATTAGTGTGAAATTTTTTACAATGCATTTTAAATCAGGAAGGGAGATTTTTCAGGGTGAGATTTTTGCCACCACTAAAAAATCCCACGCCGGTTTTATCCGACGCAGGATTTATCGTTTTTTATTATATAATTTTTAACTGATATAATTCATTTTAATTAAAGCTATTTGAAATTATATTTTTACTCAGCAGTCTTATAGTTAATCTCTAAAACTGAATCATAAGTATTAGGAGCTTCCTCAGCAAGGCTTGATATTACTATGCTTCCATCCTCAGCTGTTTCAAACTCTATCTCCTCTCCTGTACTCATATCCTTAACTGACTCAACCTCTTTACCTTCCTCGATGGAAACAGTAAGAGTCTCACCCTCTGATGTAGATGGCCAATAGAATACATGGGCGAAAAGCTTATTCTCCTTAGCTGTATAGGTTCCCCAAAGTGGCTCCTCTACAAATGGATTGGCAGTAGTTCCATAAATACTGTCTGAATAAACCTTCATCCAGTCACCGAATTCATTAAGGTATTCTAACTGCTTCTCAGGCACACTACCGTCACCCTTAGGTCCGATATTTAAGAGATAGTTACCACCTCTTGAAACTGCATTTACATACTCTCTTACGAGGTTTTTAATCTTAGTATAGCTTTTTTCTTTACCTGAATCACTTACTGAATAACCCCATGCACCATTCATGGTACGGCAGGTTTCCCATAAACCATCTGGTAAAGCATCTATTTCAGGAATCTCGTCCTCAGGACACTCAAAATCTCCAAGGCCAAAACCTCTGCAGACTCTTTCATTTACGATTACATTTGGATTTAAGCTCTTGCAGTAATCGTAAAGATCCTGTCCGTCTGACTTATCCCACCACCAGTTTAATGAGGTAGCTTCTGTAGTATTAGTCCAATCACCATCAAACCAAAGAATAGAAGGGTTATAATTTCTTACAAGCTCATTAAGCTGAGCCTTCATATCATTTATATAAGCTGTTTTAGCATCCCATGATTTAATCTTTGTAAAGTAACCATCAATCTTTTGTGATGAATGATTCCAGTCTATAATTGAATAATAAAGACCAAACTTGATACCCTGAGCATCGCACTGATCTTTTAATTCCTGGATAATATCTCTTCCAGTGTTTCCAAAATCTGTATACTGCTGTAAGCTGTACATGGTTTCACCTGTATAATCCTTAAAGCTCTCAACCCCTGTATCCCACATAGAAAAACCTTCATGATGCTTTGAAGTAAATACGAGATATTTCATACCTGCATTTCTTGCAGCTGAAACTATTTCTACTGCACTAAAGCTTGTTGGGTTAAAATTCTTTGAAATATTTGTCTGGTAATCTGCCTTACGAATTGATTCCTCAGACATAGCCCACTCACCCTTAGCATAATATGAATATGAACCTAAGTGAATGAACATACCAAACTTGGATTCCTTCCACCACTCCATAAAATTAGGATCTGCTGAAGGAGCTACATATGGTTCCTCAGAAACTGCAGGCTCTG
>JAILGL010000160.1 GCA_024696825.1 Lachnospiraceae bacterium
ATGCAATGTATTTATGGGCCTATGCCTGTGAAGAGAGTTCATACATGTAAGAACTGCGGTTATGAGTGGACTACTCATGAGATGATTGATAAAGGTAGGTATTGTCCGAAGTGTGGCGGTCCAGCGCCGTATGAGGAAGTTTTGGATGAGAGGGACTAATAATCTAGAATACTGTAAATATAGGGATTTCTAGAGGGCGTGACCAATTATGACATTTGGGAAGATGATTTTTACATTTGATGATTAAAAATGCTGTAAACCCCTGTAAAATGGAGATTTTTGGTTTTTGTGTAAAGTTGAGAGAGACATAAAAAAATGATAAAATAGTAATCAGTTAAGAGAGTTGCAAAGATGGGTTAAAAATGAAATTTAATAATGGATTAATTGTATTGGAGGTTCAAAAATGAAACTACTACATTTGGCAGATTTACATTTAGGTAAGATTGTAAAGGATTTTAATATGGTTGATGATCAGAGGTATATGTTAAATAAGGTCATTGAGCTTATTAAGAGTGAAAATATTGATGCAGTTATGATTGCTGGAGATGTTTATGATAGGTCGATTCCGTCCGAAGATGCGGTTCAGCTTTTCGATGATTTTATATATGAGTTAACGGAAATTCCTGTGAAGGTTTTTCTAATTAGTGGTAATCATGATTCGGATGAGAGACTTAATTTTGGTAGCAGAATTTTTGTGGAAAAGGGTGTGTTTTTCGCTGCAAAATATGAAGGCAATCTATATAAGAAAACGCTTGAGGATGAGTTTGGTCCTATTAATTTTTATTTGATGCCTTTTATTAAAGCAGCACAGGTGAGGGCATTTTTCCCTGATTCAGAGATAAAAAATTATGATGATGCAGTTAGAACGGTGCTAAAAAATTCTGATATTAATACAGATGAGAGAAATATTATTTTGGCGCATCAATTTGTAGCAGGAAGATCTGGAGAAATCGCACTTTCGGGTTCAGAAGGTGTTGCTACAAAGCATGTTGGCCTTGTTGAGCAGATTGGTTTTGATGTTTTTGATGATTTTGATTACGCAGCACTTGGACATATTCATAAGGCTCAGGCTGTAGGACGAGAGGAAGTAAGATATTCTGGAACTCTCTTAAAATATCATGTCGATGAAGTTGATGATGTAAAGAGTGTCCCTATTGTTACGATTGGAGAAAAAGGGAGTGTGAGTATTGAGTTTAAAGAGATTAAACCTAAAAGAGAAATGAGACTTTTAAAGGGAACACTTAAACAACTTCTTTCACCAGAAAATATTACAAATGCTGATGATTATATAATTGCAGTTTTAACTGATGAAGAACCTGTGCTAGATGTTATGAATATTTTTAGACAATATTATCCAAACACTATGCATTTAAGTTATGAGTTTGAAAAGTCGATTTCTGAGGAAATGGTAGATATAGATAGATTAACGGAAATTAAGTCTTTCCCGGAACTTATTTCTGAGTTTTATAGTCAGATGTACGGAATGGAAATATCGGATGAAGAGTTGAAACTTATGAATAAAATTGCAGAGGAGGTGGATGTTAGATGAAACCTATAAAATTAATTATTAGTGCATTTGGTCCTTATGCTGATACAATGCCAGCGATTGAATTCTCTAAGTTTGAGGAGAAAGGTATTTTTCTTATTACAGGTGAAACAGGTTCTGGTAAGACAACTATTTTTGATGCAATAGCATTTGCACTTTTTGGAAAGACAAGCGGAAGTTATAAAGATTCAGGCTTTTTAAATAGTCAATATGCAAAGCCGGGAAGTGTTCCATATGTTGAATTCTTTTTTGAACATCAGGGTAAGCAGTGTTACATTAAAAGAACACCTGCTTATTATCCAAAAAAGAAAAATAGTGATGAATTAGTTAAAAATATAAAAGCCTCGACTGTAGAATATATTGAGGATGGCAAGGTTTATAGCAGTACTAAATCTAAAGAAATAGATAGTAGAATTAAAGAGTTTTTAAATGTTGATTTTAAACAGTTTAAGCAGGTTGCAATGATAGCCCAAGGAGAATTTTGGGATTTATTAAATGCTGATACAAAAACTAGAACCGGTATCCTTAGGAATATATTTATGACTGATGGATATCAAAAAATGGAATTTAAGTTAGAGGAATTAAAAAAGGAAAGTTTTGGAAATAGGGAGGATGCTAGAAAAAGTATTGCTCAATCATTAAATGATTTGGAAACAGATGAGAATTCTGATTTATATGCTGAATTAAGTGAATATTTAGCAAAGATTAACGATACTAAAGGGATTTGGAATATTAAAGAAATAAATGAATTAATTGATAAATTGATTTCTTATGATCAATCACTTTATGAAAAAAAGTATGAATTGGTTACAGAAAGAGAAAAAGAATTAAATAAAATTCGAGAAGAAATATCTAAAGCTGAAGATATTGATAATCTCTTTAAGGATGTTTCTGAAAAAGAGGATATTTTTAATAATTATTTGAGTAAAGA
>JAILGL010000173.1 GCA_024696825.1 Lachnospiraceae bacterium
GCCCACCCTAAGATAAGATATCCCGTCATTTGACATAAGACCCCTTAGAGACTATGAGGTAGATAGGTTAGAGGTGGAAGTGTGGTAACACATGTAGCTGGCTAATACTAATAGGTCGAAGTCTTGACCATAATTCTAATATGAGATATATCAGTATGTAGTTTTGAATTTATCATAAATATTTATTTACTTTTTGTGATAATTTGTTATAATAGCTATATTATAATAATTTTTTTAGTTAGGCCTAGTGGCTCAGTTGGTTAGAGCGCCGCCCTGTCACGGCGGAGGTCGCGGGTTCGAGTCCCGCCTGGGTCGTTTACAGGATTATTCCTGTAATGCGAAATGCAAATGGGATCTTAGCTCAGCTGGGAGAGCATCTGCCTTACAAGCAGAGGGTCACAGGTTCGAGCCCTGTAGGTCCCAATTTGCCGATGTGGCTCAATTGGCAGAGCAGCTGATTTGTAATCAGCAGGTTATCGGTTCGAGTCCGATCATCGGCTATATGGATGGATTCCCGAGTGGCCAAAGGGGGCAGACTGTAAATCTGTTAGCTACGCTTTCGAAGGTTCGAATCCTTCTCCATCCATTTTGATATTTTTATATCATTTACAATGACGCGGGGTGGAGCAGTCCGGAAGCTCGTCGGGCTCATAACCCGAAGGTCGCAGGTTCAAATCCTGTCCCCGCTATTTATATTTTTTTAATTTGCCCAGATAGCTCAGTTGGTAGAGCAGCGGACTGAAAATCCGCGTGTCGCTGGTTCGATTCCGGCTCTGGGCATGAACTGTTTTTATAGCAGTTTTTTGGGCCACTAGCTCAGGTGGTAGAGCACTTGACTTTTAATCAAGTTGTCGGGGGTTCGAGTCCCCCGTGGCTCAATTCTTAAGAGGAGAGGTAAAAAAAGACAGGTTTTTATAACCTGTCTTTTTTATTATTTCGTGAATATATATCTGTTTTAAAATTTCAATTAATTGATTTCTCAGCATTTCCGGCTATTTATAGTGTTTTAATAATGGTAGAATTTAATCGGTTTTTTATGGTTTTAATTTGTGAATTACTTACGTAAAAAATATCTCCATAAACAGTATGAAGCTCCATATGATCAAGACATTTTACATATTTAAGATTTAAGATTTCACTTTTATTTACTCTACAAAAATTATAGGGTGAAAGTAAGTTGTATAGATCTTTTATAACCCCCTTTGCATCAAGGGTTAAACCGTCACGTAAATTAAAAGAGACATAGTTTTTTTTGTCTGTTGTTTTAATGGAAACAAGATCACTTAAAAATATTAAAGAGTATATTTTTTCTTCATTATTTAGAAGTGAAAGCTTTAAAGAATTATAGTTATTTAGAGATCCGATACATTTTATTAATTCTTTTTTAAATGACAAATAATTTATTGGCTTTATCATATAGGATACCGGGCGAACATCGATACATTCTATTATATCAGAGGTGGTATTAGAATAAAAAAGTATGGCCATATTGTCACCACTGCGTTTTCTAAGGTGCTTTGCTATATCCACTCCAGAATTACGGTCTATTTTAGTATTTAAAATTAGAATGTGAATATAGGGATATTTGTCATAAAAGGTTAAAAGCTCCTGAGAATTACTAAAGCTATAAACTTTTAAGTTAACAGACATTTCGAATTGAAATCTAATAAGATAATCTTTTAAAATGTTACAATCATTTGAATTAGGTTCACAGATGAATACATTTAGATTCATAGAACTCTCCCTCCTTTTATATTTTAATTTTTTGAATTTTTTTAAACGAAACAGCCGGATATAGCTGTGTTTAAACAGATTTTTTCACGAAATAGATATATAAATCATAAAGTAAGAATTTTATGGCTTCAAATAAAAATTGCTTTATTTATTCGTTAAAATAAAACGAATGGTATTTTGATGGTTTTTGTCCATTTTTATTGTATTTTTATCCCATTTTACTTTCGTTTTACTTTACTTTTTTACTATAATTTCGTATAATTGTGAGATAGGTATGCTTATAGGTATTAGAGAGGAAAGGATAATAATATGCTAAAAGAAACCATGAAAAAAGTTGAAGCAGCTGAAGACTTGGCAGTAAAGAAGGTTAGAGATGCTGAGGAAGAGGCTGTAAATATTAAGGCTAATGCCAAAAAGAAGGCGGCGGAGCTCATCGAAAAGGCTGGTGAGGACGCAAAGGCTAGTGTTGCTAACAAGAAGGAAGAATTAAAGAAGCAGGAAAATGCTATGGCAGATAAGGCTATTAAAGAGGCTGAATCAGAGATCAAAGCATTTAAGGATAAGGCTTCTAAAAATGAAAAGGAAGCTATTGACATTGTTATAAATGCATTAGTTTAATTTTTATTTTGTTTTTTGGATTTAGTTTTTTAATTATTTAATTATGTAAGGTAAGCATCTTGAAAAATGTTTTAAGGCTTTTTTATATTTAGTAATTGTGGTTTAAACATTTAGTATTTAGTCAGATGCACCGGAATGGAGTAGTTATGGCAATTGCAGCTATGAAAAAAATTCATATCTGCGCTATGAAAAAAGACAGGAAGGCCGTGCTGGAGTATTTGCAAGGGTTGAGTGTAGTTGAGATTGAAACCAATCTGGATGAAACCGACTTTTTCAAACGAATGAATACCTCCACAAGGCGAGCGCATTATGAAAAGAGAGTCCAAAATACGGAGCATGCGTTAGAGATTATCAATACCTATGCGCCGGAGGACAAGTCCATATTTGCTTCTCTTGAAGGTAAGCGAGACATTAAAGAGGAGAAATATGATGATGTCGTTACTAACCGACATAAGCTAAATCTTCTTGTAAGTGAGGTCATGAATCTTAATAAGGAAATAGAGCAATGTGACTCAGATATCGCAAGATATAACATTTCCATAGAAGGTTTGAAGCCGTGGATTAATATGGATATTCCTATTAATACAGAGGGCACTAAGAAAACCAAGGTATTTCTTGGAACCATGCCTGTGGGCTTAGACGAAGCTAAGATTCACGAGCTTGTAACGGGAAGAAATAAGGAGCTTGAAAGCTATCACGTACAGGTCATCGGAGTTGATAAGGATGCAACCTATGTATTTGCCATGTGTCTTAATGAAGATGCGGCGTTATTTGAGGAAACCCTTAGAGCTGAAGGCTTTGTAAAGATTCCATTTTTCTCTCACAGAACTCCTGAGGGTAAGATTAAAAAATACGAACAGGATATTAGAGATTTAGAGAAGAAAAAACAGGATACTATTGATAAGATAGTTGAGCTTAGTAAGAACAGAGAAATATTTGAAATTCTTGCGGATTATTATACTATCAGAAAAGATAAATATGTTGTTCTTGGTAGTATTATTCAGTCAGAATCAACCTTTATTATTACCGGTTATATTCCGGCTAAGGAAGCAGGAAAAGTAGAAGAAAAATTGAATAAAAAGTTTTCTCTTTATGTAGAGATTTTTGATTTAGAGGAAGATGAAGAACCTCCTATAAAACTGGAGAACAAAAAGTTCTTTACAGTGGGAGAGGGAGTGCTTTCATCCTTCGGTTTACCTGGAAAAGGAGAGATGGATCCGACGGCTCCTATGAGTCTTTGTTATATTATTTTATTCGGACTCATGCTCAGTGATGCAGCCTATGGACTTATCGTATTTTTGGCTTGCTTTATAATTTTAAAGAAGTATCCAAAGATGAGTACAGGCTTTGCAAATTCCATAAGACTTTTCATGTATTGTGGATTGTCTACACTTTTCTGGGGAGTTTTATTTGGAGGATATTTTGGAGACGGAATAGCGGTTATTTCCAGAGTATTCTTTGGTCATGAGGTCACTATCAAACCTATATGGTTTGAACCAATAAAGGAACCTATGAGGATGCTTATTATATCACTTGCAATAGGTTTGGCGCATTTGTTCTTTGGTCTTATCTTAGCAGGATATACCCTTATTAAGAAAAAAGATTTTGTTGGTTTAGTTAGTGATGTAATTTCATGGATGATGCTTATCACTGGTCTTTTACTTATGTTAATACCAACCAGTCTTTTTGCTTCAATAGCACAGGTTAATATAACATTTCCAGACAGTGTTAAGAATCTAAGTTATGCTTTAGCTATAATTGGCGCAGTAATTATATTCTTGATGAGTGGACGTGCTAATAAGAATCCGGTGGTAAGACTTGCTCTTGGCCTTTACGACTTATATAACATTACCGGATGGGTTTCAGACCTTCTTTCTTATTCAAGACTTTTAGCACTTGGTCTTGCGACAGGAGTTATAGCACAGGTTATTAACCAGATGGGAAGTATGCTTGGAGCGAGCGTTGGCGGCGTAATAGTATTTATCATAGTATTTATTATTGGTCATATATTTAATATGGCGGTAAATCTGTTAGGTGCTTATGTTCACACTTGTAGACTTCAGTATGTAGAGTTTTTTGGTAAATTCTACGAAGGCGGAGGACGTCCATTTACACCGTTTACAGAAACTACTAAATATGTAGACGTAGAAGATGGAGAGGAATAGTATTTAAATATTTTATTAAAAATTTTCAGGAGGAAATTATTATGACAATGGGTACAGTTTATGCATTATTTGGAGCTGCTATAGCAGTTATTCTTTCAGGTATGGGTTCAGCATTTGGTGTTGGTGTTGCAGGTCAGGCAGCATCAGGAGTAGTAACAGAGGATCCAAGCAAGTTCGCTAAGGTTCTTATCTTACAGCTTCTTCCAGGTACACAGGGTATTTACGGACTCTTAGTTGCATTTATCGCACTTTCTAAGGTTGGTCTTCTTAGTGGACAGCCTGCAGAGCTTTCAGTTGCAACAGGTCTTATGGTTTTAGCTTCTTGTTTACCAATCGCTGTTGTAGGTCTTGTTTCAGGAAGACATCAGGGTAAGACAGCTGTTTCAGCTATCGGAATCGTTGCTAAGAAGCCAGATCAGTTTGGTAAGGCTATGCTTTTCCCAGCAATGGTTGAGACATATGCTATTCTCGCTCTTCTTGTATCAATTCTTGCAGTAAACAACATTCCTGTTTAATTAGTTAGAATTATATAAGCAGTATAGAAGCATAGTAACATATGAATTTATAATATACCGTGGAAGGAATTAGCTAAATGGATGGATTAAATAAACTGATAGATCAGATTCAGAATGATGCATCTAAAAGCTGTAGTGAGATTATTGATAAGGCAAAGGCTGAGGAGAAAGAAATCTTAGCTGAGGCTAAGAAGGAAGCTGACAGAATTAAAAATGATTCTGAAATCCGCAAGGATGCTCTTGAAAAGAGTGGTAATCTTCAGGCTAAGTCTTCTTCAGATCTTAAGAAGAGACAGACCATACTTGCTGCTAAGCAGGAGATAATCTCAGATATTTTAGATAAAGCTTATGAGTCTATTCTAAATAAAGATACAGACGAGTATTTTTCATTTTTAGAAAAGATACTTAAAAAACATGTTCAGAATAAAAAGGGAGAGCTTCTGTTATCTAAGAAGGATTTAGACAGATGCCCTGCTACATTTAAGGATAGTGTAAAGACCCTTGCTAAGGAAGCTGGCGGAGAGCTTAGTGTTAAGGATGAAGCAGCTGATATCGAGGGTGGATTTATACTTGTATATGGTGGAATCGAAGAGAATTGTTCCATAAAAGCTCTCTTTAGAGAAAACCAGAATAAGTTATCAGACGAAGTGAGTGCTTATTTATTCAGGAGGTAGAATATGGCAAAAAATTATGTTTATGCTATTGCCAGAGTCCGCTCCCTGGAGTTAAATCTCTTTACAAAAACAGTATTAGAACAGCTTATAGCCGAGAAGGATTATGAGTCAGCCATAGGATTTTTACATGATCATGGCTGGGGAAATCCTGAGGAGTCTAATGAATCAGCAGACAAGCTTTTAACAGTTGAAGAGGAGAAAACCTGGGCAGATATCAGAGAAATGGTTCCTGATATGAGTGCATTTGAGGTTCTTCTTATTCCTGATTTATATCACAACCTTAAGGCTGCCATTAAGACTGTGGTTTCCGGTGATGCCGGGGCTAATGTTTTTATAAAGGATACAAACCCTTCGGGGGAGAAAATGGTTGAGCTCATTAAAGCAGGTGACTTTTCACAGCTGCCTAAGGATATGCAGGAATGCGCCAGTGAAGCCTTTGAGAGTTTCTCTCATACAATGGATGGTCAGATTTGCGACATCATCATTGATAAGGCAGCTCTTAGTGCCATACTTGCAGCAGGAGAAGATGCAGAGGATGGGCTTTTAAAGGAATATGCCGAAAGGTATGTAGCTATAGCAGATATTAGGATTGCCCTTAGAGCAAGCCTTACACATAAGTCCACAGACTTTATGAAGAGAGCGATGGTTCCTACAAAAACCGTAAGTATTGAAAGGCTTATGCAGACAGCACTTCAGGGTGTTGAAGAGATTTTAAGATATCTTGGAGAGACTGAATATGCTGGTATTGCTGATGTCTATGATAAGGGTCAGGCAGCATTTGAATGCTGGTGTGACAATCTTATTATGGAAACCATTAAGCCTCAGAAATACAATTCATTTACCATAGGAGCACTGGTTGCATACGTACTAGCAAGACTTAATGAGATAAAAACAGTTAGGATTATACTTTCAGGTAAGCTTAATCAGCTTCCGGAAAGTGATATAAGAGAAAGACTGAGGGAAATGTATGTATAGAGTTGCAGTCGTAGGAGATTACGATAGCATATATGGCTTTAAGGCATTAGGAATGGAAACCTTTCCTGTAAATAATGCCGACGAGGGTGAAGAAATTATGAAAACCCTTGCAGACAGCAATGTTGCCGTTATATATGTTACCGAAAATCTTGCTAAAGAAATGGGAAAAATCATAAACAAATATATAGAAAAGGTAACACCGGCAATTATACAGATTCCGGGTATTAAAGGTAATACAGGAGCCGGAGTTAGTGGTGTTAAGAAATCAGTAGAGCAGGCCGTTGGAAGTGATATTCTTTTTGGTGAAGATATGTAAATCATTTAAATGTATATTAATGTATAGAAAAAACGGCGGTTAGGAACTTTAGATATCAAGTAGAAGGAGTGTGATATAAAAGTGGCAACAGGCAAAATCAAAAAAGTAGCCGGACCTCTTGTAATCGCAGAAGGCATGCGCGATGCGAATATGTTCGACGTGGTTCGTGTTAGTGAAAAAAGACTTATTGGTGAAATAATAGAGATGCATGGTGATGAGGCCTCAGTTCAGGTTTATGAGGAGACCTCAGGTCTTGGTAAGGGCGAGACTGTAGAATCTACAGGAATGCCTATGAGCGTTGAGCTTGGACCGGGACTTATAAGTAGTATATATGATGGTATTCAGAGACCTCTTACAGAGATCATGAAGAAATCAGGTAATAACCTTGAGAGAGGTGTAGAGGTTCCTTCTCTTAGTAGAGAAGCTAAGTGGACTTTTAAGCCTACTCTTAAAAAGGGTGATAAGGTTGTAGCCGGAGATATAATCGGAACAGTTGAGGAAACTCCTGTAGTTACTCAGAAAATTATGGTTCCATTTGGTATCGAGGGTGAGATCACAGATATTAAATCAGGTGAGTTTACAGTAGAAGATACAGTTTGTGTTGTAAAAACAGCTGATGGAGAAAAGAACGTAACTCTTATGCAGAAGTGGCCGGTTAGAAATGGAAGACCTTACGCAGAGAAGCTTCCACCAAGTATGCCACTTGTAACAGGACAGAGAGTTGTAGATACATTTTTCCCTATTGCAAAGGGTGGTGTTGCAGCAGTTCCAGGACCTTTCGGAAGTGGAAAGACAGTTATTCAGCATCAGCTTGCAAAATGGGCAGAAGCAGATATAGTTGTTTATATCGGTTGTGGTGAGCGTGGAAATGAGATGACAGACGTTCTTAATGAGTTCCCTGAGCTTAAGGATCCTAAGACAGGTCACTCACTTATGGAAAGAACAGTTCTTATTGCAAATACTTCAGATATGCCCGTTGCAGCCAGAGAGGCTTCTATCTATACAGGTATTACCATAGCTGAGTATTTTAGAGATATGGGTTACTCAGTTGCTCTTATGGCAGACTCTACTTCAAGATGGGCCGAGGCTCTTCGTGAGATGTCAGGTCGTTTGGAGGAGATGCCAGGTGAGGAAGGTTATCCTGCTTACCTTGGTAGCCGTCTTGCTCAGTTCTACGAGAGAGCAGGTATGGTTAAGACTCTTGGTAGCGAGCCAAGAACAGGTGCACTTTCAGTTATCGGTGCGGTTTCACCTCCTGGTGGAGATATTTCAGAGCCTGTATCACAGGCAACTCTCCGTATCGTAAAGGTATTCTGGGGACTTGATGCAGCTCTTGCTTATAAGAGACATTTCCCAGCTATTAACTGGCTTACCAGTTATTCACTTTACCTTAACAATATCGGTAGCTGGTTTGAGGAAAATGTTAATGAAGAGTGGATTAAGGATAGACAGAAGCTTATGACTCTTTTACAGGAAGAGGCTGAGCTTGATGAAATCGTTAAGATGGTCGGAATGGACGCTCTTAGTAAGGGCGACAGACTTAAGATGGAGGCTGCACGTTCTATACGTGAGGACTTCTTACATCAGAATTCCTTCCATGAAGTTGATACTTACACACCACTTGAGAAGCAGTTCCTTATGATGGAGCTTGTGGTTGATTTCTATGAGAAGTCAAAGGAAGCTTTAGAGCAGGGAGCAAGCATTAAAAATATTCTTTCCATGGATGTTCGTGAAAGAATCGGTAGATATAAATATACATTGCCTGAGAATATTAAAGAAGAGTATGACAGCGTTAATGAACAGCTTGCAAGAGAGATTGCACAGGCAATTGCAGCATCTGAGGACGATTAATTTTTAATGACTATATATGAGTGAGAGATAAGTCAGATTAAGGAGGAATTATGGCTAAGGAATATAGAACCATACAGGAAGTAGCAGGCCCACTTATGCTTGTGCATGACGTTACGGATGTTACTTATGATGAAATGGGTGAGATAGAGTTAGCAAATGGAGAAATCAGACGTTGTAAGGTTCTCCAGGTAAACGGTAATGATGTACTTGTTCAGCTTTTTGAAAACTCAGCAGGTATCAATCTTTCCGACAGTAAGGTACGTTTCTTAGGAAGAAGCATGGAGCTTGGTGTATCTGAGGATATGCTTGGCCGTGTGTTTGACGGACTTGGACATCCTATCGATGGCGGTCCTGAGATACTTCCAGATGAGAGAAGAGATATTAATGGTCTTGCCATGAACCCTGCGGCTAGAATATATCCATCAGAGTTTATTCAGACCGGTGTATCAGCAATAGATGGTCTTAACACCCTCGTTAGAGGACAGAAGCTCCCTATTTTCTCAGCTTCAGGTCTTCCTCATGCACAGCTTGCTGCACAGATTGCAAGACAGGCTAAGGTTAGAGGAACAGACGAGCCATTCGCCGTTGTATTTGCGGCTATGGGTATTACCTTTGAGGAAGCTGATTACTTTAAGCAGAGCTTTACAGAGACCGGTGCTATCGACAGAACAGTACTTTTTGTAAACCTTGCAAATGACCCTGCAGTTGAGCGTATTGCCACACCTCGTATGGCACTTACAGCTGCTGAGTATCTTGCATTTGAAAAGGGTATGCACGTACTTGTAATTTTAACAGATATAACAAACTACGCAGATGCTCTTCGTGAGGTTTCTGCGGCAAGAAAGGAAGTTCCTGGACGTAGAGGTTATCCTGGATATATGTACACTGACCTTGCTACTCTTTATGAGCGTGCAGGAAGACAGGCTGGAAAGAGCGGAAGTATTACTATGATTCCTATTTTAACCATGCCTGAGGATGATAAGACTCATCCAATCCCTGACCTTACAGGTTACATTACTGAGGGACAGATTATCCTTTCAAGAGAGCTTTATAGAAAAGGTCTTATGCCACCTATCGACGTACTTCCTTCTCTTTCACGTCTTAAGGATAAGGGTATCGGTGAAGGTAAGACAAGAGCAGATCATGCTAATACCATGAACCAGCTTTTCGCTGCTTACTCAAGAGGTAAGGATGCTAAGGAACTTATGACAATCCTTGGTGAATCAGCTCTTACAGAAATCGATCTTATCTATGCTAAATTTGCAGAGGCATTTGAGAAAGAGTATGTAAGTCAGGGCTATGAGACAGACAGATCCATAGAGGAAACCTTAAGTGTTGGCTGGAAGCTTTTATCCATGCTTCCTAGAGCAGAGCTTAAGAGAATTGATGATAAGTTCCTTGATGAATATTATGGCAAATAATTAGTTACTAATAGTTAGGAAAGTAAGAATGGAGGACAGCTATGGCTAATGTAGTAGTTAATCCTACCCGAATGGAGCTGACCCGACTTAAGAAAAAGCTTGGAACTGCCAGAAGAGGACATAAACTTTTAAAGGATAAGCGAGATGAGCTTATGAGACAGTTTTTGGATCTGGCAAAAAGAAATATGGAGCTTCGACTTAAGGTTGAGGAAGGCATCAAGAAGGCAAATACCAATTTTGTTATAGCTAAAGCGGGAATGAGTGAGCCAACTCTGAACGCTGCCATGATGGCTCCTAAGCAGTCAGTATCTTTGGAGTGTTCTACTAAAAATGTAATGAGTGTTGACATTCCACAGTTTACATTTAAGACAAAAACAGCAGATGAAAATGATATATATTCTTATGGTTTTGCATTTACCTCAGGTGAGTTAGATGATGCAGTAAAGTCTTTATCAGACGTTATGCAGGATATGCTTGAGCTTGCAGAGGTGGAGAAATCCTGTCAGCTTATGGCTGCAGAGATTGAGAGAACCAGAAGAAGAGTTAATGCTCTTGAATATGTTATTATTCCAAACACTGAGGAGGGTATCCGTTATATTACCATGAAGCTTGATGAGAACGAAAGAAGTACTCAGGTAAGACTCATGAAGGTAAAGGATATGATGCTTGAAGAAGCCCATCACTATAGCGAAAAGAGAGATTAATGGTTTTAGAAATATTTTTATATGTATTTGGTGCATTTAATATTTTATATTTTGGATTTTATTCCTTTAACTTCAGTATGAATAATCCATTTTTATGGTTTATTCTGGGAGGTGGCGCATTGCTTTGCGCACTTGGTGCGGTTCACAATGTAATGCGTGTTAAGGATATACATTTTCCAATTGCAGTAAAGGTTGTTATTTGCATCCTTGCGGCTATAGTTATTATAAGTTTTATAATTGCTGAAGCGGTGGTTATAAAGGGTGCTAACGATAAGCCAAAGGAGTATCCGGATATAATTATAATTCCAGGTGCCAGAGTTATGGGGACCACAATTTCAACCAATTTAAGAAACAGACTTGACAAAGCTTTAGAATATTATAATAGTGTTTACGATGAAAATAAGGGTGAGGTGTATTTTATATGTTCCGGCGGACAGGGGCCTGGAGAGGATATTTCAGAGGCTCTTGCCATGAAGAATTATCTTATGGAAAATGGTATTGATGAGTCCAAGATTTTAATGGAGGACAAGTCAAAAAACACCTACCAGAACATGAAATATTCCTACGAAAAAGCTAAGAGCATAAAGAAAACCAAGGAGGAATTAGAGTCATCTGAGGTGGTGATTTTTACTAACTCTTTTCATGTGGCAAGAAGCTGTATTTTTGCTAAGAAAATTGGCTTTAAAAATGCCAAGGGAATAGGGGCAGGACTTAAGCCCGGAACCGAGTATTTATGCTATACAAGAGAAGCCTGCTCATTAATATTTTATAAGCTTAAGGGTGTGTATTAGGTTTTAATATTAGTTATAAAAATATCTATAATTATTTAGAAAATATTTGGAAAAATATGAATATTACAGAAGATGATAAGAGTAGATTTTTAGAAGCAAAAAAGAGGGTTCTTGGGGATAATATTTTAACCGGAGGAATCGGAACCCTCGGCGAAAAAACTACCCATGCGGTTTTAAAAAATTTCTATGAGCCTGACACTGATAATCAGGAGATTCCCATTGGAAAATATTATGCAGATATTTTTCGGGATGGAGAGATTATAGAGATTCAAACCAGAGGACTTGACAAGCTTCGAAAAAAGCTGGATGCATTTTTACCGGAGTATCCTGTAACCGTTGTTCATCCTATAGTTCACAGGAAAAATATTTATTGGATGGATAAGGAAACAGGGGAGATTTTCGACCCTGTTAAGTCGCCAAAAAGAGGCAATGTTTTTCATGCCTTTAGAGAGCTTTACAAGCTGAAAATGTATCTAAATAATGATAATTTAAATATCTGTATTCTCCTAATTGATGGTGATGAATACAGATATTTGAATACTAATCCAAATTACAGAAAAAAACATACAGAGCGCTTTGATCTGCTTCCCACCAGTCTTGTGGACGAGTATGTTTTAAGTGATTTTAGGGATTATGTTTCTATAATTCCGGAGAGTATTCCGGAGGTTTTTGACAGTAAAATTTTTGCTAAAGAATTAAAGCTTACAAGGGGGACAGCCTCCCTTGCTTTAAATGTTTTGCATGAGGTTAATGCCGTTAAAAAAGTGGGAAAGAAAGGAAACCTGATACTTTATGAGCGACAATCCATTTATTAATACCAGCAGTTCAAAAAAAAGTACCTTTAACAAAAAACAGGAAAGATTTTCATATGTTGAGCCTGGAAAGATTATTTCTGACAGAGCATATTCTGCACTTATCGGGCTTATTACAGCATATGGTCTTATTATGAATTTTGTAATCTGCAGATTTTTCTCAGATTATTTTATCCATATGAATTATGCAACCGTTCTGATAGCCTATATTATTGGTTGTATCGTAGGAGTTATAATGGTTAATGCATCGAAAAATCCAGTGGTAAGCTTTATCGGATATAATCTTGTGGTTATTCCACTGGGTATAGTTCTTAGCCTTTGCTTAGTAGGTTATGATCCTACCACAGTATTTCATGCAATTGGAATGACAGCCAGCGTTGTAGTGATTATGCTTTGTCTTTCAATGCTTTTCCCACAGGTATTTTTAAAGATGGGAAGGGTGCTTTTTGCTTCACTTTTAGTTAGTGTGGTAGTAAGTTTAATATTTGCATTTTTAGGAATTGCTTCTAATCTTTACAGCTTTATAGTTGCAATTATTTTCAGTCTTTACATTGGTTATGACTGGGCTAAAGCAATGCAATATCCTAAGACCGTTGATAATGCTGTAGACAGCGCCTGCGACATATATTTGGATATAATCAATCTTTTCTTGAGAATTCTTTCAATTATGGCAAGAAGCAAGGATTGATTTATATAGATTACTAATTTATTTATAAATTAGTTGAGACATCATGAAGGATAGTTAAATATAAATGCATAGCATTTCATTTTAACTGGCAGCAGTTTTACAAAGAAAAGAGGGAAATAATTATGAATAAGTTCATGAAAAAAAGTATGGTAATTGTGTTGAGCCTTGTACTTTTATTTGTGACAGTAAGTAAGGTTAATGTTAAGAAAAATGTAGCGACTGCAAAGAAGGTTTACAAGGTTGCAATCGATGCAGGACATCAGTACAAATGTGATACTTCAACTGAGCCAATTGGACCTGGTTCTAAGACTAGGAAAATGAAGGTTACAGGTGGAACACGTGGTGTAAAAACAGGTGTTTATGAGTATCAGTTAAATCTTACAATTGCAAAGAAGCTTGAGAAAGAGCTTAAGAAACGCGGTTATGAGGTTTATATGTGCAGAAGAAAGCACAAGGTAAATATTAGTAACAGAAAGCGCGCACTTAAGGCTAATAAGAGTGGTGCTGATATATTTATCAGAATCCATGCTAATGGTGCTGCTTCAAGCTCTGTTAAGGGTGTTGATACACTTTGCATGAGCAGTAAAAATCCATATAATAAAAATTTATATAAGAAGTCTAATAAGCTTTCACGTAATATTTTAAATGAATATAGTAAGGCTACAGGCTGCAAAAAGAGATATGTTTCACATGTTGATAACATGACTGGAATTAACTGGAGTAAGATTCCTGTAACCATAGTAGAGCTCGGTTATATGTCTTGTCCATCTGAGGATGTTAAGATGCAGAAGAAGGGCTATCAGAAGAAGATGGTTAAGGGACTTGCAAACGGAATCGATAAATATTTTAAGTAAAAAAAGAACTTAGAAATTATAAATTATAAATTATAATATATCTAAACAAGGACGGAGATATAGTATGAAGGGAAAAAGGTTCAGGTTTAAGGATTTGGGAAAGGACCTAATGGCAGGACTTATAGTTGCATTAGTGTCCATTCCAATATCTATGGGCTATGCCATGGTTGCAGGATTACCACCTGTCTATGGTTTATATGGCTCTCTTTTACCTGTGCTTTTTTACGGACTTCTAACTACATCTCCGCGTTTTGTTTTTAGCGTAGATGCAGCACCGGCGGCACTTGTAGGTGCCATGCTTGCATCCCTTGGTATAGCTTATGAATCAGAGGCAGCTATAAAAACAGTTCCTGTTATAACATTAGCTGTAGCTCTGTGGCTCTTTGTATTCTATATATTTGGGGCCGGAAAGCTTATAAAATACATTTCCTCACCTGTTATGGGTGGCTTTATAACGGGAATCGGACTTACCATAATTCTCATGCAGATTCCAAAGCTTTTTGGTGGAGACGCGGGAGCAGGAGAATTAATAGAGCTTATATCTCACATAATAGAGGAAGCTGAAAAGGGAGTTAATGTGACATCCCTTATAATTGGAATTCTTACAGTGGTGATAATCAGAATATTTTTCCATATAAAAAAGGGTATTCCAATGAGCGTGGTTATGATGGTTGTGGGACTTTTACTTACCCTTATTTTCCATGTGGAAGACTACGGTGTAAAGCTTTTACCAGCGGTAAAAAGTGGACTTCCAAGAATTACATTTCCAGATGTTTTATATGTGAAAAATAATCTTGAAAATATAATAATAGGGGCTCTTCCTATTGCCCTTGTTATACTATCTGAGACACTTCTTGCAACTAATAATTACGCTATAAAATACGATGATAATATTGACAATAATAAAGAAATTTTAGCTTATGCTTCATCAAATTTTGTGTCTGCAATTTCCGGCTGCTGTCCTGTAAATGGTAGTATTTCAAGAACCGGAATCGCAGATCAGTTTGGAGTAAGAAGTCAGATTATGTCCTTATCATCTTCTCTTTATATGGCTCTTATTCTCATGTTTGGAACAGGCTTTATAAAGTATCTTCCAGTGCCTGTTTTAACCGGTATCGTTATAGCAGCTCTTATAGGAATAATGGAATTTGACCTTTTACTTAAGCTTAAAAAAGTAGACAAAACGGAGTTTGTTATATTTATCATAGTAATGCTTACAGTGCTTTTCTTAGGTACTGTTTATGGAGTGTTAGTTGGAATTCTTCTTTCCTTCTTTGCATTTGTAAGAAAGGCATCCTTCCCTCCAACAGCGGTTTTAGGCTATGGTGAGCAGGACTTTGTTTTTCATTCCTTAAGCAGGTCTCCATACATAAAAGAGATAGAGCATGTTAAAATATATAGATTTACTGGAGCTTTATTTTTTGCAAATGTTGACCGGTTTACCTCGGAGATAGAGTCCCTTATAGAAGAGGATACAGAGGTTATAATTGTAGATGCATCAGGTATTGGAAGTATCGATGTAACCGCCACTGAGAGGGTGATTGCTCTCTATGAAAAATTAAAAAGACATAATATAAAATTTTATATAACAGAGCATGAACAAAAGTTAAATGAGGAGTTTCATTGTTTTGGTGCCGAAGTATTTTTTGAAGAGCAGGTCATAAGAAGATTTATATGGCTTGCCTTAGAAGATGCAGGATATTCAAAACCTTACAAGCTTGTGGATGAAGGCGAGGATAAGAAAGCCTCCGGAAAGCTTCTTGCAGAGCTTGACTGGGCTTATGGAAAAGAGGCCCAAAGCAAAATGGACGAGCTTGTAAATGCTGCCATTAAGAAAATTTTGGAGAATGAAAATTTTGAATCCGTAGATCTTAAAAGCTTCGAATGGCGTCATGCAAAGGGCTTTTGGAATGCCTTGGATGAGAATGAATTCCTTACTCTTTTGGAAAACAGACTTTCTGAAATCTTAGATGGAACCAGATATAAAAATATGGACATAAGAGATTTTAGCGAAAAGGAAGTAAGAAGATTAAAGGAATTTGAAAAGAGAATTGAAAAGAGACATGAGTATCTGAAGGATAAAATTAAACAGGGAAAAAGCGATAAAAGTGATACTATAAATATCAATAATATTTCAAATAAAAAAGCAGAGTAAATAAAGATTAAACATTTATTTACTCTGCTATTATTTCGTCTAAAATTCCTTTTATCTCAGTTAATGCCTTATCCTTTTGGGCTGCCTTTAATCGGTTAATGGCAAGAGTCCTACTGGAGCGGATAAGATTTTCTTCTATCTTGGTAAGCTCCTCTGTAAAACAGATATAGGCTGTCTGGTTTTCTTCATCGCTTGTGTAGGTTATATTTACCAGACCAAGGCACATTAGCTTAAGTATACAGGATTCAAAATCCTGCATTACTACAATGTGTTCAGGAAGGGTAGAGTAATCCTCCTTCTGCCAGAGATTCAGATGAAGAAAATAGGACATAATATGTATCTCATCTGAAGAAAAAATAAAGTTCATATAATCCGGGTTTTCTAAAAATACATCTATTATTTTTCCTGTATTAATATCCTTACTTCCTTTTTTTCTATAGGAAAGCTCTAACAGTTCGCAAATCGCATTAATCTCAAATCCCTTTAAATCTGCCATAAATCCTGCAGCAGTGCCGGTGGATTTTTTTACCTCGAAGGAAAAGAGGTTTTTAAATTCGCTAGGTATATTTAAGAATAAAGATGTAATATCATTTTCCGAAGCCTTTGATTTCATGGTGGTAAGCTCTGTAAGTCTTACCTGCAACTGTTCCTCTTCATCCAAAAAAGAAAATATCATCTGTTCGTAATTATCATCGGAATCATCCTTCACAGAAATATCATCTAAAATTTTCAATGAATCTTTTTTGGCGGGGTCATTCATGTATATATCAAATAGCTTCCAGTTCATATAGTCAAAGTAGAATCTTTGAAACCTCAAAAGCTTCTTTTTGAGCATAGATTTTTTATCTGAATTTGCCATAATAACCTCCAGGGATAAACCCTAATAATTCAAGCATTTATCATACTAAATCTAATTATAATGGGTAATTAGAAAAAAGGCAAAATTTATTTACAAAAAATTAATATTTTTTAATATATTTTTGCCTTGTTTTCTTTGCATAATAAGATAGCGTGGTGTAAAATGGACAGTAGGAAATTCTGCGAATTTTCGGGTTACTTACTGTTTAAGACTTTAGGAGGAATGTACATGAGTGGATTAGCAAAGACGTTCAAAAAAGCTATGGCGGTTACGCTTGCCGTCGCACTGTCACTTACGGGCACTAATGGTGTTAATGTAAGTGCTAAGAAAAAGATTAAGCTTAACAAGAAAAAGCTTACTTTATATGTGGGTAAAAAAGCGAAGTTAGTATTAAAAAATGTTAACAAGAAACAGAAGAAAAAAATCAAATGGTCTACTAATAAAACTAAGATCATTAAGGTTTCAAAAGCAGGATATGTTAAGGGTCTTAAGAAAGGTCGTGCTTATGCTATAGCAAAGCTCGGCAAGAAAAAATATAAATGTCTTGTTACGGTTAAGGCTAAGAAGACCACAGTGTCTGCTTCCCCTGCACAGTCAGCAGCTGTACCTACAGTTGATGTTACTGTGACACCGGCAACACAGACTAATACACCGGCAGCTTCAGAGAGCGCAGGTGTTTCAGAATCACCACAGGATTCAGAGACTCCTACAGATAGTGATTCTCCAAGTGATGAGCCAAGTGCTACTGCAAGTAGTAAGGTTAGTGAGAGCCCAAGTGCTACACCGGCACAGACAGAAAGCGCTAAGCCAACAGCTACTGCAAGTAGTAAGACAAGTGAAAGTCCAAGTGCTACACCAGCAGAGACTAAGAGCGCTGAGCCAACAGCTACTGCAAGCGAGAGCCAAAGTGCAACTCCGGCACAGACAGAAAGTGCTAAGCCAACAGCTACAGCAAGCGAAAGTCCAAGTGCTACACCGGCAGAGACTAAAAGCGCTGAGCCAACCAGCACAGCATCAGAAACTGTTTCACCTGATGTAACAGAGAGTCCTGAGGCATCAGAGGGTCCTGTTCTTTCAGGTAGCATAACCTATGACACAGGCTTCTGGACAACTCTTTTAGAGAAGCTTACCTTTGGTGTTTATGAGGCAGATGCAACAGTAAATATTACTTCTACAGGTGATGATTGTAAGATTTATTATTATGTATATAATGGCAGTGCAGCACTTACAGCAGAAGATCTTGATAAATATACATTTAAAGAGTATACAGGAGAGTTCAAGCTTTCAAATGGAGATTCAGTAGTATATGCAAAGCTTGTAAGTACTGAAGATACTTCAGTTTATAAGTACATTTCTTCAGATGGAATAACTATAGAAAAAGAAGAGGCAGTGGTTACAGCAGTTTCCATAACCCCAGCTAATTCAAGTATAAAGGTTGGAATGAGCGTTAAGCTTACAGCTCAGATAACAGCCGAGGGTGATTATACCAAGGGTGTTGACTGGACATCTAAGGATACATCCGTAGCTACAGTTGATAGTGAAGGCAATGTTTTAGGTAGAAAGGCCGGTACCACAACCATAACAGCTAAGGCTAATAATGGTGTTAAGGGCGAAGCTACTATTACAGTTACAGACATTTATCCAACTTCCATAACCATAAGTAAAGAGGAGATAACACTTTCACCTGGTGGAACAGATTCTTTAGCAGCAACTATTCTTCCTGAAAATGCAAGTGTTAAGACCGTTACCTGGAGCAGTAATAATGAGTCAGTTGCTACTATTAACAGCGGAACAGTTACAGCTGTTAATGCAGGAACAGCTGTTATCTCAGCAAGTGTTCAGGGTGAGAATGGAACAACTCTTACTAAGAACTGTTATGTAACAGTTTTAGAGGAAAGTATAAGCGCAAACAGTATTACCATTACTAATAAAACAGATACAGGAATTGTTGGTTCAACACTTCAGTTAGAAACCACCACTTCCCCAGAGGTTATTACTAATCCAATAACCTGGAGTAGTTTAGATACATCAGTTGCAACAGTAAATGACGCAGGTCTCGTTACATTTGTGGCAGAGGGCGAGGTTACTATAGTTGCAACAGTAGATGGAAAGAAAGATACAGTTACAATTACAGTTGAAAAGGGTAAGGTTTATCCAACAAGCATAGTTCTTAATCAGGATAAGGCTTCCGTAAATGTAGGTCAGAGTGTAAGTCTTCAGGCTTCACTTTTACCATCTACAATAACTGAGACAGACATAACCTGGACAAGCTCTGATGAAAGTGTAGCTACAGTAGCTGCCGGTTTAGTTACAGCTATTGGAAAGGGAAGCGCTACCATAACAGCTAAGGCTAAGAGTAGTGAAGACACTTATATCGAAGCTACATTTACAATAGAGGTTAATGTACCGGTTGAGTCCATAGAGATTACAAATGTTTCTGACAACACCATTAGTCTTTATGTTGATGAAGACGATGACAAGGCTACATATCAGCTTATTACAAAGGTAAGTCCTGAGGATGCTGATCAGACAGTACAGTATAAGAGTTCTAATACAGATATTCTTTCCGTAAGCAGTACCGGTTACGTGAGAGCTTATTCACCTGGTACAGCTAAGATAACAGCTTCAGCAGAGGATAAGAGTACTGTAGTTACAGTAAATATTTATAAAAGAGCAAAATCTATTACACTTTCAGATATTACAGTGATTGAGGGCAATCGGAAGGCAATTCCTGTAACTCTTAATCCTTCAGATACTACAGACAGTATAAGCGATATTAAATGGAATTCTGAGAGTACAGGCGTTGCGGTAGTTGCAAAGAATGATTCCGGAGAAGCTATAGTTACAGGTATTTGTGAGGGATCAACAACTATTACAGCAACCATTAATGGTAGTGTTACTGCTACATGTACAGTTACAGTTGCTGCTAAGGAAGAGACTAACCACATTACAGAGGCAACTCTTACAGGTGCTACACTTAATGTAAATGCAACTAAGCAGCTTTCCTGGACAGAGGAAAAAGAAGATAACAGTGCGGATACAACAGATACCGTTACATTTAAGGTTGCTGATGAGTCAATAGCGACTATAAATAGTACAGGTCTTGTTACAGGTGTTAGTGAAGGAACAACAACAGCAACTCTGTTAGTTAATGGAACAGCATTTTCAACAGCTACTATTACTGTTAATAATCCGGTTGTTTCAGTAACTGCACCAGATGAAAGAGTAACTATTTACATTGGGAAGAAGGTAGACTTAAAGAATTATGTTACAGCAACTCTTGCCGATGGAACTAGTATTCCTATTACAGTAGCAAATATGGAGAAATACGGATTAAGCTTTGTATGCTATAAGCAGACAGCTATAAGCCTTGATTCTTCAACAGGTGTTTGTGAAGGTACAGCAAAAGGAACTAATACAATTACATTTGATACAGGAACAGTTTACGATACATTTTATGTAGACGTTAAGGCTATAGATGCAACAAGCGTAACTATCTCAGGAGATGACCTGGTTAATAAGGCAGTTACTCTTGATAGAGATAATACTTCTAAGAAAACAACAACCATCAGCGCTAAGACAGATGCTGATGCAACCTATCAGGGAATCACTTATTCTTCAGCAAATGAAGCTGTAGCAACAATTGATTCTAATGGAAATATAACAGCAGTAGGAATTGGAACTACAACAATCCGTGCAACCTCAGAGGATGAGAAAGCCTATGATGAGATAACAGTTACAGTAACTGCAAGAACTCTTGCTCTTGATCTTTCATGGACTAATGGAAACGAAACTAAGAGTAGTGCAAGTCACTCAGATGGAACTGTTATAGAGACAACAACCTGCTCTGACAGCGTTAATACGGGAGCCACAGGAACCATATATGTTACTAAATATCATGAGGATTCAGTTGATGTAATTAATGATGATTTTGAAAATACAGATTCAACAGTAGTTCTTGTAAATAAGGTGTCAGATGGAGTTTATACCTACAATGCTCTTAAGGCAGGAACAGCAACCATTACATTTACAACCTCTAATAACATTACAGCAACAATTACATTTACAGTTTCAGATATTCCTATTTCTTATATCAATGTAACAGGTGACGGACTTAGTAATAACGCAGTTACCTACGATATAGTTAATGGAACATCTTACAAGTTAAATGCAGAGGTTAACTCTGATGCTACAGATAAGACTCTTACCTGGTCAGTAGAAAGCGGCAAGGAAAGCGTACTTAAGGTAGACAGCGAAGGTAATATCAAGGTGCTTAGTCCTGGTACAGCAGTAGTTACAGTAGCAGGCGGAAGCATTAGTGTAGATATAACAGTAACTGTAAGATCACAGGCAACAGCCATTACCTTACCGGAAACTCTTACAGTTAATACCACAGAGTGGACAGATTTAAATGCAGCTATTACACCATCTAATGCAACCTATGAAAGCATTGAATGGAGTACAGATTCTTCAATAGCAACGCTTAACAGTACAACAGGTCTTACTAATAAGGTTAAGGGTGTTAAGGGAGATTCAAGCTGTACAGTTAAGATAACAGTTAATCTTCACGATGGAACAAGCATTTCAGATGAGTGTACAGTAACAGTTGAGACAACTGTTGTAGCAGTTACAGCAGTTACCGTTGATGGTTCAGCTCTTCCAGAGAGCATTTATCCCGGAGACATTGTTTCAGGACTTGCTGCAACAGTAACACCATCAAATGCAACTAATAAGACAGTTCATTGGACAGTATCAGATGATACTTATGCAGATATAGATTCAAGTACAGGAATGCTTACTGCTAAGAAGGCAGGAACAGTTACAGTTTATGCAACAGCCGGCGGAGTAACAAGTAGCGGTTATAATGTAACCATAACACCGGTACCTGCAAGCAGTATTACACTTAGTGTAGATAAGGATGATATATATCCTGGAGATACATTTACAGTATCAAGAGAGATTTCCCCAACTACTTCAGAAAGTGATGTTTCATGGACAGTAGAGGATAGCGATGGAGTACTTAGTACATACAGTGAGAATACAGATAACAATCTTGTATGTAAGGCCCAGGCAGCAGGTGATGTTTATATTACAGCTACTGCTTTAGATACAGGAAAGGTTAGTAAGTATATTAAGGTTACTGTATCACCAATCGCTGTAGAGCAAATAACCATGGAGGAGTCAGAGGTAAGCATTAAGGAAGGCAGTACAAAGCAGCTTACAGTAAGTGAGATTCTTCCTGAAAATGCATCTGATAAGAGTTTATATTATTCAATAGATTCAAGTAAGTCAGTAGCAGTCTATGAAGGCGAAGAGGTAGCATCAGTAGATAGTGAAACCGGCCTTATAACAGCTATAAGTCCTGGAACCGCAGTTGTTACAGTTTCTTCTTTAAGTAATCCTTCAGTTTATGCAGAGGTTCAGGTAACAGTAACAGAGGTTAAGGTAACAGGTATAAGTCTTGATAAAACGGAAGTAACCGTTAAATCAGGTGAATCAGTAGACTTTACAGCTGTAGTTTCTCCAACTAATGCACGTAATCAGAAGGTATTATGGAAGGTTGAATCTACAGGAGTAAGTTGTAATCTTACTGATCTTGGTAAGACAGGAACAGGAAGATATGGTATCACCCTTGAGGCGGGTACAGTAACAGAAACTCAGACAGCTACACTAAAAGCTTATGTGGATGGTGTAGATGTAGTTGCAACTGCAACCGTAACTGTTGAGCCAATAGTTGTAGAAAGTATTACATTAGATAAGAAAACAGCAACTATAGTAAAGGGCGGAACTAACAGTAGTGCAACCATTACAGCCACTGTTTCACCATCTAATGCAGTTAATGATGATTTAACATGGGTTGTAAAATCCGGGTCATCATATGTAAATCTTACACAAGATGGAAATAATGTAACAGTTACAGGACGTTCTGCGGGAGAAGCAGTTATTTATGCTAAGACTACAGATGGTACTGTCAGATCATCAGAATGTACCATTACAGTTTCTGTAGCATCTACAGGCATGACATTACTTGATTCATCAAAAGAAGAGGTTTCAATTCTTAATCTTGATCCTGGTGATTCAGAAACCATAACAGCTTCATTTAGCCCAAGCGGCAGTCTTGGATATGTTAAGAGCTGGACTTCATCTAATACAGATGTTTGTACAGTTTCAAATGGAAAGATTACCGGTGTTAAGTATGGAACTACGACAGTTACAGTAACAGCTGATAATGGAGATGGAACAGAATTAACCGAGAGTTTAACAGTTTATGTTAATAAAATATCTGTATCAAGTGTTTCAATAACAGGAGATACCATTAGTGATAAGACCCTTACAATTACAGAGGGTGATTCAGTAGACCTTGAAGGTGTAGTTGCACCAAGTAATGCAGATGAGCAGGGTGTAACCTGGAGCTTTGCAAGCAGTTCTTATGCAAGCTTAAGTAGTTATACAACTGCAAGCACAACACTTACAGCAACTGCAGAGGGAACTACAACCTTAACCTTAACATCTAATGAAAACAGTAATTTATATGATACTATAACGGTAGTAGTCGAGGAAGACACTAAGCTTGTTGACAGTATCTCCATAACAGGAGGTCCTACAGGTGGTAACATTTATGCAGGTAATACATTTACCCTTACTGCAAATGTAAGTCCATCAGATGCAAGCAATAAGAATATTCAGTGGACTTCATCAGATAGCAGTATTGCAAGTGTAGCTAATACAACAAGTCAGACAGTAACAGTATCAGCAAATGCGGCAGGTACTGTAACTATTACAGCAAAGGCTCTTGGAGGCAGCAGTAGTTGTGAGGATGCAAGTGTAACCATAAATGTACTTGGTAACATAAAGCTTTCAAGTGAGGATGTAACCCTTAAGGAAGGTGCAACCAAGCAGCTTTCAGCTACAGTGATAGGACTTGACAAGAGTGAGCTTGTCTGGTCAGTATCAAGTAGCAATCCAACTGTTTCAGGTAATACTGTAGTAACAGTAGATGACACTGGTTTTATAACTGCAGTAAGCGCAGGTGAGGCTACAGTATCAGCAACTATAGGAGATGTAACAGCAGTTTGTGAGGTAACAGTTACAAGTGCAGCTACATCCATTACCATATCAGATACAGAGCTTACCTTAGAGGTTGGAGAGTCCTATTTACTTACAGCAACCTCTGATTCAAGCACAGCAAGTATTGCATGGGGCTTAGAATCAAAATACAGTTCATATATCAGAAAGAGTGTTACAACCAAGGGATGTACAGTAACAGGTCTTAAGGTTGGTACAGCAGTGATAACAGCTAAGATTTCAGATAATACTGATATTACAGCATCCTGTACCATTACAGTAGTTGAGTCTACTGCAGCAAGTGAGAGCCCAAGTGCTTCACCATCACCAACACCTGTATCAGGTAAGATGACACTTACTGCATCAAGTGCAGGTAATGTTAAGACAATTACTACCTTTGAGCGTGAGGGAGATATAACCTTCCCTGCATCAGATTATTATACAGAGCTTGGTATGACCTTAAGCGATAAGATAACAGTATCAAGTAATTATAGTAATGGTAAAGCATATTATCATTATTGTAAGTTTGAAGATCTGCCATATTATTACAGTAGCGGATCAACTACCACATATCAGTATTCAATAGATGAAGACAGTAAGAGTTCGGCTAACGTTTGGCCACAGAGTGATATATATACAACCATAGATGAGATTAAGGAAGGAACAGATCCAACCAAGAGATTTGTAGAGGTTCCTGAGGACGGATTTTCATTCCCAAGCGTTACAGATTCATCTTCAGGCTATATGGTTTATATAAAAATTGTAGATGATCAGGGCTTTGACAGTACTAATTGCAAGTACCTTGCAAATGGTTATCCAATCTATGTATATGCAGATGGAGAAGCACCTACACCAGCACCAAGTACAGATCCTGAGGTTCCTAGTCCGGCACCTTCAGATGAAGGAGATTCAGTAGAATCAGTAACTCAGACCTCGGGAGAGGATACCTTAGCAGTTGGTAATATGTATGCTACAATGGGTGAAAGAATATCAGAGGTTAGAAGTCATAACGGAACAGAGGTTAGATCCTATTATACAGCTTATGGTGTTATGGTTTATGTATTTAATCCTGGAACAGATTATAAGAACCTGCTCTATGTATATTATTCAGGCGGAGAGGTAGTAGGAATGGCTACGGTATCACCATATGCTAAGTACTATTATCAGGATGAGCTGGTTGTAGAAACAGGACAGAGCATTCCTTCAGGATTTACCAATAATTCTGATTACGGTTTGGAATCGCAGTATTATTGTGACGTTGCATCAACTGATGATTATTACCAACCTGTTGTAGAAGCTTATACAGATAAAAATGGTGATAATAAGGTCTATGCTATTAGAGTGTTTGATACAGGATCCGTTAGTATGGCTAAGATGAATGAAATAGGTAAATGTACATCAAGTATTAAAAGGTTTACTAATTACTTTGATACAACTGAGTCTAATGGAGCAACCATTTGTGAGAATACAGGTTATACTAATGAAATCTCAGAGCTTGTTAATGCATATAGATTGTATTGTGGATTAGATGCTGCAAGCGTATACCTTGAAGGTGATGAATATGCAGCAGCTGCAGCAGGAGTACTTGCTGAGAATTCAAGTAATGTTAATTCAAGTGATGTAGCTAATTATACATCTAAGATATCAAGTCTTAAGACAGGCCAGATAAGCGGAAGTATTAAGTATATGATATCTCCTGACGATGCATTTGATCCATTTACAACCCTTGTAAGCTGGGTAGATATTACCAATATGAGACCTTCTCTTGTAGGTGATTATAATTACATTTCTACCGGTTTTGGAGTTAATATGGATCATCTCAATGATGGATCAGCTCATAGTAATAAGACCTTCTCAACTATAGCTCTTTGGAATGCTACTTCAGGTGATCTGTAGAATTTAGAAATGAGATATAGTTAAAGAATTAATAATTATCAATTTAAAATAGGCAGAGGAAATGTTATGAGTAAAAAACTATTTAAAAAAGTAACTGTAACAGCTTTAAGTCTTGCACTATGCTTAAGCTCCCTTGGGGGAGCTGGCGTAGCGCAGGGTAAAAAGAAAATAGCAATTAGCGCTAAAAGAGTAACCATAAAGGTAGGTAAATACAGACAGCTTAAGCTTAAAAATTTATCTAAGAAAAATCAGAAAAAAGTTAAGTGGAAAAGCAGAAATAAAAAGGTAGTAAAAGTAGGAAAGCATGGTAAGATCAAGGGTGTTAGAAAGGGTCGTGCCTATGTAATCGCTACATTTAAGAAAAAGAAATATAAATGTCTTGTAACAGTAAAGAAGGTTCAGACCACAGTAACAGCGGCTCCTTCAGATACTGCAAGTGCAGAGGTGAGTGCAAGCCCATATGAGACTGCAGGGGCAAGTACAAGCCCATATGCAAC